>JBDLIN010000015.1:0-31513 GCA_039714835.1 Bacteroidota bacterium | reverse complement strand
TCTTAAAAAGTTTGATCCGCAAAAAATTAATGGCAAGTCTTTAAATGTAGAAAAAATAGGAGGTGAAATAAGTAATCAAATTGCTTTGCAAGTTAGAGATCATGCTCTGATAAAGTTAGCTTTAGATAGTAATTTAGATAATAGTAAAAGTGTTCAAAAACAAATGAAAGAGTGGCGTGATAAATGGGTTTATGATGAAACAAGAAGATATTATTTAAAAGAAATCAAGATATCAGATGATAAAGCTAAAAGTTTTTTTGAAAAAAATATTAAATCCTTTCAGATCAATGCCAACGAAATTCCAAAGTATGATGACTACAAAAGTACAGCAAAAAAGTTTGCCTATATTCAGCAAGCTGGTAATGTTCTTGTAAATAAAATAGATTCGTTAAAAGAGAACTATGCAATCGATATAAACAATACTGTATTAGACACAATAAAAACCATTGATTTCGAAAAATCCAGGTGGCAAAGTCTGCAAGTTTTTAAACGATCTAGTAACCGCTTAGCTGCCCCAATTGTTGATCCTGCTTGGAAGATACGTTAAAAATGTATTACTTTAGCACACGTATTAGCCTTCCATATTCAAAATCCTATTAACGTAGAATCTGGGCAAATTTCTTGATATAGCATCAAAGAGGTTCCACCAATTTCAAAAAATCGATTCTAATAATTATTAACTCATTTCAGCATCTATATGTTCGAATACATGCTAAATTAGAGATTCTGAAATAAATTCAGAATGACAAAACCAGGTTATGCAAAGCGTCCTATATATATCAAAATTGTTAGAAAAGGTAAGCTTTTAATGCTTTTAAAGGATAGAGTTTTGAATAAGAGTTGCTTTATTTAGAATCAAATAACTAAAATATAATTAATTTTTTATTTTCCTTGACATTCGGTTAAAATGTCCTTATAATTAAAATGTAGTAAAACAAACATATTCGAAATCAAAAATGCAGTGTATACAACATAATAACCCAAAAGATTTTCTTTTATCTAAGTTCCAACTATTGAGAGATACGCAGTAATGACAGAAAAACGAAATAGCCCAATATTTTTAATTAATGCCTTATTTGATTCTCTTAGTAAATCTGAAAAACGTGTTGCAGAATTTGTCCAGAAACACATGGATGAAACAGTGCTCTTAACTCTTAATGGACTTGCAAAAAAATGTAATACAAGTGATGCAACTGTACTCCGCTTCTGTCGATCGTTGGGATATTTGGGGTTTGCTGATTTCAAAGTAACATTAGTCCCTGAACTGTTACGTAGTGGCAAAAGCATTTATGTAGATGCAAATAACAAAGATGAATCGCAGGACGTACAAGAAACATTTAGACAGAATTTTATAAATCAGACTGATTCTACATTTAAAAATTGTGCTGGTGGAATGTTAAGTTTGGTTGCATCTCAAATTATTGCTGCAAATAGAGTAGTAATTCTAGGTTTAGGTGGTTCTGCCGGTGTTGCACAAATATTTTGTGATTCGCTTGGCAGTCTCGGTGTTTTCAGTAATTTTTTTGGAGACCGTTCACTAATCCAAAATATTATACCAATTCTAAAACCAAATGATGTTGTTGTAGGGATATCACACTCAGGGGAAACAGAAGAAATTGTAGCAGCAATTAAAAAAGCCAATGAATACGGTGCAAAAACTGTTGGTATAACAAATTCTTCACAGTCAAAGATAGCCAGTGTTGCTCAAATTCAACTTATTACAGGAGTATCTGCGAATTTGATGGGAAGTTATTCTTGCCAAGCTCGAATATCACAGCTAGTTATTTTGGAATTGGTGTTAAGTGAAATTTCAAAATTATTTACAAAGAAAAATTCTTAATAAATGAATTCACGTAAAAAAAATAATAAAATATCAAAATTAAATCGTTTCTCTTGTAAGGAGGTAGTTAAGAGAAATAATAATTAACAATATTAAAAAAAATCTTTGGAGGAAAGTAATATAATGAAAATTAAAAAATATCTACTTCTTATAATAACCGTAATGTTTCTGAACATAAACTATGTTCAAGCAAATGTATTCGCTTCAGCCGTTGAAATCACATATAGCGGTACCTTTCCAGCAATAATATCGTATAGCCTCAATCAAAATGCAACTTCTGTAGTAATTCTTATAATGGATTCATCTACAGAAGCTGTAGTAAAAACAATTACTATAGCTGCTGGTGCAGAAGGAACTTTGTTGGGTTTCAATGATGTGCAGTGGGATGGATCAAAAGATGCAGGCGGAAATGTAACAGGCGGTGTTTATTCTGTTGTGATTCAAGCTGCTGATAATGATGGATCAAGGGGGTATGAGATGATAAGCTATGATACTGGACCCGATAGCTGGTATTGGAGTCCTAGTGGTGTAGAAGCTAATAAACGTCAAGCGAGTCCATATTTTGGTATGACATATGTGGCAGAAAGAACCGGTGGCCAATCCACAAGTCCTGGGGCTGCAGAAACACCTAGAGGCATATATCTACATGATTCATTCGGACGCTATTTTGGTCAATCATTTGCCTCAGCATATACATCTGGAAATTCAGTTATAGACTGGACAGCCTTAGCCGGATATGAAGGTGCACCATGGGGTGTAACAGTTGGACCTGATGATAGAGTATATGCTTTTGTTTTGTCGAGCAATGGTCTGGATCCAGGTGTAGTGGATGGTGGAGTAGCGGTTGGCGATGCATTGTTTTCAACTGGTAGTGTAGAAACAGTTTTACCTTTTACTGGAGATGCTATTTCTGATGCATTAGTTGTAGGATTAGGTGCAGATAGAGTTCTTTATACAGTTGAACAAACAAGTGAAAGAACCGGTTCGGATAATGACAGCCCAACTGATGGGGATGGTTTTGATGCGGCACATATAATGAAATATGCGCTAGGCGAATCTACTGGTGAGTTTGCTGGTACTAGTGAGGTGGTAATACCTACTTCTACATTAGGATATCCTTTTAGAATAGAGATGGATTCAGAAGGCTTCTTATATGTGGTTCAGCAAGCTTATAGCGCTTTAGCAGTTTCTGGATTAAGTAAATGGGATATCTCTGGTGCTACTCCTGTTGAAATGTGGCAATTGGGTCTAAATGACGCACCAGATCATGAAGATTCAGATGCGAATACAAATGATACGCGAGCAATAAATTTTAATGGTTTGGCTATTGATGAAGCTAATGGAATTGTTTATGTTACTCGTAAAAATAGTGCACGTCCATTCCATAATGTTTTAGCTTATGATATGGAAAAAGGTGAATTTCAAAATAGCTTTTCAGCAGCGCAATCAAATGTTGATGGTACTATTGTAGATCTTCCCGGTGGCGGTGGTGGTAGTATCAGAGATGTTAATGTAGATGCAGCCGGTAACGTTATGATTGTGAACAGCTCGTTTGAAGCTTTAAGAATTTATTCACCTGCCGGTGCTAATGGTTACTCTACAGTCAGCCCCACTTTAATTGATGTTGATAATGGTACTGTTGGTGTGGAAGAAATTTCTTCTGAAATACCAAACGAATATTCATTAGGACAAAACTATCCAAACCCATTTAACCCAACAACAATGATTAACTTTTCAATACCAGAGAGTGGATTAGTAACATTGAAAGTTTTCAATATTCTTGGACAAGAAGTTGCAGAACTAATAAATGATGTGCAAGCAGCAGGAAGTTACAAAGTATCTTTTGATGCTTCAAACTTAACAAATGGATTATATATTTATAAAATCCAAGCTAACAATTATACAGCAACAAAGAAAATGCTGCTAGTAAAATAAAATAATTTAGCAGTCCCGTTTTCTTTACGGGGATGTTATTAAAATAGTATCAAAATAACTTTAGGCGGAAAATATTATTTTCCGCCAACGTTACTGTCGCTTTTGCAGTAATATTTACATCAAGGATTTAATTTTAGAATAATTTAATAGTAGATGGATGTAATGATAAAAATCAAAAATGTATATACGCCTAGGGTAATATTTTCAATGAAAATATTGATTTTGTTTGTAATGTTTTTTAGCAGCATTGTAGAAGCTGGGACAACTGGTAAAATTAAAGGGCAAATAGTTGATGACAAAACCGGTGAACCATTAACTGGCGTTAACGTCATGATTGATGGCACAACTCTAGGAGCAGCAACTGATATAGATGGCTTCTATATAATATTGAATATTCCTCCGGGGAAATACAATTTAAAGGTTTCTTATATTGGATATGCTACCTCATTAGTTGAAGTTAATGTTAGTGTTGATTTAACAACAACTCAAAACTTTAGCTTAGTAGATAAAACGGTTGGAATCGATTTAGTTACTGTTACTGCAGAGGTACCTACTGTAACTATGGATAGAACTAACTCAACAGCAAAAATAGGTGCTGACCAAATTAAAAATTTGCCAGTACAAAACTTAGACGATTTAGTTCAACTACAAGCAGGTGTAGTGTTAGATACAAAAGGTGGTGTTCATATTCGTGGAGGTAGATCGAACGAAGTTGCATATTTAGTTGATGGCGTTCCAATAAGTAATCAATTTTCTTCCGGCGGTGGTAGTTTGTTAGATCTTGAAAGTGGTAGTATACAGGAGCTGCAAGTGATTAGTGGAACATTTAATGCTGAGTATGGGCAGGCACAATCAGGTGTTATAAATGTGGTTTCAAAAGATCCACAAGAATATTACTCGGGTTCTGCAACAGCATTTATTGGTGACAGAGTTAGTAGTAATAACGATATCTTTTTAGGAGTTGATGAAATTCGTCCCTTTAATCAGTATAATCTTGAGGGAAATATTACAGGACCAATTCCTATAATCAAGAAGTTGGGATTTTACTTTTATGGACGCTACACAAAAGACGATGGATATTTGTACGGACAACAATTAGCAAACCCAGAAGATGCTTGGAATATTGCTGCATATGAAACTTGGTACACTAGAAAATATCCTAATGATCCTGGAGTTCGTAGTGCCATCATAGAAATTCCAGATTCATTACTAACTGGAGATCGCTCATTTGTTCCAATGGATCCCAGAGAGCGCCTATTTACGAATTTCAAACTCAACTTTGCTATCACTCCAACATTTCGTCTTGGTTACAACTTATTTTTAGAGAGCGAAACTGGTAAAAAGTATAACGATAATTATCGCTATACACCCAATGCCCTTCAAAATGTTGAGTCCTATAGTCAAATACATATATTTAGTATAAATCATATGTTAACTGAAAGCATGTTCTATAATGCTAGTGTTAGTATGATAAAGCGAAAAGAAAAGCAATATCTTTATTATAATATTACTGATTCACGCTTACAAACAGTATCACCATCTCGAGATAGATTCTATCTTGGTGGAACTAACCCAGGTATCACAAATATTGAAGCAGATAAATATCTAGCTAAAATTGATTTAACATGGCAAGTTGACAATTACAACCTCCTAAAAATAGGTGGAAATTTTGTTAAACATAGAGTTTATTACAATAATTTAACACCAGAGTTTTCAGATGATGTAAACTTGGGTAGTAATTTTTATCCTATTGATCCTGATTTATCATTTGATGAATTTTTAGAACAATCTAGACAGGCACATTTAGTTGCACCACAATTAACTGTAACTGGTGAGACGGGCTTTAGTGATATCAAATATGAACATAATCCTACTGAATTTGCACTCTTTGCACAAAACACTTTGGAGTTAGAGCAGCTAATAATAAACGTTGGTTTAAGATATGATTGGTTTGATCCAGATCATCAAGCTCTAACAAATCCAAGAGTTAATCCAGTTGTAGGAAGTGTTAGTCTTCTTAGTGCATCGGACTTAAAGGATGTAGAAATACAATCTCAATTTAGTCCAAGAATTGGTATTGCATATCCAATTTCAGGAAATGGGGTTGTGCATGTTGCGTACGGACATTTTTTTAAGACACCTCCGTTTGAATATATTTATGATAATTCAGAATATAAGGTTAACGGAATTGAAGGTCCAATTGTTGGTAACGCAAACTTAAAACCTCAAAAAACAATTGCCTATGAAATCGGATTACAACAAGAGGTTTTTACTAAAGTTAGTTTGGATGTAACACTTTTTTATTCTGATTTTACTAATCTAATAGGTCTTGAGGTTATTAGACAGATTGGAAATTTTAGCAGTTATTTACAAAGAACAAATATAGATAATGCAACAAATCAAGGTTTCACAGTAGCTATTGAAAAACTTTATGATGGTGGATTGTTGACAGGCGGTATTGATTATACATATCAGGTTGGAAAAGGAAATGAATCTGATCCGGACAATATAGCAATTATTCAAACTGCAGGGTCAGCTGGTGGAACTGTAAAAGATGCACAGAAAGAATTTATTCCTCTCGACTGGAACCAAACACATACATTAAATGCAACTGTAGCAATGAATTTTGATGCATGGACTATTAGTTTTATTGGGAGGTTCCAAAGTGGTCAGCCTTATTCGCCAACTCCTTTGCGACTAGATGTTTTATCAAAGTTTAAGAATAGTGATAACAAACCAGTGCAGCATAGTGTTGATATGTTTGTAAGAAAAGGATTTGCCTTGGGAGGCATGAGATTAAACGTATTTCTGAAAGTATATAATCTTTATGATGCTGCAAACGAATTGACTGTCTATTCCATTACTGGAAGAGCTGTATCAGATCATAGATACCCAAATGCAGAGAAACTAGAGGAAGCACGGTTGGTAGGACTTTATGGTCTTCAAGATGTGGATACACGTCAAGATTGGTTTTCTCAACCTCGTAGAATTGAGTTAGGTTTAACTTTATCATTCTAAGTATAGATTATTATATGAGAATTACATTAAAAAATAAATTAAAATTAATTGCCATAAAAGGTAAGCAGAATTATTCAGGAGAATTGCATGAATAAACTAACTATAACAATTAAAATGGTGCTTGTTTTAACTTTGTTATCTACATTCCAGCTAGTAGCACAGGATCAAAAGGATAATGGACGTTTATCAAAACCCAATTTTAGTTTTTTTCTAAACCGAACAGGAGTTCACACAGGCAATTTAGTAAGGTCTGCTTATTCCAACTATGGCAATCTAGGAAGTCGTACTTTAAATGAAGCAAGAATGGAATGGCCTGTTGGCAGTGGTGTAACATACGGTTTTGAGTTCATATTTTTTGTTGCATCTGAGGTTGTTTCAGAATCAGGTGAAACAATTCACATAATTAGTGAAAGATACAGTGGCGCAAACCGGGATGTTCCTTCTCCGGAAGATCATAACTGGGGTTGGGAACCAAAGCAGGGCTACTTTAATGATGGAATGACCAATAGAGGTGTTAATGAGGATCTTAATGATAATGGAATTCTAGATCCAGGTGAAGATTTGAATAATAATGATGTTCTCGATTTAGAACTGTTTAATACAAAGGAATTTCCAGCAATGAGTCATTTACCTGGAACATGGCCTTACGATTGGCCAGAAGGGAGTTTTGTTGGAGATGCAGGATCACGACGAAATAAATGGAACGGTTTTTTTGGAGCATATGCACGTGCAGATCAGGAAAGCTATTATGTAATGGATGATAGGAGTAATGATGAATTTCCGTATTTTCCTTTCCCGGAAAATAAGGAACCATTTCTTAATGGAGGAATTCGTGGAGTGGGTCTTGAAGTTTCGGTTCGTAATTTACAATGGAGTAATCCTCAAGCTGAAGATATAATTATCTCTACATACCATCTTAAAAATTTAAGTGAAAAACCATTGAGTGATAACATTGTTGGTATGTATGTTGACGCTGATGTTGGTCAAGGTGATTCAGAGGATGATGTCTCTTCATTTGATACCATTGATGATATTTCATATCAGTGGGATTTTGATGGTTTAGATCTACAAGGGCGTGCCACTGGTTATTTTGGATTTGCGTTTCTGCAAAGTCCTGGATTAATTGATTTAAAGGATAATGATGAAGATGGAATGGTTGATGAAAGCCAGGAGAACGGAATTGATGATGATGGGGACTGGGTGCCATTTTCAGATGATAATGGTAATGGCATTTGGGACCATGAAGAACAATTAAATGATGATACCGGCACTGATGGTCTGGGACCTTTTGACAATGGCTATACTGGACCTGACCCTGATGGTACTCAAGGAAATGGATCACATGACAATGGCGAACCAAATTTTGAATTTACAGATAATGACGAGATTGATCAAATAGGTTTGACAAGTTATTTTAGTGGAGGTACCGGTGGAAATTTTGTACCTAAAGATGATGAAAATTATTGGCAGACAATAATTCAACCCGGTATATTTACTCCCGCTGGTTTTGGTTTTGATGTTGCGTTTAGTTACGGATCTGGATTTTTTAACATTGAACCTGATCAAACAGAAACCTTTGCTATTGCAAGTTTATTTGGTAATGACTTTGAAGATATTCTTCGTAACAAAAGAACAATGCAGAAAATTTATGATGCCGATTTTAGTTTTGTTAAGCCTCCAATGAATTCAAATCTTAAAGCAATTGTAGGTGATAAAAAAGTTTATTTAGTTTGGGACGATGTCGCTGAAGGCTCACGTGATCCGATATATGGTAATGATTTTGCCATGTATAAATTATATCGGTCTACTGATCCTTACTTTAATTCAATAAAAACAATTTCTGATGCATTTGGCAATCCAGTTTTATGGGAACCGATTGCTCAGTTCGATTTAAAGGATGGACTTGTAGGTCCTCATCCAATAGCGCTTGAAGGTTTGGGAGTTAGTTACGATATGGGAAACGATTCCGGTCTTCGCCATTCCTATGTCGACAGTTTAGTTGATAATGGACGTACATACTATTATGCTTTGGTCTCTGTCGATAAGGGGTATGACGTAGATTTTTATGAGCGTGGGATTTCTGAAAAAGAAAACTTACTACCGATCTCACCAACGGAATCGACTAAAATAATAGAAGTTGATATTCTTGGTAATGTAATTACTTTAG
The DNA here is from genome assembly GCA_039714835.1 of Bacteroidota bacterium. GTDB lineage: Bacteria > Bacteroidota > Ignavibacteria > Ignavibacteriales > Melioribacteraceae > SZUA-22. Next base: position 22,553 of record JBDLIN010000015.1, on the reverse strand, counting down.
GAATAAATGTGGCTGCTGTTATGCCAGTAGAACCTGCTGCAGGTAATATTCCACCAGAGTTTGAAAATACTATTAAGCATATAACAGGAAATGCAACTGGTTCGATTTTTCCTTCAATTGTTAATCCGGAAGAAGTTGTGGATAGGACGTATGAAATCTTTTTTACTGATGATTCAACTTTGGAACACCTTACAACTAATTTCACAATTATTGACAAAGAATCTGGGGAGGTATTATTGGAAGGGACTTCAGCGGATTATGAGTCGCAAGATTTTGACAAACAGTTGGTTGATGGTCTGAAGTTTGTTATTGAAAATGATAAGATAGCGGAACCAGAAAAAATTGAATGGTTTAGCGGAACTAATCTCGAAATTAATATGGCGGAGCCTGCAATTAGACAACCAATAGATTTTGAAATTAGATTTTTTGATGAAATTGCAGATACTTCTTATCACCAACTAAGTAATTTTAGAATACCTGTAAAATTCCAAGTTTGGAATATCACTGACGATGTAAAAATGGAATTTCAATTTATTGATGCGGGAATAGATACTACTGCAATTATAGAAGTAGGAGATGCAATTACTCTTATAGCTGAAAGAATAGGGAGAAACTTAACCACAACTTGGAGCCTTAGTTTTAGTGTTCCTGGCTTAAATGCGGTAGGGATTTCACCAGTAGGTGGTGATAAGATTCTAGTTGAAACCACAAAACCGTTTTCATCTAATGATGCTTTTAGTTTTGAAACTAATGGATGGGATAAGTCAGGAGAAAAAAATGAAAATATCCTTGATAATATTTATGTAGTTCCAGACCCTTATGTAGCTGTTAATTCACTTGAACCTAAACGATCTGCTGCATTATCAGGAAGAGGGGAACGAAAAATTGATTTTGTAAATCTTCCAATGGAATGTACAATAAGTATTTTCAGTGTTAGTGGAAAATTAATTACAATTCTTAATCATAGTGCTTTGCAGGATAGTGGACGTGAACCTTGGGATTTAACAACAAGGGACGGTCTTGAAGTAGCTTATGGTGTCTATTTCTTTCATGTGGATGCACCAGGAATAGGTGAAAAAATTGGCAGGTTTGCAATTATAAAGTAATTGATTTTACTTTGAGAAAATTTGGAGTTGAAAAATATGACTGTATTTAAGTTTAATGAAAATATCAATAAAATATCCAAAAGGTATAAAACATTGAAACATCAATTAATATCTCTTAGTACATTGTTGCTAATTTTAGTAATTATATTACCAAATAATGCTGTTGCACAAGAAAAAGAATCAGAACTTAGTTCTAATGGAAAAAATGTTGGTACAACTGCTGCAGCGTTTCTTGAAATTGGAGCTGGGGCAAGAGCTCAAGCAATGGGTGGAGCATACGTATCAATTTCAGAAGATGCTTCGTCAATGTATTGGAATCCTGCTGGCATTGGTGATGTTAGCGGAGTTGAAGTAGTAGTATCACATACCAATTGGATTTTTGAAACCAATTATGATTATATCGGAATAGTTTCATCTGTAGGGGATATGATGACGGTAGGTGCAAATGTTACAAGTTTTGGTGTTGGTGACCAAGTTGTACGTACTGTAGGTTATGAAGAAGGTACAGGTGAAGTTTATTCTGCACAGGATTTTGCAATAGGTCTCTCACTTGGTATGAATGTAACCGATAGATTTTCGTTTGGAATGAATGCCAAATATATTAACCAACGAATTTGGCATAGTAGTGCAACAGGTTTTGCAATTGACGTTGGTGCTTTATACAAAACACAACTCGATGGTTTACAAATGGGGTTCAGTATATCCAACTTTGGAACCGATATGCAAATGGCAGGAAGAGACTTAATAAATGCTATTGACCCAGATATTATTAACGAAGGTGTTGATAAAGTTCCAGTAAATTATGAGACGGATTCATTCGGGCTTCCTATGTTATTTAGATTTGGTTTATCTTATGAAATACACATTCCATTAATATATTCTAAGTTATTAATTGCAACAGATTTATTAAAACCAAATAATAGTGAAGAGAGTATTAATGTTGGTTTTGAGTATGTAGTTTTTGATATGGTTGCTCTCCGAGCAGGTTATAAATCACTTTTCCTTGATGAAGGTACAGGTGGTTTATCGCTTGGTGGCGGTATTATTATTGCTTCATCCTCAATTAATCTCGAAGTGGATTATGCCTATATAGATTTAGGTTTGTTAAGTTCTGTTCATAACTTTGGAATAAATCTGAAGTTCTAATATTTCTGAAACACTTAATTTTTATTAACACAACGCAATGAGTAAGAGCAATTATAAAAAAATATTATATCAAATTATCTTATTCGGATTTTTTCTCTTTCTATTGGATGGGTGTTCTAAAAAAGAGAGCGCTTTTGAAAAAGATATAATTGCTCATGTCGGAGATGACAAGATATCTGTTAGAGATTTTCAACTTAACTATGAATTTGGATTTGCTCATCTTAAAACAAAAGGTAATGAGAAATTATCATATTTAGAGTATATGATAGATGAAGCATTATTGTCACAAGAAGGGTATCGCTTAGAATTAGATTTAAGTGAGGAGATAAAAAACAAAGAAAAAACATTACTGAATGAGCTATTGGTAGAAGAACTTTTTAAGAAAGAAGTTGATGATAAAATTAATATATCTGATGATGAAATTAAGGAAGCAATATTAAAATCGAATGTAAAATGGAAATTGCGTTATTGGGTAGAACAAGATTTGAAGGATGCCGAGAGAATTTATAGCTCAATACAAAAAAATGGCTACGAGGATGTTGTTCAAAAGTTACTAAATAATCAAGAAGTTAAAAGTAATATTAAGGATTATGAAACAGATTATTTAACTTGGTTAGATATACCACCCACGCTATTAGAAAAAATTAAAAACTTACAGATTAACAAAATATCTGAACCAATAAGAATTGATAACGTTTTTATTCTGGTTGAAATCACTGAGATAAAATCAAATATACTTGCGGATTATGACTATCAAGCAACTTCAGGTAAGTATAAGCAAATTCTCTTCTACAGAGAGCAAAAAAAGCAATCAGCTGTTTTTCTCAAAAGCTTTATGGATCCTAAGAAAGTTACTACTAAGGGAACGGGATTCAGTTATATTCTTAACGCCCTTATAGCTTGGAAAAATTACAATACAACAACTATCACTTTCGAAAATGCTATTGAAAATGCAAATGATTCAGAACCAGAACTATTATTATTAAAGAAGCATTATGAAGATATTTTGGTAACATTTAAAGATGGTTCATGGAGTATAAAAGATTTTTTAACTCGCTTTAATACATCCAAGATTACAGCAAAAGCCTCGGAGAAAAGAAAAATATATAATCAGCTTAATCATCAAATAGCTATAACTCTTCGTAACCACTTTTTTGTAGAAGAAGCTCTTTTATATGATTTAGACAAATCATCAGATGTTGAAAGTGAACTTAAGATGTGGCGTGACAAGTGGGTATATGATGAGCTAAGAAGAGAGCTTACTAAAAATGTGAAAATTGATGAATCAACTGCATTAGAATATTTTAATACTCACAAAAATAGTTATAAAACTAAGACTGGAATAGAGCCAACGTTTAATGAATTTGGTAACCAGGCTAAACATGATGCATATTTTAATCAAACTTTTTCGATACTTGAAAATAAAATTAATCTTCTCAAAAAAGATTTTCCTGTAAGAATAAATAAAAAGTTATTAGACTCTGTAAAAGTCTTTGATTCGGAAAAATCTCGATGGGCTACTACTTTTCTCATTAAAGGAAATAGTGACAGAATGGCAATTCCTATTGTTGATCCGTCATGGGGTTTAAAGAGTGCTACTTATAACTAATTGAATTAAAGAGATCTGTTACTAAAAGATAAGAAAAAAATATTTGCAGAAAAGAATTAATTTGGAGAATTAAAATTGACAACAAAAAAGAGTAGTTTCAAAAAAGATCCAAAATATGAATTGTGGAGATACAAAGCATTTGGAATATCATGGTTAGCATATGCTGGCTTTTATCTAACACGCGCCTCTTTTTCTGTTGCTAAAATTGGAATTACAGATGATCCGAATGTTACTTTAACAATTGAGCAAATGGGTATAATTGATGGTCTTTATCTTATCGGTTATGCAGTAGGGCAGTTTGTTTGGGGAATACTTGGTGATAAATTAGGAACAAGGAAAATAGTCCTTGGTGGATTAACAGCATCTATTATTGCCGGCTTTGCAATGGGGGTTTCCTCTATTATGCTTGCTTTTGGTGTCTTCGCACTTGTTCAAGGATTAAGCCAATCAACAGGATGGGCACCGTTGGCAAAAAATATTACTAAATGGTTCTCCTTGCACGAACGTGGTGTGGTTATGGGATGGTGGGCAACAAATTATACCATTGGAGGTTTAATTGGTGCTCCTATTGCCGGATTAGCAGCTTCATATTTTTTAGATTGGCGATTTGCATTTTTTATTCCTGCTCTTATACTTCTCGTTATTTTGATTTTGTTTTACATATTCCAAAAAAACAGCCCTGAAGATGTAGGACTTCCGTTAATTGAAGAATATCATAAAGAAAAAGAATTAGTTGAAGAAAAAGAATCAATTGAAGAAATAAAACATGTTGAAGAGAGCAGTAGTAAATCTGCAGAAGAAGGATCTTGGCAGATGACGCTAAATGTTATCAAAAATCCAATGGTTCTACTCTTGGGAGCAATGTATTTCTTCTTAAAACCAACACGTTACGCAATTTTATTTTGGGGACCTTTATTTATTAGCGATACTTTAGGAACAGGAATGGTGGATTCTGCATTTGTGAATGGAGCATTTTTCCTCTCAGGGCCTTTGTCTGTTTTAGCTGGTGGTTATGCTTCCGATAAATTATTTGGTTCGCGTAGAATGCCCTATGCTGCAATTTCTATGCTATTGTTATCAGTTCTATTATTCTTTTTCAATGATCTTGCATCCATGCATAGCATGACGGTTTCAGCAGGGATTTTATTTCTGGCTGGATTCTTTATTTATGGACCGGATTCTCTCGTTAGTGCTACTGCTGCGGTTGATTTCGGAACAAGTAAAGGAGCTTCAACTGCATCAGGTGTTATAAATGGTATGGGTTCTGTTGGTGCAATTATAGGAGGGACAATTCCTGGATTTTTTAAGGAGACATGGGGCTGGGATGGAGTTTTTATTTTAATGGCGGGATCAGTTTTTATTGCTGCTTTGCTAATGATTTCAAAATGGAATGCACTTCCAGATAATAATAAAAATTAATAGAAAATAGGAAATAAAATGAGTAAGTACGGAAAACTTTTGTATAATTCGTTGAATGACAATTATGATGAGTCATTAAAATTTAAAGATGTTGCACAATTAGACGATACTCCATATGATGTAGCAATTGTTGGGGCAGGTATAGTAGGTTCAGCATTAGCCTACAAACTTTCCAAATACAAATTAAAAGTTTTGTTAATTGAAAAAAACTATGATGTAGGTGAAGGAACAAGTAAAGGAAGTAGTGCAATAATACATACAGGTTTTGATGCTCCAGTTGATACTTTGGAATCAGAATTGGTAACAAAAGCTGCTTTAGAATGGCCTGAACTTGCGGAAAAACTTAAAGTACCGTTCAAAAATTGTGAGGCGATTGTTATTGCCATTGATGAAGAACAGGAAAAGCAATTAGATAAAGTTTACGATAAAGGAATAAAAAATGGTGTAATAGATATTCAAAAATTAAGTGCAGATGAAGTAAAAAAATTAGAACCGAATGTCTCTGAAAAAGTTAGAGGTGGTGTTCTTGTTCCGCGTGAATCACTTGCAGATCCTTTCTCTTCCTCAACAGCATTTTCAGAAATAGCACTACAGAACGGAACTGACATTATTCTTGGTGTTGAAGTTACAGATGTTGAAAATAAAAGTGAAGAGATAAAATCTCTTGTTACTGCTTGTGGTAAAAAGATAAAAACAAAAAGAATTGTAAATGTTGCTGGACTTGGTAGTGAAAAATTTGCCAAGATTTATGGGGGAGAAAATTTTGATACTAATCCGAGACGTGGACAATTCCTAATTTTTGATAAACATAGTGGATTTGAAATAAGTCGAATATTCTTACCTATTCCAACTGCAAAAACTAAAGGAGTTTTAGTCTCTCCTACTATTTTTGGTAATTTACTTGCAGGTCCAACAGCGGAAGATTATCCACACAGTTTTGAAGCAATTTCAGAAACTACTACAGAACAGCTTCAATTATTAAAAGAAGGTGCTTCAAAACTATATCCAAAATTAAACGAACAACCTGTAATTAATATCTTTGCTGGAGTTCGTTCCAATTGTACACAAGGAAGTTATTGGATTAGATGTAATGACAATAGCCCGGGGATTTTAACGGTTGCCGGTGTTCGTTCAACAGGTTTTACATCTTCACCAGCTTTAGCCCAGTATTTAATTGGCAAATTACATGATGAACTCGGATTAAATTTGGAAGAGAATCCAGATGCAATTGACAGTAGACCAGAAAATAAATGGCCCGGTTGGTGGAAACGAAGATACGATAATAAAGAATTAGTTAAAGAAAATCCAGACAATGGGAAAGTAGTTTGCTATTGCGAACAAATTACAAAAGGTGATGTCATACGTCATTTAGATTCACCTTTAAAACCACGCACTTTAGATTCAATAAAACGCAGAACCCGTGCACAGATGGGAAGGTGTCAAGGATTTGACTGTATGGTGAATATTGCTAAAATTATTTCAGACCATTGTGAAATACCGCTAAAAGAAATTAGTAAACGCGGACCTGGAACTGAAATATCTTCCAATTTAACTTCAAATAATTAATGCGAGGCAGAGAATGAATTCAACTAAAGATTATAAAGTTATTATTATTGGAGCAGGTCCTGCAGGTATTGGTGCTGCAATGAAGTTATACAAAAGTGGAGTTAAATCTATTGCAATAATTGAGCGTAATGATAGAATTGGCGGTATTCCATCTTTTTACAAAAAGAAAAAAGGTGGTGTAAGAACATTTATGAGATGGTCTAGAGGTGGTTACCCGGTTTTTGGTCAAGATTTTGCCAAATGGCTCGAAAAATTAATATCTGATACTAACATTGAAGTGAAATTGGATAGTCAGGTTTTAGAAATTGATGCAAAAGGAAAAACAGTAACTTTTGTTAATTCCAAAGATGGAAAAGTAAATATTTCATCTGATGCAGTAATAATGGCAAGCGGTTCAAGGGAAGAAAATATTGCTGAAAGAAAATGGCTTGCTGGTGCAAGACCGTCAAGGGTAATGTACACAAAACAGTTGCTCAACTTAGATAGGGATGATTTGCTACCAATAAAAAAACCATTAATAATTGGTTCGGATACAATTGCATATGCTGCAGCAGCAAAACTAAAAGCTGCTGGTGCATCTGACCCTATTATAGTAGATAATAGAAATACTCCTACATGCCCAATTCATGAAAGACTTTATTTCAGATTTTGGACTAATCCATCTTTCCATGGTTTTAATGCTGATACAATGGAAATAAAAGGGAAAGAAACTGCAACAGGTGTTAATGTAAATGGTAAACATTTTGATTGTGACGGAATAGTTATTAGTGGAGAACTTATTCCAAACAGTGAAATGGCATTAGTTGGCAATCTAAAGGTTAATATACCTTCAAGAATTCCAGTTATTAATAAAGATAATCAGCTTTCAGAATCTGGTTGGTATGCTGCTGGAAATATACTTGGTGGTTTTCACGGTGCCGAGTGGTGTTACTTTAATGGCAAGCGGACTGCGGACTCTGTACTCAAATATATTTCAAAATCCTTATGACCTCTTAGGTTAATTGAATATTATTATAAGGAAGACTTAAAATGATTAGAAAAATTTCAACAATATTATTTATTATTTCGATTCTTGCTGCATGTAGTAGCAAAAAACCAAATGACTTTTTACGCCTACCTATGGTGGGTATTATTCAGAACAACGAAGTGCCAATTTTAATTAAAACAATTTCTGAAGGTAAAGTTAGAATTGAGTATAAAAAAAATGATGAGTCAAATAGTACATTTACAAAATCACAAACTCTTTCTAAAGATAATGCACTTACAACAAACTTGATTCTTAGTAACCTCGATTATAATGCAGAATATCAATACAGAGTTGAATTTGATGAAAGTAATTTCTCTAAGTGGTTCAGTTTCAAAACTTTTCCAACTCAAGGAAAACCTGGTAAATTTAGTGTTGTATTTTCAAGTGGGATGAGAGAAAAATATTCAACTCCATATGTTTACGAAAATATAAAAAAAATGTCACCTACATTTGTTGCATTATTAGGTGACCAAATGTATGGTGATTACGATGGTAATCTAAATAAATTAGAAGAATATCTTGCTAATGACAGTCTTCGTAAAAAGAAGATTGAGGAAGGTGAAGTTATGCTGAAAGAAAAATCAGTATTGGAAGCATTCCGTGGTAAATACCATCGTACTTTTGTTGAAACTTTTCAAGAAATGAGTAGTAACATTCCAATTATGGGAATTTGGGATGACCACGATTTTGGACAAGATAATAATGATGGAACATATCCATACAAAGAAATTGCTAGAAAAGTATTTATGGAAACTTATCCTACCTATCCTTACGAAGTAGAGAACAAAGGAATCTATTATCGGTTTACAATTGCTGATGTGGATGCTTTTGTTATAGATACACGTTGGTATCGCTCTCCGATGCAGAACGCTGAAGGTGAAGATAAAATAATGCTTGGAGAGAAACAACTTGCATGGTTTCTTAATGGATTGAAGCAATCGACTGCACACATAAAGATTATTTTTTCGAGTATTCCTTTTAATGACTACGGTGGTGATACTTCCTCCGATAGGGATGGATATGACAGTTGGATGGGCTTTAAATTTGCACGTAACAAAGTATTATCATTTATTAAAGAGAATAAAATTACCGGGATCGTAGTGCTTTCTGCAGATCAGCACTATCCAAGTACACATATATTAAATTGGAAAGCGCCGATTAAATCAATTTCAAAAACAGATACCTCAATAGCTTACTCACTATCAGAATTAGATAATGCAATTTTTGATTTTTCTGCAGGACCATTTAACTATAAAAAAGCAGCTGGACATCCGCTACTTCCTGAAAACCAGAAAAATCCACTCTTCTCCTATGAAGTATATAGACCAGAGTGGGCGATACCAGAAAATAAAGAGGATAGACCTGTTATCTCTGCTTCCGTATATGGAGTGGCTGAAATAGACACAGAAAGTTCACCAGCAAAAATTACAGTGAAATTTTATGAATTGGATCAAGAAACCAAAAACATGGTTGAGATTTATAAAATAAGCCTTTTAGAGTAGTATATTATAACCAAAGTGTTTTTCGTATTTTTAAAATTGTCATCTCGAATATGTTTCCCCACATAAAGCATGTGAGGACAGGTTTGGTGAGAGATCGTGTAACCAAAATATTATGGTGATTTCTCACCTGCCTATCGGCAAAGGCAGGATCGCTAAAAAACAAGTTCATTTCGAAATGACAGATATTAAGATTTTCATTGTCGAAGACCAATTTGTGTTTTAGATATCTAAGTCTGCCTCTTCAACAAGACTAGGAGGTATAAAACCGACAGTAAATACATGTTAAAAACTAAAAAAATAAAATATAATTTAGCAGATAGTTCATTATTTTTAAATAAATAACTGATACTTACTACTTTTTTAACAAAATATGTCCACCTCCTATTGATGACACACATAAGGACATCTATATGAAACCTACAGCTAAAGAAAAAAAGCTTTTTACACCAGGACCATTAACTACAAGTAAAACAGTTAAACAATCAATGCTTAGAGATTTTGGATCGCGCGATAATGAATTTATATCATCAGTAAAAAATATTAGAGAAAGATTATTAGAATTATCAGAAGTAACAAAAGGAAATTATGAAACAATACTAATGCAAGGAAGTGGGACATTTGGAATAGAATCTGTTATTTGTTCAACAGTTCCTGCTGGTGGTAAATTACTTGTTATTATTAATGGAGCGTATGGTGAAAGAATAAATAGGATAGCTAAAAAACTTGGAATTGATACAATTGAATTAACATATAATGAAGATAGCATTCCAAATATCAATAACATTGAGAAAACACTTGTCGAAGATAATGAAATTACAAATGTTGCAGTCGTTCATTGTGAAACCACAACCGGAATAATAAATCCTATACTTGAGATTGGTAAAGTAGTAAAGAATTATAATGTAGAATATATAGTTGATGCCATGAGTAGTTTTGGGGCATATGAAATAAATTTAGAAGAAAATGAAATTGATTTTCTTATTTCATCTTCAAATAAGTGTATAGAAGGGGTGCCAGGCTTTTCATTTGTTTTAGCAAAAACAGAAGTACTAAAAACTAAACAAAACTATTCTAGATCCACAAGTTTAGATTTATATGAACAATGGATGGGATTAGAAAAAAATGGTCAGTTCAGATTTACTCCGCCAACTCATTCATTAATTGCTTTTCAGCAAGCACTAAATGAACTATACAAAGAAGGGGGAGTTCTCGGTAGAGCTAAAAGATACCAGAATAATCATTCAGTATTAATTGAAGGTATGGCAGAGCTTGGATTTATAGAATATATTGATCGTCAATACCAAGGCCATATAATTACATCTTTTCTGTATCCTAACAGTAAGAATTTTTCTTTCGAGAAATTTTATAATTTCTTAAGTGAAAGAGGTTTCGTTATTTATCCTGGAAAGTTAAGTAATACTGATTGTTTTAGGATTGGAAATATTGGACAATTATTTGATATTGATATGAAAGAAATACTTATTGCAATAAAAGAAGTTAAGGAAGAAATGAATTTTTAAGAATAATCCAATTGAGATTTAATTATGGCAAATAGTATAAAGGCAGTAATATTCGATTGGGCTGGAACAACAATAGACTACGGCTGTATGGCACCCAAAAGTGTATTTGTAGAGATATTTAAAAGGATGGGGATTGCTATCACAGATACTGAAGCTAGGAAACCAATGGGACAAAATAAGATTGATCACATTAGAGAGATCCTTAAAATGCCGGCAGTAACAAAAAGGTGGGTCGAACATTATGGTTCAATGTGGACAGAAGAAAATGTTAAAAAAATCTATAATGATTTTATCCCTTTGCAGGTAGAAGTAGTATCAAATTTCACTGAACTTATTCCGGGAATGTTAGAATTACAGGATGAATTAAGAAAAAGAATTGTTAAAATTGGTTCAACTACTGGTTATAACCAAGAAATTATGGATGTTGTATCAATTAAAGCGGCGGAACAAGGGTACAAACCAGATTATATTGTATGTTCATCAGATGTTATTGCTGGAAGACCGTCCCCATGGATGGCCTTAAAAAATGCAAGTGAACTAAATGTATATCCATTAAGTAATATTATTAAAGTTGGTGACACAGTTGCTGATATTAAAGAAGGACTGAATGCCTGTATGTGGAGTGTTGGTGTTATTGTTTCTAGTAATGAAATGGGATTAACTTATGATGAGGTTCGATCATTAAATATAAGTGAATTAACACAAAGAATAGAAAAAATAATTATTAAGTTTTTCGATGCAGGCGCACATGCTGTTATTAGTACCTTGGATGAACTTCCAGCATTAATTGATAAAATTAATTCTAGATTAAATAACGGTTTAACTCCACATAAACTATGAAGTTGTGAAACAAATGTTAAATAACTTTACCAATAATCCTTTACCCCCAAAAGAGATTCAATAGTTATAGTAGTATCTAGGGATGGAAAAATAGAATTACTATACTAATTGTCTATCATAGACTAACAATATCTTTCGAGGATTTCTAATATACTAGAAGGTAATTTATTTTAAGATAATTTGTATTTGAACTTGAACAAACGATTGACTAAGTTTAAAAAAATCGAATCAAAATATTTATTAAACAAATAAATGAGTGTTTTATTTCAAAAACACATTTCAAATTACTAATAAGTAAAAAATATTTGTACCCGGTATTGATGCTATTTTCACTGATTCGCTAAAACATTAAATTAATCGAATAATAAATCATGGAGTTATTCAATGAAAACACTAATCAGTTTGCTAATTATTTTTTATCTATCAATTGTTTCGATGAGTGGTGCAACAATGAATGTTACTAATTTAAGATGTGAATATAAAGAAAACCCTCTTGGTGTTGATATTGAAAATCCTCGTTTCAGTTGGATCATTAATTCAGATCAAAGAGCCGTGAAGCAATCAACTTACCGAGTCCTTGTTTCCTCAAGTATGGAAAATTGTAAAAAAGAAGTAGGAGATATTTGGGATAGCAAAAAAGTGGAATCCGATAAATCAATTCAAATTTATTATGGAGGAAAATCTCTTCAGAGTAATCGCAAATATTTTTGGAAAGTTATTGTTTGGGATCAAGATAATAACTCAAGTACAAGTGAATCTTCATATTGGACAACAGGATTGCTGAATGAGTCACCGGCAGGCAAGTGGGAAGCAAAATGGATTGGATTGGATAAAGCTGTTGGAAAGGATGATCCAGAGGATCCACATAGAAAGCTTTCTTCAAGAATGTTAAGACATGAATTTGAAGTGGAAAAGAAAGTAAAATCTGCAACAGCATTCATCTCCGGATTAGGACTATTTGAGTTTTATCTTAATGGAGAAAAAATTGGAGATCAAGTTCTTGCTCCCGGTTTGACTGAATATAATAAACGTACCTTTTATATGACTTTTGATGTAACAGAAAATTTGAAAAGAGATAATAATGCAGTTGGTGTTATACTTGGTAATGGTCGTTATTTTGCCCCAAGAAGTAATGAGCCGACAGCAACTAGGACATATGGATTCCCCAAATTGATATGTCAAATTGAAATTGAATATGAAGATGGATCAACAAGTAGGATAATAACTGATGAATCATGGAAACTTACTGCTGATGGTCCAACACGGAACAACAACGAATACGATGGCGAGTATTACGATGCACGAATGGAACTTAATGGATGGAATAAAATTGATTATGATGATTCTTCTTGGATGAATGCAGAACTCGTTGAAAAACCAGGCGAACTATTAGTTTCCCAACCAAATGAACCATTAAAAATCATGGAAGAGCTTACCCCCATTGCAGTGAATGAAATTAAACCTGGCGTTTTCATTTTCGATATGGGACAGAATATGGTAGGCTGGGTCGAGCTATTTGTAAAAGGGAATAAAGGTGATAAAGTAACTTTAAGATTCGCTGAAACTTTAAATGATGATGGTAGTTTATTCTTAGATAATATTCGTGGTGCAGAAGTTACCAATACTTATATTTTGAAGGGAGAGGGTGAAGAAAGCTGGGAACCGAAATTTACATATCATGGATTCCGATTCGTAGAAATGATCGGTTATCCAGGCAAACCTTCTCTATCATCTATAAAAGGAAAAGTCATCCATGATGAATTAGAAGTATCCGGATCATTCAGTTGCTCAAACGAGTTGATCAACAATATTTATAAAAATGCCTATTGGGGAATAAGAGGGAATTATAGAAGTATGCCAACCGACTGTCCGCAAAGAGATGAAAGACAAGGCTGGCTTGGTGATCGATCTGCTGAATGTACAGGAGAAAGTTTCATTTTTGATATTTCAAAATTATATAATAAATGGATCACTGATATTAAGGATGCGCAGAAAGAAAGCGGTAGTATTCCTGATGTGGCTCCTTCTTATTGGCCGATCTATAGTGATAATACTACTTGGCCTGGAACATATCTTTTTGCATCTGAGATGTTATACAGCCAATATGGGGATTTGCAAGTTATCGAAAATAATTATCCATTTATGCAAAAATGGATCAAACATATGAGTCAATATTTAAAAGATGGAATAATGCCAAAGGATACATATGGTGATTGGTGCGTTCCTCCTGAAGATCTTAAATTGATTCATACAAATGATCCTCTTCGAACAACAAGTGCAGAATATATCGGCACATCATATTTTTATTATGAACTGAAACTGATGGAAAAGTTTGCCAGACTACTCGGTAAAGAAAATGATGCTCTAAAATATTCTGAAACTGCTGAAGAGATGAAAACAGCGTTTAATGAAAAATTTCTCGATAGAAATTCTATCCGTTATAGCAATAACTCAGTTACAGTAAATATTTTAGCTCTTGCTTTTGACCTTGTCCCAACCGAGCATAGAGAAAAAGTTCTAGATAATCTCCTTCAAAAGATACTTGGAGATAATAATAGTCACGTTGGTAATGGAATTGTTGGCGGGCAGTGGCTGATGAGAACTCTTACAAATAACGGACATGCTGATGTTGCTTATACATTAGCAACTCAAAGTACTTACCCAAGCTGGGGATACATGGTGGAGAAAGGTGCAACAACAATTTGGGAACTATGGAATGGAGACCAAGGTGATCCTGGTATGAATTCTGGTAACCATGTTATGCTTTTAGGTGATCTGATTATTTGGTTTTATGAAAATCTTGCTGGGATAAAAGTTGATCCGGATGTTCCCGCATTCAAAAATATTATTATGAAACCAAATGTCTTAGGTGATTTAAAATATGTTACTGCAGCATACAATTCAATTTATGGAGAGATTAAAAGTCATTGGAGATTAGAAGAAAATAAATTCAATTGGGACATTACTATTCCTGCAAATACAACCGCTAAGGTCTATGTCCCGACTTTGGAAAAGGAAGATGTATATGAAGGAAATAAGTTAGCTTCAAAATCAAATGATCTTGTATTTATTGGATGGGAAGATAACTATGCTGTTTTTGAAGTTGGATCAGGCGATTATTCATTTACTTCTAATGGCGCTCAAAAGAGTATTACAAAACCTTATACTTCTACTCCGAGTATTTCTCAAAAGGATATGATTAAGAAAGTTGGTGAAAAAATCGAAGTTTTAATTGAGTCTAAAGATGAAAATGCAGTTATTAGATATACACTTGACGGAAGTGAACCAACAAAAGAATCTGCAATTTATAAAGCACCACTAGAAATATCTTCTTCAACAACTCTAAAAGCTAAAGCATATCATGTTGATTATAATCCCAGTATGTTAGCTACAGCAAGTTATGATTTTGTTGATCCCGATAAAAATGGTATTAACTGGAAACTTTACAAAGGAGAATTTAAGAAACTTCCAGATTTTGAAAAATTAACTCCAAATTCAGACGGGAATGTTTATCAATTTGGTTTGAGTGAAATTGATGTTCCTAAAAATAATTTTGCTCTTAAGTTTGATACTTACATAAAAATTGATAAAGAAGAGAAATATGATTTATACATTTCATCAAATGATGGCAGCAAATTATATATCGACAATAAACTTGTTGTGAATAACGATGGAGAACACGGAGCTAAACAACTTAGTGCTTCAGTAAATCTCTCAAGTGGAAAACACTTAATTACTGTTGAGTATTTCCAAAGCGGGGGAAGTAAAACTCTTATGGTTTATTATAGTTCAAATGAAATCAGTTATCAGCCTATTCCAGCAAATATTTTATTCAAGAATAAAGATTAATTATAAGGTGCTATCATGAACATTATAAAACTTATTCAAGTTAAAGATTTAATAAAGGGAATTTCTTTTTTATCCATGTTTATACTATTTGGTTGTCAAGTATCAAAACATCCTGCTAAAAAAATCACACTTAATCCGCTCTTTACTGATAATATGGTACTGCAGCAAAATCAAGAAATTCCAATATGGGGAAATGCTGAACCGGGTGGTGAAGTTGTAATAACATTAAATGAAGAACAGAAAACGGCTGTAGCAGATGATGAAGGAAACTGGAAAGTCAATTTATCTCCTCAATCGGCTGGTGGGCCTTATGAATTAATTGTTAAAGGTGAGGAAACTCTCACAATTAAAAACGTTATGCTCGGTGAAGTATGGATCTGTTCTGGTCAATCAAATATGGAAATGGCAGTTGAAGCAGAGTGGGGAAAGATTGATAACTCGAAAGAGGAAGTTTTAAATGCTAATTATCCAAATATAAGATTGTTGAGGGTAGAGAAAGAAACAGCGAATATTCCACAAGATAATTTTAATAGTGAGGGGTGGAAAGAATGTTCATCTGAAACAATTCCAGAATTTTCTGCAGTTGCATATCTTTTTGGACGGAAGCTGCACAAAGAGTTGAATGTTCCAATCGGATTAATTGAATCTGCTTGGGGAGGTACTGTTGTTGAAGCATGGACAAGCGGACAATCGTTAAAAAAAATACCAGAGTTTACTGATTTAGTCAGCTTTATAGAATCTGATGAATCTACGAATGAAGAAAAAGCGATTGCTGCTAAAAAGAAGCTTAATGAATGGCCTGATAAGATTGAAAGAATTCTAAAAGATAGAGGTACTTTCAACCATGGTTTTCAGAATCCCGACTATAATATAGATAAATGGAAAACTATGAAACTTCCTTCAATATGGGAAGATACGGGATTAGAATTAGATGGGATTGTATGGTTTAGTAAAAATGTGAATGTTCCAAAATCTTGGGAAGGCGAGGATTTGATTCTTTCTTTGGGGAAAATAAATGATTACGATATAACATGGTTTAATGGTAAAAGAGTTGGTCGGGGAACAGATGTTGCTGATTCCCGAATTTATAAAGTCCCAAGTTCGATTGTTAAAATTGGTAAAAACAGAATTACCGTTCAAGTACTTGATATTGGAAATGTTGGTGGATTGTACGGACCAGCAAAAGACATGAAACTGATCAAGAAAGAGGAATCCATTTCTTTAATTGGTGAATGGAAGTATAAAGTCGAGCTGAATAAAATAGATGTAAATAAATTACCCGAGAAACCAAGTATTAATTCTGGTGCTAATCGTCCTACTGTATTATTTAATGGTATGATTCATCCATTGTTGTCATATGGAATTCAAGGTGCAATATGGTATCAGGGAGAAGGCAACGCAGAACGAGCTTATCAATATAGAACATTATTTAAAACACTGATAAAAGATTGGCGAAATGCTTGGGATGAGGGAGAATTTCCATTTCTGTTTGTGCAGCTTGCAAATTTCAAGGAAGTGAAGCAACAACCGACAGAAGACTCATGGGCAGAACTGCGTGAGGCACAAACAATGGCATTGGAATTACCTAACACCGGTATGGCTGTAACAATAGATATTGGAGATGCCAAAGATATCCATCCAACAAACAAACAAGATGTTGGTAAGCGCTTAGCACTAAACGCATTAGCAAAAATTTACAAGAAAGATATTCCATATTCCGGACCAATCTACAAATCGATGGAGATCGAGGGAAGTAAAATAAGAATACAATTTGATCATACTAACAAAGGATTAAAAGTAAAGGAAAGCAAAAAACTTAAAGGATTTGCAATTGCTGGAAAAGATAAAAAATTCATTTGGGCAAATGCTGAAATTATAGATAATGAAGTAATTGTTTGGAATTCCAAAATAAAGAATCCTGTTGCTGTTAGATATGCCTGGGCTTCAAATCCAATTTGTAATTTATATAATGGAGCGGAATTACCAGCATCACCGTTTCGTACAGATGATTGGGAGGGTGTAACTTACGGTAAAAAATAATTATAAACTTATTTTGTTAGGATAATCATGGCACGTATAAAATTATTGCTCCCTGAGAAATTTAATTTCTCAACACTAATTGATATCCGGATTACAGACATCAATTATGGCGGACATCTTGGTAATGATTCTGTTCTAGGAATAATTCATGAAGCTAGAATTAGATTGTTAACTGATAAAGGTTTTACTGAAGGAGATATTGATGGAGTTGGAATAATAATGATGGATGCTGTTATTAATTTTTCTTCGGAAGGATTTTATGGAGATAAACTTAGAATTGATGTTGCTGTAAATGAAATTATAAATGCAGGTTGTGATATTTTCTATCGCTTTGTTAACATTGCTAATGATAAAGTAATTGTAAAAGCAAAAACCAATATTGCTTTTTATAATTACACTACAAAAAAAATAGCTAGAACTCCAAAAGTATTTATGGAAGCTTTTAAATAAAACATAAAGAATATGGTATTCATCGATTACGGAATTATTTTACTCTACTTTATAGTTGTAATAGGCCTGGGTTTATGGTATCAAAAGCGAGCCTCTAAAAATCTAGATTCATATTTCCTGGCTGGTAAGAAGATGCACTGGCTTCCTCTGGCAATGTCCGGATCTGTTTCTACATTTGATATTACGGGAACAATGTGGATAGTTTCGATTTTATTCGTGTTAGGAATGAAATCCATGTGGCATCATTGGATGTGGGGTGTTTACATGGCAGCCTTTTTCATGGCATATATGGGAAAATGGGTGCGACGATCGAATGTGATGACTGCAGCCGAATGGATGGAAACAAGATTTGGAAAAGATAAGGGCGGCAAATTAGCTCGCAGCACTTATGCGTTAATGGCAGTTCTTACATTGACCAGTTTCATAGGGTATGCCTATCAAGGAATCGGAAAATTTGCTTCAGTTTACATTTCTCTTGAGCCACTTGCTTCATTAGTTTCATCTCCGGAATTGAACGAATTTATAATAAATCATCAGGCCGACATTCTTGCGATCATCATAATAGGTATAACTACTTTTTATGTAATTATTGGTGGTCTATACAGCGTTATTGTAACCGATGTATTTCAAACGCTCATT
Organism: Bacteroidota bacterium; assembly: GCA_039714835.1. GTDB lineage: Bacteria > Bacteroidota > Ignavibacteria > Ignavibacteriales > Melioribacteraceae > SZUA-22. The sequence goes on along the minus strand of JBDLIN010000015.1, from coordinate 3,840 downwards.
TTAACAGTAGGATCTATTTTTATAGCTTACCTCGCATGGTCAAAGTTAACACCAGAATTGCTTTCAGTGCTTCCAGATGACTGGACATCATTAAGTGTACCATGGCAAATAAAATCATTTGCTGGAACAAACAATGCTGAGTTTGAATTTTTTGGCGCACTGGTAATTGTTTGGGTCTTAAAGGGATTTTTATTGAATGCTGGCGGGCCTGCGCAAATGTATGATTTTCAGAGATTTTTAGCTGCCCGTGATTCCAGGGATGCTGCAAAAGTCGGTGCTGCTTGGAGTGGTTTTCTAATAGTGCGTTGGGCAATGACTATAGGCATTGCTCTATTAGCTTTAGTCGGAATTACAGGTGTTACTGATTCTGAAAAGGTAATGCCTATTGTGCTTCTTCAATATTTACCAAATGGAATTCGTGGTTTGGTTATAGCTGGATTTGTAGCGGCATTTATGTCAACATTTAGTTCTATAGTTAATAGCGGAGCTTCTTTTATTGTACGTGATCTATGGCAGCCCTATTTCCGTCCGAATACTACAGATAGAGAAGCAGTACGAGTAAGCCATTTTGCATCAATATTTGTTGTCCTTATTGGGCTTGCCATAGGATTTAATGCGACTTCCATTTCACAAATATGGAGTTGGATCATGATGGCACTTGGTGCTGGTGTAGTAATTCCCAATGTCCTACGCTGGTATTGGTGGCGGCTTAATGGTTGGGGTTATTCTATTGGTACGCTGGGAGGAATTGGCCTTTCACTAATTGCTCTGTTTTTCCCGGATTTACCAATGTATGTTGTTTTTCCATTAATTTCTATTTTCTCACTAGTAGTCTCAATTGTCGTTTCGCTGAAAACAGAACAAGTAGATATAGACCGGCTGATAAATTTTTACGTATCAGTACGTCCATTTGGTTTATGGAAAAACATTAGAGAGCAAACTGGTTTATCGGAAATTGAACTAATCCAAAAATCGGAAAAAGGTTGGATTGCCATTTTTAATGTTGTAATTGCTATCTGTGCTGTTAGTGGTCTTTATTTGGCTCCTATGTTTCTAGTAGGTCACTGGTATGAAAAATCCTTTTTCTGGTTCATTGTTGTGGTTATCTCTGCAGTTGTTTTGAAGTTTAGTTGGTACGATAATTTGCCCAAGGCTGAAGAAAAAAATAGTGTACGTGAACCAGGTCAATCAACATAAAAATTATAAAAGTACTAAATAATGAAATTCAAAAAAAACATTAGAAACTTATTGCATTTAATATTAACTGTCTTTTTCCTCTTGTTTGTCAGTTGCACTGATCATTATAATGTGAATGAGAATACAGTTAATATTATTCCTAAACCAATTAAAATCGAAGTCAGTAATGGGACATTTTCAATTCAAAAGAGTACTCAGATATTTGTTGAAACAAATAATAAAGATGCTAAAGATGTTGCGAAGTATTTTGCTGATAGAATTAGAACTGTTATTGGATATGATTTAACTATCGAAAGCTATACAGCGGAAAGCAACAATTTTGGAGCAATATTGATTAGCACAAAGAATGCGGATCCTAATCTTGGAGATGAAGGATATACTCTCGAAGTGAATAAAAAATCTGTTGCTATTAAAGCTTCGAAAGCAGCCGGATTGTTCTATGGAGTACAGTCGCTTTTACAGCTTTTGCCACCAGAAATATACGGAAGTGAGAAATTAAATAAAGGAATTAATTGGTCAATCCCAGTTGTTAAAATTTCCGATAAACCACGTTTTACTTGGAGAGGAATGCACCTTGACGTATCCCGTCATTTTTTTTCAAAGGAAGTTGTTAAAAGATATATAGATTTGTTAGCCATGCATAAAATGAATACATTTCATTGGCATCTTGTAGATGATCAGGGATGGAGAATTGAAATTAAAAAGTATCCAAAACTTATAGAAATTGGCTCAAGCAGGGCTGATCTGCCATGGAATGACTGGCAAGGAAAAGAAACAAATGACACTCCAGTTTATAGCGGATATTATACTCAGGAAGATATTAAGGAAATTGTTGCTTATGCACAAAGACGCTTTATAACAATTGTACCCGAAATTGAAATGCCAGGTCATACACTTGCTGCGTTAGCATCATATCCCGAATACTCATGCACAGGAAGTCCTTTTATTGTCCCTTCCGGTGGTGTTGATATCTGGAAAAATCATACGTATTGCATTGGTAATGAAAAAACATATAAATTTTTGGAAGATATCCTTGCCGAGGTTATGGAGTTGTTTCCATCCGAGTATATTCATGTCGGTGGCGATGAAACTACTCGGTTGCGTTGGGAATCATGCCCGAAATGTCAGGCTCGTATTAATAGTGAAGGACTAAATGGCGAAGATGAATTATACGGTTACTTTCTAAAGAGAATGAGAAAGTTCCTAGATTCGAGAGATAGAAAATTAATTGGCTGGGATGAGATTTTAGAAGGGGGCGAAAACCTTAATGCAACCGTAATGTCATGGCGGGGTGTCGACAGATGTAACAAAGCTGTAGCTCGTAAACTTGATGTTGTTCTCTCACCTTCTTCACACCTATATTTTGATGATCACGAGGAAGGTGGTGAAAGTCGTGTTCCATTGGAGATGGTCTATTCTTATGATCCAGTTCCAATAGATTTGAATTCTAGTGATGAAAAATATATTCTCGGTGCTCAAGCATGTGTTTGGACAGAAAACGTTACATCAGGTGAGCAAATTGAGAAAATTACTTTGCCGCGAATGGCAGCACTTGCAGAAGTAATTTGGTCAAATAAGAATAATCAGAACTATGAGGAATTTCTTAGAAGGCTATCTCACCATTATTCTCGTTTTGATGCCATGAATCTTAATTATCGTCAACCTGATCTTGAAGGCGGATTTAATGGTGTTCATGTATTTACCGACTCAATTCAAGTAAAAATTATTAAGCCAAGATTAAATAGTGAAGCCTACTATACATTAGATGGGAGTGAGCCAACAAAGCATTCATCCATGTACAGCAAACCTTTCTATCTAACAGAAAGTACAATTCTTAAAGCCAAAGAATATTTATCTGACGGTACGGAAGGTTGTGTTCGTACAGGTATTTATGATAAGCAAGAACTGCTTGTCTCAGTTAAGGTAGATAATGTTCAACCCGGACTTTATTATCAATATGTTGAAGGCATATATGACTTAGCGGAGCAAGTTCCTCTTGATCAATATAAAGAAAGCGGAGTTATTGATAGTTTTGTCTTTCCGACAAATCATCGGAAGAAATATTTCGGTACTGTTTATTCTGGATTTATTCGATTGCCGGATGATGGTATCTACACGTTTTATTGTGAAACAAATGATGGCAGTCAACTTTACATTGGCAATAAAATTGTTGTCGAGCACGGTGGATTACATCCTGCAGAAGAGAAGTCCGCAAGCATTGCCCTGCAAGCAGGTTATCACTCGATACGAGTAATATATTTTCAAAATGCAGGTTCAAGCTTTTTAAAGATCAGTTATAGCGGAGTCAATATTGATAAGCAGGAAATTCCAGGTTCGGTTTTGTTTCACAAAAAATAACAAGATAATTTAACTAACGTAGTATTGATTTTTGAATTATTAACGATATCATACAGTTAAGCGAAAATCCAAATTAAGATTACATAGGGAGTTAATGTGAAAATATTCAAATTAGTATTAGTGTTAATAATTATACTATTAGTTACAGATCTTTTCGCTGTAGAGAAACAACCAGTGGATTATGTCGATCCATTCCTCGGTACATCAAGTTCACGCTGGATGCTTTATCCTGGGCCAAGTATGCCGTTTGGTATGATAAAACTTAGTCCTGATAATTCGGATATA
>JBDLIN010000014.1:0-32420 GCA_039714835.1 Bacteroidota bacterium | reverse complement strand
GAAAAAGAGTCTGGAGTAACATTCAGTATTCCCATAACTCTTGTTACTTGTTTTTCAAGTAGATCGGAATAAAATGAAGTACTCATTTATTATTTATCAAGTTAATATTGAAACGATTTTTTGAAGATTTCTATTGTAAAAGATTCTTTAGCTCAGCAGAAGCTGCCGATATATTATCTTGAGAAAATATTGAGGATCCCGCAACAAAGATATCACAACCAGCTTCCGCTACACTTTGAATATTCTCTCTATCAATTCCGCCATCTACCTCTATTTGAAAATTTAAACCCTTCTCCCCTCTCAATTCAGCAAGCTGCTTTATTTTTTGAATTGATGAATCAATAAACCTCTGACCTCCAAATCCAGGATTGACAGACATTACAAGAATAAAATCAACGAGCTCAACTATTTCAGATAATGTTTTTACTGGAGTAGCAGGATTTATAACAACTCCGGCTTTGGCTCCCAATTCCTTAATGCGGGTGATAGTTCTGTGAAGATGTACTACTTCTTCTTGATGAACAGAAACCATGTCTGCTCCGGCGTTAATAAAATCCTCTAAGACATTATCTGGCTTCTCAATCATGAGGTGAACATCTATTGGAAGTTTTGTGGTTTTTTTTACAGCTTTTACAACTATTGGTCCGAAAGTAATATTGGGGACAAATTTTCCATCCATTACATCACAATGAATAATATCTGCACCACCAATTTCAGCATATCTGATTTGTTGTGATAAATTTGAAAAATCCGCCGATAATATAGATGGTGCTAATAATTTCATTTTTACTAATTCCTACTTCTATTTTTTGCAATTACTACATCTATACTAGAACCTGTTTCAACTAGTGCATCTTGACTGGGATATTGACTAATTATAGTATTGGGTAAAAGCGTGGGAGAATTTAAAAATGTTTTATTACCTAATATTAAGTTATTACGTCGTAATATTTTTTCAGCTTCTTTTTCGGATTTAGCTATCAAATTAGGAACTCTCACCATCCCAATTTGCGGACCAATACTAACTTTAAGATCTACTGTTTCCCCTTTTTCCAATTTAAATCCATAATCAAATTCTTGTTCAACTATATACCCATTCGGGAGCTCATTTCTTACTTCTGCAATCTTACCAACAGTTAATCCTAGCCTCTCTATTGTGATTTTACCATCTCGAAGAGTTTTGTTTACAAGTTGCGGCATTTGAATTAATGGTTCTCCACCGCTAACATGAATATAAACCCTTCTATTTTCCTTAACCACTACTCCTTCATATGGTTTTTGAAATATAATATCACCTTCTTTAAATCTGGAATCAAATCGTGGGCCTACTTCAATTGGAGTAAGATGCATATCTTCAAGGATTTTAATCGCTTCTTCTTTTTGTAACCCAACAACGTTTGGCATTATTACTTCTGAAGATTCAACAACAGATGGCATAATAACATTATCAAATATTAGTAAAACAATTATGACAAGAAATAATATAATTGATGGGATTATTACTATTTTTTTAGTTAATATTTTCATCTCCGAAATATATTAAATGCTTATATCTTTGACAAATCCGTAATAATTATTTACTTAAGATTTTATTATTAATAGATATATTCATATTTTCATATTTGTGTTTTTATAATAAACAGAATTAATATTAATTATTATTTTCTCCAACTAATTTAGGAGTTTTCATGTTTAAAAATCACCCTAAAGGGTTACCGGTTCTATTCTTTACTGAGTTATGGGAACGATTTGGTTTCTATTTGATGCTTGGTATCTTTACACTTTATATGATAGATCCTTCAAAAAACGGTGGAATGGGATTCAGCAAGTTTCATGCTGCAGATATTTACGGAACTTATTTAGCACTAGTATATTTAACCCCATTTTTGGGAGGACTTTTAGCCGACAGAGTATTAGGATATAGAACAGCTATTTTTATCGGCGGTACATTAATGGGACTTGGATATATTGGGCTATCCTTACCAGGTGAAACATCTTTCTTCATTTCATTATTTATTATAATTATCGGTAATGGATTCTTCAAACCAAATATCTCCACACTAGTTGGCAAACTATATGAGAATGAGAAGTTTGAAAAGTATAAAGATTCAGGATTCAATATATTTTATATGGGGATCAATATTGGTGCTTTTGTGTGCAATTTTGTTGCAGCATATTTACGTATTAATTACGGTTGGGGTTACGCCTTTGCAATTGCTGGTGTTGGAATGTTCATTGGTCTTATCTGGTTTACATTAGGGCAAAAACATGTAAGAGATGTTGATATAAAATCAGAACCAGATGAAAAAGATATGCCTCTACCTAAATTATTTGGAATTATTTTTGTTCCTGCAATTATTGCCGGTGCTATTGGCTGGTTTTTGCCAAGTATGATTTTTGGCGAACCTTTGCTTGGTGCAAACTCAACAGATGCTTTCTTATTCGCGGCAATTCCAATTGTATACTATTATGCCTCATTGTGGTTTAATGCACCACGAGAAGATAAAAATCCCATCGGAGCCCTATTATCCGTCATGGGAGTTGTAATCATCTTCTGGGCTGTATTTCATCAGAATGGATCAGCGTTAACAATTTGGGCTGAAGAGAATACGTCCAGATCAATGCCTCCTGTGTTGGAAAATGTTGCGACTACTTTTTCTCTCACTCAAGAAGTGAATACTTCACTGCGCGAAGTTGAAAAAGTTGATGGTCATGGAGTCCCTCTTATAGATGATCAAGGGAACAAAATTATTGAAATGGGTCCGCATCCATATTTCAATAATCTTTCAAAAGATGAGTGGCCGTCAGAAGGTGAAAATTTGAAATTATTATCCACAGAAATATTTCAATCAATTAATCCGTTTTTTGTAGTCTTCTTTACACCATTAGTTGTTGGTTTTTGGAACATCCTTCGCAGAAAAGGTAAGGAACCCTCTACCCCAGGTAAAATAGCTATAGGAATGTTAATTACTGCAGTATCTACACTTATAATGGTAGCTGCTGTAATTTTTACAAACAATGGTGAAGTTAAAGCTTCTGCTATGTGGTTAATAATTAACTATGGTATAATTACAATTGGTGAATTATGCTTAAGTCCAATGGGCCTCTCGCTTGTATCGAAATTGAGTCCTAAAAGAGTAGCTGGTTTAATGATGGGCGGTTGGTTTGTAGCAACAGCTTTAGGCAATAAACTTTCTGGAGTTCTATCAGGTCTATGGGGCTGGTTTGATAATAAAGCATACTTTTTCCTAATTAATTTTGCTGGTGCAATGCTTGGAGTTTTTCTGATGTTTATTTTACTTAAATGGTTAAAACAAGTTGTAAAAGAGCATACAGGAACACACTAGTATCTTTTAAGCCCACAATATGTGGGCTTTTAATATTTTAATCTGAGGCACATTATGTCTGAATATTTACTGATTTTTGAAGATGAATTTCAGCACAATTTAAATCCATTAACCTACACTAGACCTGTTTATGATCTTCGATGTGGGATTTTAACTTTACAACAAAAAATTGAAAAGAGATTCCCTGAATGTAAAATAATACTACATACAAGAGAGTATCTTGAATATTTTACTCATAAAAATAATCCTAATAAACAGGTTAATGAGTTAAATGATTCTGTTACAGAATTGTTGATAATCAACGGTGCTGTTATGATGGATGATGATCTTTTTCAAAATCTTCAAAGTGGTGAAGAGGATGTAGTTTTTAAATCTGATGATCGTATAGTAGCGGCAAAGTTATCAGGTCAAAATCTTAGTATTCTTAAGGAGCAAATTACTTCTTTATTCTCTCTATCTAAATTTAGTCATATTAAAAGTGTGAGTATAGATGCAAAATTAATTTCTTATCCATGGAATTTAGTACATAATAATGCTGAACAAATTAATAAAGATTTTGAATTGCTCGTTGATAGAAATAAGGGACAAATCATTGGGAAGGTATACGAAGGCGTTCATATGCTTGAGAAAGATAATATTTTTATCGGTGAGGGTGCACGCATAAAACCTGGAGCAGTTTTGGATGCAGAAGATGGTCCTATATTTATTGATAAAAATGCTACAGTTTTTCCCAATACAGTTATACAAGGACCAACATCTGTTGGTGAAAATGCTTTAATAAAGATTGGTGCAAAAATTTATGGTGAGACTACTATTGGCCCTGTATGCAAAATAAGTGGTGAAATTGGTGAATCAATCCTGCATTCATATTCTAACAAGCAGCATAATGGTTTTCTAGGTCATGCTTATCTTGGTTCTTGGGTAAATCTTGGTGCCGGCACAAATAATAGTGACCTTAAAAACAATTATGGAAATGTAAGAGTCACTATTAATGATGTTGAAATAGACACTGGTGAAGTGATGGCTGGATTAATTATGGGAGATCATTCAAAAAGTGGAATTGATACGATGTTCAATACGGGAACTGTTGTTGGTGTTTCTTCAAATGTATTTGGTTCTGGTTTCCTACCTAAATATATTCCATCATTTTCATGGGGTGGTTCTGATGGACTTACAACCTTTAATTTTGACAAAGCAGTTGATGTGGCAAATAAAGTTATGGCAAGAAGAAATATTGAAATGAGTAATGATGATAGAGCAATACTTAAGAAGGTATTTGAAGTTACTAAGCCAGAAAGATTAAGAAGAGAAATGCCGGAATAATTGTTATTAATTTAAGCGTAAAAGAATTAGATTATCATAGAAATATGCCGAATATCAACTGAGACTTCGGCAATTTTTATATGAACTAGAAGAAAATAATGCTACGGAATTACTATTATTTAAATAGAGCTGTTACAGAATTAAACGAACTCTTAAAAGGTGCAGAAGTAACTGAGATATTCTCTCAAGATAAAAACCTATTACTTTTGTCTATTCCTACGAGGGATTATCCATATAGACACTTAGAGATTTCTACAAACTTTTCACTTCCCTACCTACAATTGAAGTACGATCATAGAAAAGCAAAAAAGAATGTAGTCGAATTCACAAAAATATCTTTGCCAGAAAAAATAAAAAAGATTTCAATTGCTGATAATGATAGGATCATAAATATTGAAATGTCTGCTTCAAAACTAATTTTTTCAATCATGGGTGGGAAAACGAATATCTATTTTATTAAAGGTGATGAAATAATTGACCAATTCAAAAGGAGTAAATCCGAAGATGATATTATTAAAAGAATTCATCAGCATAATTTTATAAGCACGTCAATCTTACATGATATCGATCTAAAATTATTGAAGAGCTATGATATAAAGAGAATAAGGACAACAAATTCGTTCATATCAAAAGAGATTTTGCACGAACTTTCAACTCGCAATAAGAGTGATGATCAATTAGTTGAAAATTTTCATCAAATTTTATCTGAAATATATCATGACAAAATAAAAGTTTTTTACAGTGAGAATGAAGATAAAGTAAGATTCATTCCATTTTCATTTAGCTCTTTTCAATCATCAAATGATGAATTCATACTCAAAAGTTATAACGAATCTTTGCAAAGATTTATTGGTGAACATCACAGATATGAAAAGTTAAAAAAAACTAAGAAAGAAATTGAAAAGTTTTTATTGAAAGAGTTAGAAAGGACTTCTAACAAATTGAATAAACTCCACAGTAGAATATCGTTAGGTGATAAAAGTGAAGAATATTATAATCTCGCAAATTTACTTTCTCTCAATCGGTTCAATCTAAAGAAAGGCCTTGAATTTATTGAAGTAGATAATTTAATTGATGGAAATAAAATCAAGATAAAATTAAATCCCAAAAATACTCCTCAAGAATCGATCGATTACTATTTCACAAAAGCAAAAGATGAAAAAATAAATTTTGCTAAATCTCTTTCGCTTTATAACGAAACCGAGCGGAAATACTCTACCATTTTACAAAATAAGCAAGATTTTGATAAAGCAGATAATTTAGATAAATTGTTAAGTATTAAAGATAAATTGAAAATTTCGAATAGAAGAAAACCTAGTAAAAAAATGGAATACAATGTTAAACTGAAAGAGTATTTGATTGATAATAAATATAAAGTACTAGTAGGAAAAGATAGTAAAAGTAATGATCTCTTGTCAACAAAGATTGCCAAACAAAATGACTATTGGTTCCATGCTCGTGGATTACCTGGCTCACATGTTGTGTTAAGAGTCGATAATCCTAAAGAAGGTATTCCCAAAAATATATTGAAAATTGCAGCACAAATTACTGCTTTTCATAGCAAGTCTAAAACTGCAAAGCTTGCACCGGTATCATACACTTTTGGTAAATATGTAAGGAAGAAAAAAGGAATGGAGCCAGGGAAAGTCCTATTGATGAAGGAAAACGTTCTATTGGTTAGACCAGAAATTCCCGCTAGTGCAATTTTAGTTACAGATGATTAAATGACTGCTAAATATTTAATAGAATACAAAAATGAATTAGGTAGGCCACTAATTTTAGATGGTGCAATCGGTAGTTTATTACAAATGGAAGGAGAATCTTATCACTCAGCATTGTGGTCATCGTACTATAATATAACCGCTTCTGAACGAGTAATTGAATTGCATAAAAATTATATATCTTCAGGAGCTGACATTATTACAACAAATACTTTCCGTACGAATCCCGCCACATTTGAAAAAGCAAATCTTAAAGTATCAAATCAAGAATTTGTAAAGAGAAGTGTTGAATTAGCTAAAACTGCTATTCAAGGAACTAAAAACAAATTTGTTGCTGGATCAAATCCTCCTGCTGAAGACTCATATCAAAAGAGAAGAATATTGAACCAGAAACAACTCGAGTTAAACCACAAAAGTCATATTGATATGCTTTTTGATTCAGGAGTTGATTTTGTTTTAAATGAAACTCAAAGTCACTTTGATGAAATAAAAATAATAACTGAATATTGTTCTAAAAATAATCTTCCTTATATAGTAAGCTTATTTATATCATCAGATTTAACCATATTAAGTGGTGAGAGTTTGATTAAAGTCTTTGAATTTATATCTGAACATTCCCCTATCGCAGTTGGCATTAATTGTATCTACCCGGAAATATTTATCAAACTTTTAGACAAAAAGAACTTTACTCAAAGATGGGGATATTATTTAAATTGTGGTTCTGGTAATTATAATGACTTTAACATTAATGAAGGAGTTTCACCACAAGAATATATTGGAATTCTCAAGCAGAGCGAAAGTAAAAATCCATTTTTTGTTGGAACATGCTGCGGTTCAAATCCTAATCATACAAAAGTGATCAAGGGATATTATGATGAATAAACTTATTGTTAAAGCTCCAGCAAAGATAAATATTGGATTGAATATTGTCGCTAAACGCAAGGATGGCTTTCATGATCTTGAAACAATCTTTTATCCAATCTATGATCTTTATGATGAAATCAAATTTGAGAACTCTAATAGTTTTATTTTCCAAAATGATTATGAATTTGAAAATATAATTGTTAAAGCTGTTCGTCTGCTGGAGAGACACACTGGTTGTAAAATCAAAATAAAAATTTCATTAGAGAAAAATATCCCTATAGGTGCTGGACTTGGTGGAGGAAGTTCTGATGCTGCAGCAGTTTTAGGCACTTTAAATAAAATATTAAAATTGAATCTTAGATATGAAGAATTGAGTAATATTGCACTTGAAATCGGCTCAGATGTCCCTTACTTTCTAGTCAACAAACCCTCAGTCGGAAAATCAAGAGGTGAAGATCTTACTCCAATTGATCTAAGTATTGATTCATATATTTTATTAGTGAATCCTGGAATCCATATTTCAACTAAGGAAGCATTTAGTAACATTACACCAATGCCAAATGAATTTGATTATCATTCCATTACAAAAATTAATCTAAAAAACTACAATAAATACATATTAAATGACTTTGAACAATCTATATTTCATAAACACCCCCATATAAGAAAAATTAAGGATGATCTTTATTCAAGTGGAGCGTTATTTAGTTCAATGAGCGGAACTGGTTCAACTGTATATGGTATATTTCAAACAAAAATGGAAGCAGAAAATGCTCTAAAGAGTTTTCCCGAGAATTACTTTACTTTTATTTCTCATCCAATAAAACCAAATGAATTATCAAATCTTTGAATATTTTTTCTATTTTTATAAGACTATATAATTTTAACTTAAAATAATTTATGACCATTACTGAAAGTAATAATAAAATAAAGATCAAGACCGCAAAGATATCTTTGGTAGTAGGTCTTGTATTATTAGTAGTTAAATTTTCTGCATATTTTCTCACTGATTCTATTGCAATATTTTCTGATGCTGCTGAGTCTATTATTAATGTTGTTGCTTCTGCTGTTGCTCTGTATAGTATTATCCTAAGTTCTAAACCAGCTGATAAGGATCATCCCTATGGTCATGGAAATATCGAGTATTTCTCTGCCGGTTTTGAAGGTTTACTTGTTGCTATTGCTGGTATAGTTATTATTTATACTAGTATTGAGAGAATAATTATTGGTTCTCACCCCATGCAATTAGGTGTTGGAATATTATTAATTGGATTTTCTGCAGTAATTAATCTTGTCCTTTCCCTATATATTATTAGAAACGGGAAAAAGACTGATTCCTTGGCTCTGATTGCTGATGGTAAACATATTCTAACTGATGTCTATACAAGTGCTGGTATAATAGTAGGATTAATACTAGTTCTAATAACAGACATTTATATTTTTGATCCTATTATAGCAATGTTAGTTGCAGTAAATATATTTTTCACTGGCTTCAAATTGGTACGTCAATCAGTTGGCGAATTAATGAATGAAGTTGATCCGGAGGTAATGAGTAAGATAGCCTATAAATTGATTGAGATAAGAAGATCTTGCTGGATTGATTTACATGAATTGAGGTTTTGGAAATCAGCAAGTTTCACTTTTATCGATTTTCATCTCATACTTCCCTATTACTTTTCTATAAAGGAAGCACATGATTCTGACGATTTAATATCAGAAAAACTTAAAGAAGTATTGCCCAATTCACAAATAAAAATCCATTTAGATTATTGCAGTTTTGAATTGTGTAAGTATTGTGGTTATCAAGATTGTAGTGAAAGGAAAGAGAATAGTAGTAGTGAGGATCAATGGGACCAGGATAGACTCACTGGCCCCGGTTTAAGAAAAATTAATAATTTAGAGGAACCTTAAATCATTTTTTGCAAACTAAATCTTTAACCATATAAGAACATAAAAGACTTAATTTTTCTTACCTGCTTACCGCAGGCAAGTATGGTAAAAAAAAAGAATTCTAAAATTGAAGTCCTTCATTTTTTTTCATTGAAGCTTCTGCCATCTCTTTTTTATATTGTATAAATTTTCCTTTTAATTCAACATCTGCTAGAGCTAGCATCTGAACCGCAAGTAATCCAGCGTTTTTAGCCCCGTTAATTGCTACTGTAGCAACTGGAATTCCCGGAGGCATTTGAACTATTGAATAGAGAGCATCATTCCCTTCTAAGCTGCTTCCTTTAATTGGAACTCCAATAACAGGTAGATGTGTTTGTCCTGCTGTTACTCCTGGCAAATGTGCTGCCATTCCTGCAGCTGCAATAATAACTTTTATCCCTCTTGATGCTGCATTTTTAGAATATTCAGCATGCACTTCAGGCGTTCTATGTGCAGAAATGATTTTAACTTCAAATGGAACTTCAAATTCTTTGCAGACATCAATAGTTTTCTGCATGATTGGAAGATCGGAATCACTTCCCATGATGATACCAATTTCTGGTGATTTTGACATAAATGATCCTATAGTGATTTAATAATTTTGATTATTTGGAAATCAAAATTACTTAGATTTTATATTACTTGCACCACTCACATCAGTTTCTACTTTCTCTGGATCACCATAAAATGTTATACTACTTGCACCAGAAGCTTCAGCTTCAAGTGATGAACTCGCATACACTTGTGCGTTGGATGCTCCGCTAATATCAACTTCTACTTTTTCTGCTCTTAAGTCTTTTGCATCTAAACTTGATGCCCCAGAAATATCCACTTCCAATTTTTTCGTTTCGCCAATCAGTTCTCCTTTACATGCACCACTCATGTCCAATTCAAATGAATCTGTATTTATGCCCTCAATATAAATTTTACATGCACCAGAAGCGTCTAGACCTTCTAATTCTTTAACTGTAATTTCAGCTTTAATATTCCCAACATTATTTATGAAACTGTCTATACTCAATATTAATGTGTTTTCCTTATTCTTCACTTCAATGTCAGGATGAATGTTTTCACCAGCAGTAATTTTTAGTGATGTTTCATCCCCGACTCTCACAGTAACTTCAAATGCATGAGAAACATCAAGCTTTGTAAAATCACTTATTTCATATGTCTTAGTAACTCTATCCCCCTCCTGGATATCTTTTATGGCACATCCATAAATAGTTACAAATTGGATTAGAAATAAAAACATTAATACTTTCTTCATGATCATACCTCAATTATTTTATTGGTTCAAGCATTTTGACGAATAAAAACAATAAAGGTTTTTATGAAATTAATAATTATTTGATGTTATGGAGTGGTAGAGAGTTCGAGAACTTTATTATTGTCATGCAGAACCATATTCTGTCAAATTTAGATACATATAAACAGATGAATATATAGTTTAAGTTCATTATCTTTGCATTTACCTAATAAACATTCGAAGGAGTTGAATAATGTATACAGCAGAAGATATTATAAATGCAAAAGGAATGGATATTATATATACAGAACCAGAATCAACAGTTGCCGATGCTTTAAAAATAATGTTAGAAAACAAAATTGGAGCAATTGTTATTAAGGACGGTGAAAATATTGTAGGTATTTGGACTGAACGTGATCTAATGAGAAATGTTGTTACTGAAGGTTTCTTCTCAAAAACATCAAAGATTAGAGATGTTATGTCAACTGATCTTAAAATGGCTGAATGCAATGAGACGATATTTGAGCTCAAAGATAAATTTCTAGGAAAAAGAATTAGACATCTTTTCATACAAAAAGATGGTAAAGTTATCGGACTATTATCAACAGGTGATATAATTAAAACTAGTCTGAATGAAAAGACAAAAGAACTTGAAGACTTACATGCTATTGTTAAGTTTGATTATTATGAAGACTGGAAATTTTCTCATAAAAAGAAATAATTAATCATTCCAAAAACCGAGTTAAAATTAATGTTAAATGAATCCCCTACTCAAGAATATCCCAAGGATGTTCATCAATTAAATATTAATGGTAAAGAATATTTTATAATCGGAACTGCTCATATTTCACAATATTCAGCTGATCTTGTTAGAGAAGTTATCAATAAGGAAAAGCCTGATACTGTCTGTGTGGAGTTAGATGCACAAAGATACAAAGCCCTTTCAGAAAAAAAACGATGGGAATCCCTTGATTTAAAGCAACTAATTAAGCAAAAACAGCTTAGCACCCTTCTTATCAACATTCTTCTAGCCTCATATCAGAAAAAATTAGGTGAGAAATTAGGAGTTAAACCTGGAGTTGAATTACTGGAAGCTACAAAGGCAGCACAAGAAAATGAAATCCCAATTGAACTATGCGATAGAGATGTCAGGATTACACTAAAGCGTGCTTGGAATTCAATGTCTCTCTGGCAGAAACTTAAGTTAATGACAGTTGGATTGGCATCATTATTTGAACATGAAGAAATCAGCGAGGAGAAATTAGAGGAGATCAAACAAAAGGATGTCCTAAATGAAATGATGTCGGAACTTGGTAAACAAATGCCGGTATTGAAAGAGGTTTTAATAGATGAACGTGACGGCTATTTAATGGAGAAGATGAAAAACTCTAAAGGTGAAAAAATTGTTTCTGTCGTGGGAGCTGGTCATGTCAATGGTATTATTGAGTTACTGAAATCTGACACAAAAAAAGATTTGGATAAACTGGAAATCATTCCGAAGCCTTCGAATTGGATTAAAGTGATTGGTTATGGAATTCCTGCTATCATTATCGCATCTTTATTTTATATAGGATTTACAAAAGGAGCAGAAACTGCCGGTGATAATATAATATTCTGGATTTTAGCAAACGGAATTCCAAGCGCTTTAGGCACAGCTATTGCTTTAGCTCATCCAATTACAATTATTTCAGCTTTTCTTGCTGCTCCAATAACTAGTCTAACTCCTGTTATAGGTGCCGGATATGTTGCAGCTTTTATTCAGGCTTATTACCAACCACCAGTTGTAAAGGAGTTTGAAACAGTAACTGAAGATGTCTCCCATTTGAAAATGTGGTGGCAGAATAAACTGCTTAAAATTTTGCTTGTCTTTATACTGAGTGGACTTGGTAGTGCATTAGGAACTTATGTCGGGGCTTATAAGATTATCAGTAATTTGTTTTAATCTGAATTCAAATATTCTTATTTTAAAATATAGTAATTATATTCGGGGGATTTGAAATGAAACAGATTATCTGCTTTTTTATTATAGTAATATTCTCATTTTTATTACTCACTTGTTCCGATGATGGTATAACAGAAATTTCAGATCAAGATGATATATATAAAGATTATTTACAAATTCAAACTGCAAAATCTCAATACTCTCATAGTGAAGATTTCCACAATTCCTATGCTCATATAAGCGGTACAGTTACAAATACAACTCAAGATACGTTTTATTCTAAGTTAGGTGATGCTTTTAATTCAAGTATAGACCAAGATGTTTTTTTAATTGCAAATAAAACTGATGGATTCTATGAATTCAAGAATAGTTCAAATAATTGGGCATCTGTTGAGCAAGGTCATTTAATTGAAGGAAGTAAAGTGATCAGAATACTTCCTGAGACTCAATACACAGTACAAGCTACAGCAATTATTGATTCAAATCAAACTGGGAACTTCAGGTTGAGAATTCAATATTATAGAAACTATGATGAAGCAATAGTTGACACGCTACAAGATATTTCAAATGTTTTTACTATAAAAAAATAAAATAGTTATACTGTTCTGTGCAAATCTGTCCAATCAGTATGCTTTTACTTCCCACTCAACAAATATTCCTTAAATTCAGAATATTCATTTGTAAGTTTCGTGGTTTTCTTTTCTTTGGAAATGCATTTTTGAAGAGCTTCGGGAAGTTCGATATCAATGTTTAATGCATCATCAACAGTATCTTTAAATTTTGCTGGATGTGCTGTTTCAACTACTATTCCAGAATAATTATTTAAATTCTGTTCATCTTCAAATTGCTCCAAAGCAAGTAGTCCAACTGCACCGTGAGGATCGATAACATAGTTATACTTTTCATAAGTCTCTTTGATTTTCTCAACCGTCTGAGCATCGTTATGAGTGTTAGAAGCTATATCCTTAATGATAAATGAATGTTCATCATAAATATCTTGAATACGGGCAAGATTACTCGGTGCTCCAACATCCATTGCATTTGAAAGAGTTTTAACTGATGATCTAGGTTTATATTGACCGGATGAAATAAATTCTGTAAATACTGAATTAGAATTTGTAGCTCCAATAAATTTTGTTACAGGCAATCCCATTTCCTTTGCAATTAAACCGGCAGTTAAATTACCAAGATTACCCGACGGAACTGATATGTAAACATCTTTGGATTTATCTTTTAATTGCTTATAAGCATTGAAATAATAGAATGATTGTGGAATCAACCTTGCAATATTAATTGAATTTGCCGAGGAAAGTTTCATATGGGAATTAATATCTTCATCAACAAATGCTGATTTTACCATTTTTTGGCAGTCATCAAATGTCCCATCTATTTCTAGTGAAATAATATTCTTATCAAATGTTGTTAACTGTTTCTCTTGAATATCACTTACTTTTCCGCTTGGATATAGTAGATAAACATTTATTCCTTCAATTCCGTAAAATCCTGAGGCAACGGCACTGCCTGTATCACCTGAAGTAGCAACAAGGATATTAACTTCTTCATTAGAATCACTAAGAAAATGACTCATCGTACGAGCCATAAATCTCGCACCAAAATCTTTAAATGCTAATGTGGGTCCATAAAATAATTCGAGGATAGAGATTTTATCCTCTATCTCAACAAGTGGTGCATCAAAATTTATTGCATCATCAATAATTGATTTGAGATCAGCACTCGATATTTCATTTTCGATGAATTGTTTTGCGACTTCAAAACCAATTTCTTGAATGGAATAGTTCTGAAATCCATTAATCAACTCAGTACTGAGTTGTGGAATTCTTTCCGGCATGAAAAGTCCACCATCCGGAGAAAGCCCTTTCATTACTGCTTCTCGGAAAGAGACTTTTAATTCTTTATTATTTGTGCTGTAATATTTCATAAAAATAAACCGCTGAGTCGCAATGGCCACGCCTGAGGCGGGCAAGCGCAAAGGAAATTACTAATCTAAAATACGAGGACCAACTTCATTTATTTTTGATACATATGTTACACTATCAATTCCCATGTTTTTAACAATAGTCTCAGTTTCAACTGCGATATTATTTGCAATTTCGTTGGAGTTAGATAGTGCAAATATAGATGGACCAGAACCAGAGATACCACTGCCCAAAGCCCCAGCATCAATTGCTGCTTTTTTAATCTTTTCGTATCCTGGTATTAATTTAGCACGTACCGGTTCGATAACTTTATCATTTAATGAGCGAGATATCAGTTCATAATCACTAGTCGAAAGTCCATATATAAGTGATGCAATATTACCTGTTTGACTAATCAAGTCTTTAATTGGGATTGTATCAGGAAGTATTGCTCTTGCTTCACTGGTCTTTATCTCGATATCAGGATAAATTATTGTACAG
The DNA here is from genome assembly GCA_039714835.1 of Bacteroidota bacterium. Classification (GTDB taxonomy): domain Bacteria; phylum Bacteroidota; class Ignavibacteria; order Ignavibacteriales; family Melioribacteraceae; genus SZUA-22. The sequence continues at coordinate 17,631 of JBDLIN010000014.1, read as the reverse complement.
TAAAGTTCTTCAGGAGATGGGATTTGAATTATATCAATAGGATTATATCCTCGTATCAATACTATTCCACCAAAAAGTGAAGGAGCAACATTATCAGCATGAACAGCTTGACTAGCAATAAACTCTCCAGCAAGAGCATGTTCTAAAAGTGTATTCTTCTCTAATTTTAATTCCAGTAATTCATTCAATGCAACAACTGCTGCTACAGCGCTTGCAGCACTGGAACCAAGTCCGCTCCCCAACCCCATCTTCTTATTTATTTCAATTGAAATTCCCTCATTTATCTCAAGACTATCCATGAATGATTTAATTGCACCTGTAGCGGTGTTTTTTTCAATATCATATGGAAGTTTTCCTTCGTCTCCAGTAATTGATGTGATTTCAATTTTTTTACTATTCGATTTTTTAAGAATGATCTCATCGCCAGGTTCATTCAGAGCAAAACCAAGAATGTCAAAACCCGGACCAACATTTGAAACCGAAGCTGGTGCAAAAACTTTTATACTGTTTGAACTCATGTAATATTATCCAGATAACCTTTAGCCTTCAGCAGTTCTGCATTCAATATTGTTCCGCCAGCAGCACCACGAATAGTGTTATGAGAAAGTACAATAAATTTATAATGAAAAAGAGGATCTTCTCTTAAACGACCAACTGATGCTGCCATTCCATTTTCTAAATCTCTTTGCAATTTTGGCTGTGGAAGATTTGGTTCATCGAAATAGTGCACAGGTTCTTTAGGTGCATAAGGTAAATCAAGTTTTTGAGGTTCACCCTTAAAATTCTTCCAAGCATCAATAATTTCCTCTTTACTTGGTTTATTTTCAAACTCTACTTGTAATGTTTCAAGATGTCCATCAATTACGGAGACTCTATTACATTGAGCACTTATTAGTATATCAGTATCAAATATAATTTCACCATCGCCTAGTTTACCAAGTATTTTACGAGGTTCTGATTCCATTTTCTCCTCTTCCCCGCTAATAAATGGAAGTACATTATCGAGAATATCCATACTCGGTACACCAGGGTAACCTCCCCCTGATAGTGCTTGCATAGTTACAACGTTAACTTTTTTGATCTTAAATGCATCGTGTAGAGGTTTGAGAGCCATTATCATCCCAATAGTAGAACAATTTGGATTGGTGACAATACCACCTTTATATGGCTGTGAATCAAGTAATTTGATATGATCAGCGTTAACTTCTGGAATCATAAGTGGAACATCTTTATCAAAACGATGATTCCTCGAATTTGATATAACAAAATATCCAGCATTCGCAAAATCAGTCTCGATCTGTTCAGCTACGGAGGAGTCCAATCCGGAAAAGATTAATTTTGATTCAAAATTTGGAATACATTCTTTAACTTCCATCTCAGCAACATTATTCTGCAATGGATTTTTCATAATCCAATTAGTTGCATTAACATACTTTTTACCAGCAGAACGTGTTGATGCTCCTAACTCAGCAATTTCAAACCAAGGATGATCAATTAATAATTCTATAAATTTTTGTCCAACACTTCCGGTGGCGCCTAAAATTCCAACTTTTATCTTTTTAGTTTCCATTTAATTAACCTTTACTATTCGCAATTTTTAAAATATCAGATAATACACCTGATGCTGTAAATTCAGGCCCAGCACCTGGTCCTTTTATAACAAGAGGAATTTCATTGTAATATTTTGTAGTAAATGATACAATGTTTTCAATTCCACTTAAGTGATAAAATGGATGATCGGGACTTATCGCTTCAATTTTTACTGTTGCTTTACCATTTTCATATTTGGCAATATAAGAAAGCACTTTTTGATCTTTTTCTGCATCTACTCTCATTTTCTCAAAATCATCATCATATTGACTTAATTTAGAGAGATATTGATCAACATCTTTTAAATTTCTTAATTTCTTTGGAACAAGATTATCAACTTCGATATCATTTAGTTCTAATTGAATACCACTTTCTCTAACTAAAATTAGCAATTTACGTACAATATCAAGACCGCTAAGGTCATCTCTTGGATCAGGTTCTGTGAAGCCTCTCTTTTTAGCATCAATAACAACTTCAGAGAACTTTTTACCAACTTTCAGCGAATTAAAAATATAACTTAGCGTACCAGAAAGAACTCCTTCGATTTTAATAATCTCATCACCATTCCTAACTAGATTTTGAAGAGATTCAACAACAGGCAATGCAGCTCCAACATTAGTTTCATATCTGAACTGTGAATTACCTTTACTAGCAGCTTCTCTTATCTTTAGGTAGTTCTTATATAAGTCAGAGTTAGCAATCTTGTTAGGAGTTACTATTGAGATTCCTGCATTGAGAATATCTGAATATTTTTTTGTAATTATATCAACAGGTGTAGAATCAACTAAGATAGAATTTGGCAAATTTATATCAGTCATTGCTTTTAAATACTTATCTATGTCAGTTTTAGTTCTACTTATTGAAAGATTCTGTTTCCAATTTTTTATATTAATACCATCACTATTGATGATCATTTTATCAATATCAGCCAATCCAATTAATTTAAATTCAATTTTATGATCATTACTAAAAGAATCTAACTGCTTAGCAATGATATTTAGCAACGATCCACCAACTGTTCCGGGTCCAACTAAAAATAAATTAATAACTTTTTTCTTCTTTAAGAATAAAGATTCGTGCAGTGCATTAAGAGATTCTTTTAAATCCTCTTTAGCAACAACAAGAGATAAATTCAACATTGATGAACCATGTGCAATTGCATCAACATTTATATTTCGCGAACCTAAGGCATCAAAAACTTTTCCGGTTATTCCAGGAGTCTGACGTAAATCTTCTCCTACAACAGCTATTATTGACATATTATTTTCAACTTGAACTTCAGTTATTTTGCCGTCTTGTATTTCATTTTTAAATTCTTTCTCAATCACTTTTTTAGCAGCTGAAGTATGTTTAGGTAAAATTGCCAGACAAATACTATGCTCAGATGATCCTTGTGATATCAAAATTATATTGATATCAACTTCTGCAAGTGAAGTAAACAACCTTGAAGCAATACCGGTAACACCAACCATTCCCCCGCCTTTAATAGTGAGCAGAGCGATATCATCAATGGATGAAATACCTTTAAGATTGAACTTAACTGAAGCATCTCTTTTTAATATTACGGTACCAGGATACTCTGGATTGAATGTATTCTTAATCCTAATTTTTATCTTACTTTGAAGCGCAGGCAGCATTGTTGGTGGATGTATTACCTTTGCACCAAAATGCGAAAGTTCCATAGCTTCTTCATATGTAACTGCTTTCAGCGGGAATGAATCCTCAACCTTGCGTGGATCAGCAGTTAATATTCCATCTACATCTGTCCAGATTTGGATTTCATCTGCATTCAATGCTGCTCCAAAAATTGAAGCCGTATAATCAGAACCACCTCTTCCAAGTGTTGTAATATCCCCTTCATCGTTTGAGGCAATAAAACCAGTTATAATCTGGGTTTTATCTTTATGTTTTCTGAAGTAAGATTTAATGTTATTATTCGTTTTTTCAAAATCTACTTTAGCATAAGTAAAATTTGAATCCGTTTTTACTAAATCACTTGCCTTAAGATATTCACTTCTAATCCCTCGCTTATTCAAAGTCTCGCTTATAATAAAGCATGATAATCTTTCACCAAAACTAGTAAGGTAATCAAGAGTTCTTGGAGTAAGTTCACGGAGTAAGTAAACACCTTTTAGCAATTCAGAAAGATCATTAAAAAGGTTATTTACATACTGTACTGTTTTTTTACTTTTCGATTTTGGGATTATTTTATTAATAGTATCAATATGTTTTTGTTTTACTTCTACTAAAAGTTTTTGGTAATCCTCATCTGAGGATTTAGCCAAATCACCAAGTTTGATTAAGTTATCTGTTACTGTCTGAAATGCTGAAAAAACCACAGCGATTGGAGTATTCTTATAAGTTTTAAGAATTTTTATAACATTTTCGATACGTTCCGAGTTACCTACTGAGGAACCACCAAATTTTAAAACAATCATATTATTACTTATACATTATTATGGATATATATACATCTAAATGAGCTATAACAACAATGAAATGAATAATTCAAAAATTTTTGACGTGAAATATACTTTAAATTATATCTGAGAGCAACTCTTTTCTTGGTTGAGGAATAACAACTTTATTGACTAGTAATCCTTTATCTCCAATTAATTTTGCACCAGAATCAACGGCACTTTGAACAGCAGCAACATCACCAGTAATTGTACAAAATGCTTTACCTCCTAAGGCCATAGCTAATCTAATTTCAAGTATTCTGACAGAGGCAGATTTTACGGCTGCGTCTGCACCTTCAATTAAAGATGCTACAGAAAATGATTCTAGAATTCCAAGAGCTTTTAACTCTTTAACATCTGTATGACCGGATAATGCAGGAAAGATATCTCTATGTACATTTGGTATCACAAAAGTATCAATAAGAGCATAATCAATTGTCTGTGCAGCGTTTTCAACAGCTGTCTGTACTGCGGCAACATCTCCTCCTACCAACACCATATATTTCCCAGAGCATATTGTTCGTGATAATAATAATTCAACATCTGAAGTTTTTAGCATTATATCAGCCGCTTCCATTCCAGCAGCAATACTTGTCATTTCAACTAAACCTATCGAATTTAATTCCATCCTAACTCCACAACATTTTAATTTTTAATAATAATAAATTCAGAATTAACTTCTGCTACAACTCCACCTATAGACGAATGGATATTTGCCCCAAGCGCTCCCTCTTTCATACTTCCAATCATTTGTCCTCTACCAACTTTCTCACCAACACTCACCATTGATTCCGCAACTGCCCCAACATGTTGTTTAAGTAGAATTTTAACTCTATTAGGTTTTGGTGATTCTTCTACAAAAGGTGTAGGTCTCTCGTATTCTTCGACTTTTAATTTTTTTCTTAATTGTTTCAGTGGAACTTTCCGTCCTTCTTTAATTGGATGAACTTTTAATGGTTTAACCTGCTCAAACGAAAAATCGTTCTTCCTCATTTCTGTCTTACTTTGCTGACATGCTTCCCTTGGATAGAGTTCTTCAGGACATGCATATAATGTACAGAGTCCACACTCACAACATAGATCAGCATATTGGTTCCACATATTATCCTTGGACTTTGAAAATACCAATGATCGCATAACTTTATGAGGTTGAACATCGTAACCTAACAAGTATCTCGGACATAATTCTGTACAATAACTGCATTGGTCACATGCTGATTTACCGATCCTATTTTGTTCATCAGAAGTACGTGTTCTTCTACTGAGTAAATAGTGATCCTTAGGTAGAATTATCAATCCCCCAGTTGTTTTAGTAACTACTTCATTCGGATCAAATGTTAAACTTCCCATCATAAGTCCACTAACAAATATTCCATAATCTGTAATTGTAGTACCACCAGCATGCTCAATTAATTTACCGAATGTAATTCCAATTGGAACCCAAAAAGATTTTGGATCTTTAACAGCCCCGGCAACAGTAACAAATTTATTTGTTAAAGCTTCATCTTTTGAAGCAAGATAAGCATTATATAAAGTTTCTACATTATTAACTACACATCCAACATTTAGGGGAATACCTTTCGGTGGTATCAATCGACCTGTTGCTTCATAAACCAATTCATATTCATCACCAGCGGGATAGTAGTCGCTCAAAAGTACCAATTCAATATTCGTATCTTTGATCTGTTCGGATATCATTTTAACTGCATTTTTATTTTTCTCTTTGATCCCAAAATACCCTTTAACTGCACCGATCTCTTTCATCATAAATTGCATACCAGAAACAATTTCTTTGGCATAATTTGTCATCAGTTCAACATCTTTATGAATCAATGGCTCACATTCAGCACCATTGGCTATCATGTATTCGACCTTTGCTTGAGCTTTTACATGTGTGGGGAAACCGGCACCTCCAGCACCAACCACACCAGCATTAAATAATCTTTGAGTGAAATCCATTCTACTCTTACCTATAAATTATTTAGTTTAATTAAATAATTGATTTTCTTTGCCTTAGAATTTTATTACTTATTCTGAATATAATAGTATTACATCACGGATTGCTTCTTTACTTACTTTATTGAATCCGTCACTACTTAATGATCTCATTATGCTATTATACGTTGAACGATAAACACCTTTTGCCACATATCCGGCACCTTCAAAGACTCCATTTTTATTATAATATTTTTCTTCACTTGGAGTTGGAATTGGTGTGTCTTGCTCTACTAATGATTCCCATTTTTTATCGAAGTTAACCAAGGTAGTAATATTCTTTTCCCAAGGTTCCACATCATGTTGGTAAAAATCATTATATGTTGTATCATATCCGTATTCATCAGCAAGACCAGCAATACCATGCCCTAATTCATGGAGAAAGATTTCTTTGAAATTTGGATTGTTAGTAACAGTAAGAGAATAATGATTATAAATCGCACCGCCACCATATTTTTCAGAGTTAGCAAGAATATATATTTGATCATATGGTGCATTTGAAGCCAAATCTCTTACACGCTTGAAATCATCAGTCATCAGGTATCTTTCCGAATCAAATGTATAATAAGAAGAGTTCAAAATAGTATTATACCATTCATCGTCTGCTGGAATATCACACAATGAATCAACGGACGAAGCTTTAACTGCCCAAATATTAAACTTATCCTTCAGTTTATCGAAAGGTTCAAATTGAAATAAGTAATTTACAAGGATAACACAATCATTAACGAATTTATCCATCTTCGATTCTGTATACCCCTCTGGGATAAAAGCTATATCATATTTGCTACCAGGTTTACCAGAATACTGAATAGTGTCAACATCATATAAATAATTATTTTTTTTCTTGATAAAATAGTTATTTGGATCAACCAAGTAGGTAAATATTTTTTCAAAATTATTTTTTCTATCTCTTGAATAAATACTTAATAACACTTTCTCCTTGGGATAAGGAAAAACAACAGAACCGTAATAAATACGATTCATATTTTTTGCTTCATCTGTTGTCTGCCATTCAGCAAATAGAGTAGCAAAACCTTGTGAATACAGAATTTTATCCGTTCCAACTTCTGAAATGGTGAATTGATACTGACCAAGATTTAATGAATCGACAAGATTTTGTTTCCTGCCACCCCATATAGGTTCTTCTATCAATTCATCAAAAATAATCGATTCGCTTGTATCATTACCGGAATGAAAGAAATCAAATCGTAGTGTTTTATCTATAAAATATTCTTGAAAAATAGCTTGAGCATTAAGAGATTGAAACAGAACAAATACAATAATTACTATCTTCATAATCGGTACTTAGTGGTTATCATCTTTATCGTTATCTAATGAATCAGATTGATGCTCAGGTTCTTGATTATTAGGTCCATCATTTCTTTCTGTTTCAAAATGGAACTCTTCTTTATCTTGAAGTCTTTTTACAATAATCGTATCACCTTCTTTAATTTTACCCATTAATAGTTCTTCTGCTAATGGATCTTCAAGATATGTTTGAATTGCTCTTTTAAGGGGTCTTGCGCCAAATTTAGGATCGTAACCCTTATCAGTTAAAAACTCTAAAGCGGAATCTTCAAGAGCAATTTTCATTTTATTATTCTCTAAATTCTGAATAACATCTTGCAATTCAATACTGATTATTTTCTTAATATCTTCTCTTTCTAAATTTCGAAAAACAATTGTATCATCAATTCTATTTAAAAATTCAGGATTGAAGAGATCTTTCATGGCTCCTACAACAGTATCCTTAAGGTTTTTATATTTATCAACTTGATCTTCACCGCTAAAACCAAATCCTCCTGTATCTCTAATTGCCTTAGTTCCCACATTAGAAGTCATAATGATGATAGTATTTTTGAAATCGATTTTTCGACCCAAACCATCTGTTAACTGACCATCATCAAGCACTTGCAGTAAAATATTAAACACATCAGGATGAGCTTTTTCAATTTCATCAAATAATATAACTGAATATGGTTTTCGTCTGACCTTTTCTGTTAACTGACCACCTTCTTCATAACCAACATAACCGGGAGGTGCTCCAACCAATCTTGAAACAGCATATTTCTCCATATATTCACTCATATCTATTCGAATAAGAGCATCTTCAGAATCAAATAAATATTTGGCAAGAACTTTTGCTAATTCAGTTTTTCCAACACCGGTTGGTCCAAGAAATATAAAATTCCCAATTGGTTTTGTAGGATTTTTCAATCCGGCTCTTGTTCTTCGAATAGCTTTTGTCAATTTTGTAACTGCTTCATCTTGCCCAACAATTCTCTCTTTTAAAGAGTCTTCCATTTTTAGAAGCTTTTCTGTTTCAGCTTGGACAACACGCGTTACCGGAATACCTGTCATCATGGAGACTACTGTAGCAATATCTTCTTCTCCAACATCATAAACTACACCCTCATTTTCTTTTTCCCATTTATTCTTTTCTATTTCGAGTTCAGATTGTAAGCGTCTTTCTGTATCCCTTAACCTTGCTGCTTCTTCGTAATCCTGCTGCTTAACGACTTTAATTTTGTCCTTCTTTATTTCATCTATTTCTTCTTCAAGTTCTAAGATAGTATCAGAAACCTTGAAATTTCCCATATGAACTCTTGAACCAGCTTCATCTAATACATCAATAGCTTTGTCTGGGAGATGTCTATCAGTAATATATCGTTCACTAAGTTTAACAGAAGCATTAATGGCATCTTCACTATATTTTACACTATGATGCTCTTCATATTTGAATTTAATATGATTTAGTATTTCAATCGTTTCATCAACAGTAGGTGGATCAACCATAACTTTTTGAAACCGTCTATCAAGAGCACCGTCAGTTTCAATAAATTTTCTGTATTCATCTAAAGTAGTAGCACCTATACACTGTATGTCTCCACGTGCAAGCGCTGGTTTGAACATATTGGAAGCATCTAATGAACCTGAAGCTCCTCCAGCCCCAACAATAGTATGAAGTTCATCAATAAATAAAATGACATCTTCAGCCTTTTCTAATTCAGCCATTAATGCTTTCATTCTTTCTTCAAATTGTCCACGATACTTTGTGCCAGCTACAAGACCTGCTAAATCTAGCGTTACAACTCTTTGATCCTGAAGAATTCTAGGCACTTTTCTATGCACTATTTTCAGAGCTAATCCTTCAGCAATGGCTGTCTTACCAACACCTGGTTCTCCTATTAGAACTGGATTATTCTTTTTTCTTCGACTTAGTACCTGTGCTACTCTTTCAATTTCTTTTTCTCTTCCAATTACTGGATCAAGTTTATCATCAAGGGCATATTTTGTTAAATCTCTACCAAAATTATCTAAAACTGGTGTCTTTGACTTTTCAGTTTTTTTACCTAATGGAGGAAGTGCTGATTCTTGTTTCCCCTCAATTGGTTGATTGCTCATGATTATATTTAATTCTGAGCGTACACTTTCATAAGTTACCTGAAATTGATGTAATATTTGAGTAGCTATGTTATCTTCATCTCTGAGGAGAGACAATAAGATGTGCTCAGTTCCAATAACGCTTGATTTATAAATTTTTGCTTCAATTTGAGTAATCTTTAGTACTTTTTCAGCTTGTTTGGTCAGTGGTATATTTCCAATAGTTAAAGTTCCACCAACTGCTTTTACTGAATCTTCAATTGATTTTTTCAATTGCTGCAAATCAACATTAAGATTATTCATAATTGTTACAGCGACACCATGTGCCTCTCTAATAATTCCTAATAAAATGTGTTCAGTGCCAATATAGTCATGTCCTAATCGTAAGGCTTCTTCCCTACTGAGTCTGATTACCTCTTGAACTCTTTCCGAAAAGTTACCATCCATATCATTTCCTTTCTGAAATTAAACTTACTTTTAAATTTAACTATTTATTTTAAATTAAAATAATGATAGCAGTATAATGAAACAAGGTCATTAATCGTCACAATCAATAGGATTTAAGAAATAATTATACTTTTTTATACAATATTTCTGTAATCCTTTCAGCTGCTTTACCATCCCAAAGCTCTGGGACTTTTCCATGTTTTATATTACCAGATAAAACTTCAAGCGCTGCAGATTGTGCTTTAGTAAGGTCTGTACCTAATAGTTGGTTTGTTCCTTCCTCAACTGTGATTGGTCTTTCTGTTGATGTCCTTAATGTAATGCACTGAACACCAAGGTATGTTGATTCTTCCTGAATCCCTCCACTATCGGTAAGAATAAGTTCTGCATTCTTTGTTAAACTCAGGAAATCGATATAACCGATTGGTTCAGTAATTATAATATTTGGATTTAATAATTCGACAAGATTAAAATTTTTCCAATTATTTAAAGTTCTTGGATGCATGGGGAAAATTACTTTCCTTTCTTCTGATATTGTATTTAACAAGTCCTTTAATTTTACAGCTTGTTCAAGAATATCAACATTACTTGGTCTATGTAAAGTTACTAGGACATATTCACCTTTATTTAGTGAATATTGCTCGTGTACATTTGAATGTTCTGCTTTGGGTAGATAGCTTGCCAAACTATCTATCATAACATTTCCCGTAAAAAATATTTTATCGGAGGAAACACCTTCAATATTCAAGTTTTGCATCCCACTTTTTTCAGTTACAAAGAGATAATCTGAAATTGAATCGGTTAATACTCGATTAATTTCTTCAGGCATTAGTCTATCACCACTTCTCAATCCGGCTTCAACATGAGCAACTTTAATATGTAATTTAGATGCAGTTAAACTACAAGCAATTGTTGAATTGACATCCCCAACAACAACGACTAAATCGGGATTTTCTTTGACTAATATTTTCTCAAATTCTATCATTACCTTTGCAGTCTGTTCAGCATGAGAACCACTTCCAATTCCAAGGTAGTAATCTGGTTTTGGAAGCTCGAGATCATCAAAAAATATCTTTGACATTTTTTCATCATAATGCTGCCCAGTATGACAAATAATATGATTAATCTTGCCATTATATCTTTGAAACGCCTTATGTAATGGTGCAACTTTCATAAAATTTGGTCGTGCGCCGACAACAGAAATTATCTTTTTCATTCTATCCTAAGTGCTTTGATTCATAAATTACTTATTATAATATTTCTACTATACATTTGCCCACCTTATAAGACCTAATTCAAATTTATTAAGTAATAGAGGGTGCTTAGGAAGTACTCGCAGTGTATAACCAAATTCACCTGTGTTTACACATGAAATATATCCCTCGTAATTAAAAGTTCCAGTATCATTATTTTTCGTTGTTGCTTTCATTGTAGCAAATTTATTAGCATGAGGTTTATCTGAATCATCGAATTTACCAAAGTATATTTGAACTTCAACATCATCAGTTGATAATTTACCTAGATTTAACTCAGCTGTAACTTTGTATTTAGTTCCAATCTTAAATTCCTCTTTTTTAGCGCCATGTACATTTTTAAAACTGACATCTGTCCAATTTTCTTTAATCATTGACTTCCAACTCGAAAAACTTTTTGCTTGTTCCCAATCATTTTTTAGCAATAACTTTCGATTTTTTAAAGCTTTAATATAAAACTTTGTTGTATACTCTTGAAGCATTCTATTTGTGTTATAAACTGGAGCTAATTGACTCATAGACGCTTTCATTTTATTGATCCATTGTCTCGGGATATTCTCATTTCCTCTTTCATAGAACAATGGGATAATATCATTTTCTAAAGTCTGGTAAAGCATGCTTGATTCAACTTCATCTTGATATTCTATGTCAGAATATTCTTCACCACTTCCAATTTTCCATCCCACTTCCCTATTGTAACCTTCATCCCACCATCCATCTAAGACACTAAAATTAAGACCACCGTTTGCAATAATTTTCATTCCAGACGTTCCACTTGCTTCTAATGGTCGTCGTGGATTATTCAACCAGATATCACATCCTTCAACCATATAACGTGCTACATTCATATCGTAATTTTCCAAAAATACAATACGCTTTCTTAGATGCTTCTCCTTTGCATAGTTTACTATATCTTGTATGAACTTTTTACCCTCTTCATCGTGGGGATGAGCTTTACCTGCAATAATAAATTGAACCGGTCTATCATTATTCAATAAGAGATCTGAAATTCTATCAAGATCCCTAAATAATAGAGTAGCTCTTTTATATGTAGCAAATCTCCGAGCAAATCCAATTGTAAGAGCGGTTGAGTCTAAGATCTCTCCAGCAGTATTTATATCAGATTGAGAACCTCCCTGAGCAATAATCTGCTTGATTAGACGTTTACGAGCAAATGTTACTAATCGTTCCCGTCTTCTTTCGTGGGTACGCCATAGTTCTTCATCTGGAATATCATATATTGATTTCCAAACTTTGGGATCAGATACAGAATTTATAAATCCATCACCTAAGTATCTGTACAGCAAAGTTTCCATCTCTGCAGATATGTGTGATCTTATATGAATACCGTTTGTTACATGATCTATAGGGATTTCGTCAAATGGAATATCTTTAAATCCATCGACCCACATTTTCTTAGAAACTTCTCCATGTAATTTACTTACTCCGTTCACAAATCCAGCCATATTCATCGCCAAATGAGCCATGTTAAAATTCGCTGGTTTACTATCTTTGATAATCGTACCCAATGAGTAAAATTCAGTATTTGAAATTTTCAATTGGTTCCTATAATAATTACCGAGATACTTTTCAACCAGTTCGTTTGGAAAGATATCTATACCAGCCGGAACAGGTGTATGCGTTGTAAATATATTTGAATAGAATCCAATATCTTTTGCTTCTTGATACGAAAGATCATATTCTGTAATTAAATGACGTATTCTCTCCAATGCTAGAAAAGCAGAATGACCTTCATTCATATGACAAATACGAGGTTTAATTCCTAAAGCATGTAATGCGCGAATTCCACCAATACCAAGAAGAATTTCTTGCTGTATTCTGGTTTCTATATTGCCTCTATATAAACCATATGTAATTTTTCGGTCTTCCGGAGAGTTTTCTGAGATGTTTGTATCCAGTACATATAAGTTTACTCTTCCAACCTCAATACGCCAAATCTGTGCATATACTTTTCTTCTAGGGAAATCAACATGTATTTTCAATGGATTGCCATCTTTATCTAACTCAAGAGTCATAGGCTGATTATGATAATCAATTAGCTCGTATCTTTCTTGCTGCCAACCATCATTATTCAAATATTGCTGGAAATAACCTTCCTTATAATTCAGACCAACAGCTACTAGCGGAATACCCAAATCGCTTGCAGATTTTAAATGGTCACCAGCTAATACACCTAATCCACCTGAATATATTTGCAAGCATTCTGTTAAACCAAATTCAGCAGAAAAGTAAGCTATATAACTCTTTTTTGATTTATCATAATTATTCTGATACCAAGCTGCAGTTTTTAAATAATCACTTAATTGATCATCAACTCTATTCAAATGAGAGACAAAACCATCATCGTTTGCCATTTCCTCAAGTCTTTCCTGACTTAGATTACCTAACATTAATACTGGATTGTGATGAGTTGATTCCCAGAGGTCTTTATCTAATCGCCTAAACAAGGCAATAGCATCCTTATTCCAACTCCAATAAAGATTTTTACTAATCTTATATAACGGTTCTAATTTCTTAGGTAAAGAAGGTAATACTTTAAAACTTCCAATAAAATCAATCATTGCAATTCCTAACTAACTAATAAAATATTTGAATGGCTATTTTATTGATAAATAATATAAAATCAAATTAGAAATTTTAATTATTTTAATACATAGTATGATTATTCATCAATTTTGCAGTTACATAAATCTAAATAATATGTATTTTTGTAATCCAAATTTCTTAATAATATCAACTATTTGATGATATATTTAATATTTATATTAATCGGTGCTATAATTGGACTATTTCCAAGTAGTTATTTTACAAATAGATTTTTCCAAGAAAAAAAAGTTAATAATAAAATAATTCAGATGTTTAGTTCAATTTTTATTGACTTATTAAAGGGTGCGTTAATTGTCTATATTATAAAATTTTTGATGGATTCAACATTTATTGAAATTCAATTATCATTGATTAGTGGTGTGATTTCACATTGTTTCTTTCAAGGTTTTAAATTCCAGACAATTGACGGAAATATATTTGCTTTGGGTGGATTATTAATGTTTATACCAACTATTTCAATAATTTGGATTATTATTTGGACTATTTCATTTATTTATAAAAGGAACATTAATTTTAGTATTATTTCTTCTGCATTTTTAACAGGATTATTAAGTATTACATCATCTTATATTTTAAATAATGATTACTGGTTTACACATCCGACAGCAGATTCAGATATTGTATTTAAAATTACAATAGGAATTTTGTTCGTTATAATTATTGTTAGTGAGCTAAGTAATATTAAAGCATACTTCGGGAAAGAAAAATTAAAGGATAGTTAAATGAAAAATTTAAAAATTATTTTAATAAATATATTATTTACGTTACTAATAATAACTTCCTATGTAATGTTTTGGCAAAAAGATTCTTCTAATGAAGAGTATGAAGAAACTACTTTACAGCAAGATCCTAACAATGTTACATTTGCGTTAAATCAAGAAAAAGATTCTGCACAAGAATCAATTTCAAATTCCAGACATACAATCATTACTCAAACAGTTAAAGAAGTTAGCCCAGCAGTTGTGGGAATTACCGTTAAAGAATTAAAACAGTTTGCTTATAGAAATCCATTCGGAAACGATCCTTTCTTTAGAAGATTTTTTGGAGATCAAGTTTACAACAAGGAAATACAAGGATTAGGGTCTGGAGCTATTATTTCATCTGACGGGTATATTCTAACCAACGATCATGTTGCTGGCACTGCTGATCAAATCACAGTTACTCTTTCAAACGGGAAACACTATACTGCCGAAAGGATAGGGACTGATATTACTACGGATATTTGCTTACTTAAAATAGATGCTGATAATCTCCCATATATACCTTTTGGAAATTCAGATGATATTCTGATTGGCGAGTGGGTAATTGCATTAGGGAATCCCTTTGGTTTATTTGATATATCTGATAAGGCCTCTGTTACAGTTGGAGTCGTGAGTGCAACAGGAATGAACTTAAGCCCTGTTCATAATAGGTATTATCTGGATATGATTCAGACTGATGCATCAATTAATCAAGGAAATTCCGGTGGCCCGCTAGTAAATAGTATTGGGGAGTTGATAGGGATAAATACTTTGATTTTTACTGCTGAAGGCTCACGTGGAAATGTCGGTGTAGGCTTTGCAATTCCAGCAAATAAATTACAAAAGATAATTAAGGAATTAAAAGATGTTGGTGTTTTTGAAAGAGATTTTTGGACAGGACTGAGAATTCATTCCATTGATGAGGGTATTGCCAATTACTATCAACTAGATGACACTAAAGGAGTAATAATCACTGAGATAATTGATGATTCTCCTGCAAGTCATGCGGGACTGCAAACAGGTGATATTATACGGGAAATAGATGATTCGAGAATAGATAATTATGAAACCCTAAAGGGAGTACTTCAGAATTATAAAACCGATGAAACTATTTCTATGAAAATTTTAAGAGATAAAGAAACAATTAAAACTGAAATGAAATTAGAGAGAAGACCATGATAGAGAAATGGTCTCAAATAGAATAAATATATTTTACTCAAATGTGATATTAGAAAACCTTAATAATGTTTTTGTTGACAATTGACATAATCTTAAATAGTATCCCACTATAATTCTACTTACACCACCCTTGACTAATCTAAATAATTTGAATATTTTAGCACTCTCTAATTAAGAGTGCTAATAATTTTTATTTATTTTATTGAATCTCTTAGATAGATAAAACATCAAATATGTTAAATATTTCATTATAAACTAATAATATAAAGGAGTAAAAAATGTCATCAAAAATCGTTGATTTTGGCAGCGATGCAAGAAATTCTCTAAAGGATGGTATAGATAAACTTGCAAATGCTGTAAAAGTTACATTAGGTCCTAAAGGACGTAATGTAGTGATTGATAAAAAATTCGGTGCACCTACTGTTACAAAAGATGGTGTAACTGTAGCAAAAGAAATTGAATTGAGTGATCCAGTTGAAAATATGGGTGCACAAATGGTACGTGAAGTAGCATCTAAAACTAGTGATGTTGCTGGTGACGGTACAACAACTGCTACAGTACTTGCACAAGCTATTTATCGTGAAGGATTAAAAAACGTTACTGCTGGTGCTAATCCAATGGATCTTAAAAGAGGTATTGATTTAGCTATCGTAAAAGTTGTTGAAAACTTACAAGCTTCATCAAAAGAAGTTGAAGGAAGAGAAGAAATTGCACAAGTTGGTTCAATCTCAGCAAACAGTGATATGACAATCGGTAACCTAATAGCTGATGCAATGGATAAAGTTGGGAACGATGGTGTAATTACAGTTGAGGAGGCAAAAGGAACTGAAACTGAATTAGAAATTGTTGAAGGTATGCAATTTGATCGCGGATATCTTTCACCTTATTTCGTTACTGATTCTGAATCAATGGAATCAGTTATGGAGGATCCTCTTATCTTGATCCATGACAAAAAAATCTCTGCAATGAAAGATCTTCTTCCAGTCCTTGAGAAGGTTGCACAAGCTGGTAAAGGTTTGGTAATTATTGCTGAAGACCTCGAAGGTGAAGCTCTCGCAACATTAGTTGTTAATAAAATCAGAGGCACACTAAAAGTTGCTGCTGTTAAAGCTCCAGGCTTTGGTGACAGAAGAAAAGCAATGTTAGAAGATATAGCAATCCTTACTAATGGAACTGTAATCTCAGAAGAAAGAGGTTTCAAATTAGAAAATGCAACAATGGAATATTTAGGTGGCGCTAAGAAAATTGCAATGGATAAAGATAATACTGTTATTGTTGAAGGTGCTGGTAAAACTGAAGATATCCAGAAAAGGATTAACGAGATAAAAGCACAAATTGAAAACACAACATCTGATTATGATAAAGAAAAACTACAAGAAAGATTAGCAAAATTATCTGGTGGTGTTGCCGTTCTTAAAATTGGTGCTTCAACTGAAATTGAAATGAAAGAAAAGAAAGCTCGTGTTGAAGATGCTTTACATGCTACTAGAGCTGCTGTTGAAGAAGGTATTGTAGCTGGTGGTGGTGTTGCTTTAGTAAGAGCTATAGCATCTCTTGATGGTGTTGAAGGAAGCAATCTTGACCAAACTACTGGTGTTAAAATAATTCAAAATGCACTTTCAGAACCACTAAAACAGATAGTATATAATGCTGGCCTTGAAGGAGCAGTAGTATTAAATAAAGTACTTGAAGAGAAAGATGACTTAGGATTTAACGCTGCTACAGAAGAGTATGAAAATATGATCTCTGCTGGTGTTATTGATCCTACAAAAGTAACACGAACAGCACTTCAAAATGCTGCGTCTGTTTCTTCATTGTTATTAACAACAGAAGCTGTTGTATTTGAAAAACCTGAAGAAGAAAAAGCTATGCCAGCAATGCCTCCTGGAGGAATGGATGGTATGGGCGGAATGGGTGGAATGTATTAAAAAACATTCCCTTCAAATTATTATA
>JBDLIN010000013.1:0-33403 GCA_039714835.1 Bacteroidota bacterium | reverse complement strand
GATGATTGAAGTACTTCGTCAGCAAGAGAAAGAACTTTCGTCGCATTAATTGTAGTATCAGGAGAGTAGACATATATCTCAACATCAATATCCCCAACTTTGGTGAAAGCAGTTGTAAGTTCACCCATTAGAATAGGAGAATCAGCAAGCCTGTCATATGTTTCAGTATAATAGTATCCGTCATCATTTTTGTTTAATGCAGTTCCTACAGTCCAATCTTGATTATAGTCAAGTTTAAGTTTTGAAGGATGAGACTGGAGTTCCTCAAAATATCCAAGAACAGCAAAAGTGTTTATTGAGATAAACTTTTCATCGATTCCTGAACCACTCATTGCTGCAGGCGGATTTTTCTTTATTTCCGAATCAAATGTATCCTCAATAACATATTTTATTTTTACAAGAGCATTAATGTTTTCGATTTCCCAACGATTCTTTGATATTTTATTTGTGTTCAAAAGATTTCCTTCATCATCGAAAGCCTCAAACGACTTAACATATCTACCAAAATCCATTTTCTGATATGTTCCTGGAGCTGTTGCAGCAAAATTGTAAACGTTATTCTTTTCGGTAAGATTGTTCACGAGCACAGAAACATGAAAAAGATCATCTTCATAATTCGTAACATTAATATTGTAAATTATCTGTGGCTGTTGGTGAGGGTTAGAGATCGTCTGTGAACTGCATCCAGCAATATAAAGCAGCGAAAGAACAGCAAGTAGTTTTCTCATAGTTTTCCCTTAATTTTTTAGACGCTCTTTGGACGACTTCAAAATTAATTTGTTCAGGAAACAAAATAATAAAGGGAAAACCACATCAAATATTAAGACACATTATAATAAAACTTAAAAATCAATCTATTCTTTCAACTCATTGATATCAACGCCAAGCTCCTTTAGCTCATTTATTTTATCTTCCAATAGATCATTTTGCCGCTTCAGCTCGTCTATTTGTTCATCAATAGATTTTTGATAATCAATCTGACTCCAGTATCCCCGCTCCTCAAAGTAGCTCTTAAACAGCCAATTGTGTTTTAATGCTTCCATGTTTTCTGCAAAGGAAGTCAGCCCATGCCTTGCTGCTTCAGTAGTAGAAACCAAGTTGGATATCATTGCTTTTATTGAATCATAAGATTGATCATCGTTAAGAATTTCACCCAAAAAGCCTTCTCCCCGATCAACCTTGGTTAATATGCTTTTTACGGAAACAACTGCTGTATCAATATCATTAAAGGCTATTTTTGCAGCCAGCGTTGTTTCTTCAATTAATCCCGCAACCGCATCAAGCGTAGAAGAAATCTGCTTAAGGTCGTTGTTTGCTACTTGAACCATTTCTACAGAGGAATCATACAATTCGGTATCATTGATTAATTTTCCGACTGAACCGCTGCCGGCATTAACTTTATTCACAATTTGAGAAAAATCTTTTGTTATATCCCTCATATAGGAAATTATCGCTTCAGAATCTTCCATCAACTGAGTAATATTCATTGGATTTTTTGACCGGATATAACTTCCCTCGTCAGCAACCGGTTGATCAGAAGATCCAGGGGTTATGGAAACAATTTTTTTTCCTACAAGTCCTTCAGTTTGAATTGATGCCTCACTATCAATACGAATGAAGTGTCTTAATTCCTGCTCAATACGCATATTTACAATCACAGTTCCAACGGAATCGTCTGCCAGCACAATGCTACTAACGCTGCCAATGGTATAACCACTTAACCTTACAGGAGCCCCGGCTTTCAAACCCTCAATATTATTAAACTTTGACATTATTTGTATGCTTGGCACAAAGAGCGATTCCTTGTTCCCAATCATAAATATGGAGAAGACAATTAATATCGTACCTAAAAATATAAAGAGCCCCAGACGAGCACCCTCCAAATGCTTAAACATATTATTCTCCTAAGCTAAAAGCTCATTCATTAAATACTTCATGACTGAAAAAGTTTTGTAAAAACCGATCTTGCGAATTCGTCATTTCTTCTATTGTACCTTCGAAAACTATTTTTGCATCATTTAACATTATGGCTCTATCTGCAATTATTTCTGCACAGAGTAAGTCGTGGGTCACAACAATAGAAGTCATTTTAAGTTTTTTTTGCAAATTTAAAATTAAAACACTTATCTCTTTTGCCGTAATGGGATCTAAACCAGTTGTTGGTTCATCGTAAAGCATTAGCGCAGGCTCGGTTATAATAGATCTTGCCAGCCCAATTCTTTTCCTCATTCCACCGGAAAGTTCCGACGGCATTTTATCTACTGCTTCAGATAAACCCACTAACTCCAAAGTATTTTCAACTTTTAAATCAATTTCATTTTGTGTGAAATCAAAATTTCGCTTAAGTGGAAATTCTAAATTTTCCCTGACACTCATGGAGTCATATAACGCAGCACCTTGAAACAAAAACCCAAGATTCTTTCTAAAATTATTTAATTTCTTTTTTGAATACTCAATTACATTTTCGTCATTTACGAAAATACTTCCCTTATCCGGCCTTAACAACCCCACGAGACACTTTAGCAAAACACTTTTTCCGGTACCGCTTTTTCCAAACACCACAAGGTTTTCGCCAACATTAACATGCATTGCAACATTGTTCAGCACATGAAGATCACCGAAACTCTTAGATAGATTTTCTATTTTTATCATCCTATCGATGGCCATAACCAGACTGTTATTTTTACAAGAACCATATCAGAAATTAGGATCAACAAAGATGACATAACAACCGCAGTTGTTGAAGCACGCCCTACACCCTCGGTGCCGCCATTCGCAGTATATCCCTTATATGCACCAACTATTCCCACAATGTAACCGAACAAAAATGTTTTAGCCATTCCTGGTATAAAATCGCCAAACGTAATTGCCGAGATCACAGAATTATTATAATAGATAAAACTCATACTTTCAGAGAACGTGATTGCAATGAATCCGCCAATTAATGCAATAAAGATAACATAAATAGTTAATATTGGAAGTATCATTGTGGTTGCTATTACTCTTGTTACAACTAAATATTTAAATGGATTTATAGCAGACACCTCCATAGCATCAATCTGTTCCGTTACTCTCATGGACGAAAGCTCTGCGCCAATACCGGAGCTAACTCTTCCTGCAAAAATGATTGCTGTAAGAACGGGTCCCAGCTCTCTAATAACTGAAAGCGATACTGTTGGGGGAAGATAATCAGTTGCCCCAAACCTTTCAAGAACCGGGTACGATTGAAGTGCAAGAACAAAGCCAAGGATAAATCCCATTATACTTACAATAGGAAAAGTCTTGACCCCGAGCTCAATCATATGTTTTTTGACCTGAGAGATTTCATATGGTGGA
The DNA here is from genome assembly GCA_039714835.1 of Bacteroidota bacterium. Classification (GTDB taxonomy): domain Bacteria; phylum Bacteroidota; class Ignavibacteria; order Ignavibacteriales; family Melioribacteraceae; genus SZUA-22. The sequence goes on along the minus strand of JBDLIN010000013.1, from coordinate 30,067 downwards.
GCAATGGATTGCTTTAGAAATTCAACATTAAATAATGTAAGTCCGGAGATGTTTGCAAAAAAAGTGTAAAGCTTCTCAGAACGAGATGGATTTTTAGAATATTTAATTTGTGGTAAATTCATTAGTAATTGCTAATAAATAGTTTTTTAAAAATACTAAAAGTAACCAAATAGTTACATTATTAAATAATAAAAGTTGTTCGAAACAATAAGTCAAAAAGCGTTTTCTATATGATCAATTTCAGCCTGCTCATTTCCCTTAAGCAAAACGCCAACAACATCAATACGGCAATCTCTATCGGAAATGTTGTGTTCTATTAAATATGCTTCAGCAATTTTTCTTACCTGGCGTTGTTTATTACGTGTAATTGCAGAAATTGGCGGTCCAAACTCTAAGTTTTTCCGTGTCTTTACTTCAACAAAAACAAGCACATCGCCGTCTTCGGCAACGATATCTATTTCACCATGACCATATCTATAATTTCTCGCAAGTATTTTAAAGTTTTTTTCCAGAAGGAGATCACATGCATAATCTTCGCCTTTATTTCCAGTATGTTGTTTTGTTGTTGACAAGATGATAGCCCCCACTTTGTTGTGTTATATAATGCCCTGTACCAAAATATTTCTAAGAAAACTCATTCTATGAAATGGTGTTGGACCATGTTTTTGAATTGCGTTAATATGTTCCCTGGTTCCATATCCTTTGTTCTTGTGCCACAAATAATGGGGATAATGATCAGAGACCTCTTTCATTATTCTATCTCTTGTTACCTTCGCAATAATTGAAGCAGCAGCAATACTAAATGATTTAGCATCTCCCTTGATAATGGATTTGGTATTAATGTCAGAGTCAAAAATCCTATTACCATCAATTAAAATTAAATTAGGAGTTATGTTTAAATTCTCAACGGCTTGTTTCATTGCAGCCATTGTTGCTTGAAGAATATTTGTCCGATCAATAGTCTTTTCATCAACTATTCCAACACCATAAGCAACAGCCTTTTCAATGATTTCGCCATATAATTTTTCTCTAACTTTTTCGGGGATCTTTTTAGAATCATTTACAGCATGAATGTTTGTTTTATAATCAAATATAACTGCCGCAGCCACAACAGGACCAGCAAGAGGCCCTCTCCCGGCTTCGTCTACTCCAGCAACTATACTGTGTTTGTTGTCTATAAATGATTTATCAAACCGCTTCAAACTGTTCAAAACTTACTCCCTAATAAAATTGCAATTATTCCTATTATCATAGCAATCTTTAATAAATTACTTGAAAGACTTAAGTCATATTTTAAGGCACTAGTATGCAGTCTAATAATTACGTAAACTAATATAGTGTTAACAAAGGGCATAATAATAATAAAATACGTAATGCTATATATTTTCAATAAAAACGGTATTGTGGTTAATATGATTAAAGCAACACCAACTAGTGAAATTAGATTAACCGTACTAATTAAACCATGTTGTATTGGATACGTTGAAAGCCCCGATACACGATCACCCTCAACATCCTCAATGTCTTTTATCAACTCTCGCATTAAGTTGATTAAAAACGCAAATACCGCAGGGAATATACCGCAAAAAAAGTTATTAACTATAATGCTTCCAAAAAGAAATGCTAAACCAGTTAGAAACGCGACGGTAATATTGCCGACAAGTGGAATGCTCTTAAATTTGCTTGAGTATAAATAAAGCAAGACTGATGTAATTAAAACAATTAAGAATAGATAAAACCCCAAAAACATGCTTAAGCCATAAGCCATGATGTTAAACAGGAAGAAAAACAAAAGGGCTATTTGGGGTGAAACAATTTCTAAGGGCAATATTCTGAATGGATGGTTGAGTTTGTCCGACTCAACATCATAATAATCATTAATAAGGTTTCCAGCAGCAGCAGTAAACAAGCCAGCTAATCCACCGATCAGAGCGGGCTGTAAATCGTTAATAATATCTCCACAAATAAAGCATGCAGCAAGTATCGCAAAAAAAGTAATCATACAGTTTAAAGGTCTACTCATTTTAATAATGGCAAATAGTCGCTCCATCTAAAACTCTCCGATTAATCCAAAATGGATTTTGCCTTTATTAAAACTATCTCCCTTTGCAAGCGCATAGCTAACTCCAAGCAGCCCGAGCCCTGTTTCAAAAGTTATACCCAAACCATACCCAAGCTTCACAGCAGAAGCATTAGGTAATCCCATTGAGGGCAGAGCATCTCTGAGGTAGTAACCAACATCCATGAATAAAAAAGCATATGATCTGCGACCCAACAAATACCGATATTCAATATTGGTCCATAATAATCTATTCCCTTCAAACTGGTTTTCACGATAACCCCGAAGCGTATTGGTTCCTCCCAATCTGTACATGTCGCTTATCTCAATATTATTGCCCCTCAGTTCTCTAAGATGTATCCCAATTGTTGGTATTTGTCTGTTGAAAAACTTGTAATGCATTACAAAATCAAGCTCTATACTATATTGGGTGGGTGTTGTGTTTATTGTGTCAGGAACAAATTCAGCAGGACCGTTAATTTTTTTTGATCGATACTTATAGGAATTTAGAAAGAAAAGGCCACTTGTAGGAACCAAAAAATCATCACGGGTATCAATTTTTAAATTGACTCCACTTGTGAAGATGGTTGAGTTAAAAACAGTAAAGCTCATGGTTTCTGATTCAGTTGGAATTGTATAATCCTGCGAAAAGATTAATGCTGCCGACATCGACTCAGTTGCAAGAAACTCAAAATTACTATTTAAAAGTCTTTGAACATAAGACGAATCCTGCTGTCTCTGAAAAAGAAGAAGATCAATATTTATAGGAAGTTCTAATACCCATGGTTCAAGATATTTAAGCTCTAATTCTTGTGAATATCTGTCAATTTTGTTCCACTTGAATGACAATGCTCTGCCAGTGCCGAATAAATTCCTCAAATTGATGTTAGCTAAACCAGTTAAATATCCATTCTCGTCCTCGTTTGATGGAGGAATATAACCGATTATTCCATCAAAACTATTTGTGTTTTTTTCCTTAACAGCAATTTGTAAAATCCCATCGTTTTGTGAGTTTAAAAAATAGAGTGGGGTATCTACATATTCAAAAAAATGCAAACGGTTCAATTTTTCTGGAATTCTATCGACCGTTTTTTGAGAATATGGTTCACCTGGCTGCAACCGCAAGGCTCTCTTAATTACATAATCTTTGGTCTTTGTATTGCCGATAATTGTAATTGAATCAATCGTACTTGCTTGATTTTTTGAAAAGCTTATGTAGATGTCAACTAGATTTTCGTCACTCTCAGAATCATAGAAAAAATATGTTGACTCTACACTAATTGAAGCAAAAGGGAATCCACTGTTTTCAAAGTGATCCAATAAGTTTGAAAAAGAGACTTCAAGTTCATCAATTAAAAATGGAGAACCGACCATAACATCCAACTCATTTTTAGCCCTTTCCATGTCAAGCGAATCAAGATTTGAAACAATAATTTCATTTATATAAGTAGGCCCACCCTCGATAATTGTAATCGAATAATTTACGTATTGTGAATCTTCTGTGATTTCATAAGAGATTTCAGAAAATGTAAAATTGTAATAACCTCTTCTCGTTAATTCATTTGCAACTCTACTTTTTATTGTATCACCTGAAGCATTGGTGTATTTTAGATTTTTAGGGCTTATCCAAGAAAGGTATTGTGACTTGGAAAAATCACTTGCACCATTAATTTCAATATCATTAATTATTTGAGCAAATGAATTGCTGAATATAAAAACAAAATAGAGCAGAACTAATTTAATGAGTTGGCGAATCATTTATCAACTTCATTTTTTTACCAATTGGAGTTATGGACACTTGATCAATGTATCCATCAATTTCCTCAGGCGAAGAGCTGCAGACAGTCCACTTAGCAGCATTTACTGCACCTAGAGCAGATCCGGTTTTTACAAACCCATCAAATATAAAACCATGCTCTATTCCATATATAATACCGGCGACAAAAGCATCACCGCTTCCAGTTGAATCAATTTCCTTTACTGCAGGCTGCTCGATTTTATAAACAAAATCATATTTTGAAGCGTAAGTAGCTTTTGATCCATCAGACAAAAAAGCAAGTTTAATCCCCTTTTTATAGAGGTCGTTAAGAAAGCATATTTTATCTTTTTCTGAGGAAAGGTCAATAGCAAGAGAATTTTCTATCTCGGAGATATTATTATGCATAATGGTTGGGGATGCATTAATTGCTGAAGATAAGTGTTCTCCGTACGTATCTAACACAGACATTTTGTCAAGTTCATTTGCTAGCTGTATTCCATAAGAAAAGATGTCATCCGTTTCTGCCGAGGGAGAACTTCCAGAAAAAACAACAGTAGAGCAGTTCTGTATCATTTTATTTAGTTTAGATTTAAATTCATTCGCCTCAGTTTTTGTTATTTCGCTGTTCGGTTCGAAAAATGTTGTTAATTTTTCTTTGTCTGGCTCAACTGCTAAGGTAGCTGCCCTTGTCTCCGATTTTGTAGAAACAGCCGAGAAGTTGATGTTTTCTTCAGTTATAATTCTACGTAAAATCTTTCCATTGCTTCCGCCTAAATAAGTAAGAGCAACATTCTTCAATCCAAGGAAGTTAAGCTGTCTGCTAACATTAATTCCTTTACCTCCAGCTCTAAAAACCTGATTGTTAGCTCTATTAGAAATACCCATTTGAACAGAGTCAAAATAAAGTCTGTTTTCTAAAAGTGGATTTAAAGTTACAGTTAAAATCATAATAGCAGGTGATAAACTTAAGTTAGAAAAATCGGACTATTGTCTATATCTGTACCAGTCTCCATAAGAGAAATTGAGCAGCCTGTAATCACCAAAACCGGTATCGTCAACGAAATAAAACCGTTCGTTTATACTATAATAATACCAAATTTCATAAGGTTTACTATCATATTCAAAAGGATGTCTTTCAACATTATTCGGCGGCCCCAATACTATGTAAACCATACCCATATCAGTTTTCCACCCCTCATAGTAATGCTTGAAATGCTTGTTGGCATAACCAACTCTGCGGTAATATTCGTTTAAAACCTCGTTTTCAATTGTATTGGGAGAAGGATCTTTGCTTTTCCAATAGTTTTTAAATTCTTGTAGTTTTTCTTCATGGTCTTCAATATCAAGCAGATTATCACGAACTGTTTTTCCAGAAAAATGAATCATCTGCTTAATTGCCTCATCAAGATCGTTGATTGAAATAGGAAATCCATAAATCCTAGATACGAAAGTTTTAGAGCTACTAGAAACAACATCACCGTCCTTATCAACAGTTTTAACTGTGAGGGTATATTTTCCAAGAGAAAAATTTGAATCATCCAATTTATACTTTATAATATTACTCCCAGCCAACACATCTTGTTGCGTTGACTTGGAATAGACAATATCCTCATCAGCGGATTCAATTTCGTACTTTAGATTTAGTGTTTGATTCTTTTCAGAGTATATTTCATAAAAAAAGTGTAAAACAGAATCTTGAGTAGTATAAGTTTTTGAAATATTTGGGATTATTTGACTGTCAATTTCCGATTTAATAAAAACCAAATCACTAACCTGGGTTCTTTGATCATAATTTTGCAGACTTACAGTTGCCTCAACTGTATAATCTTTTTTAGAATCTTTATCGTAGATATTGCAACGCAAAACATATTTTTCTGGTGCAAGATCAAACGATTTGTAATCGAATTTAAAATTCTTCTCTGACGAAGCAGCGTCAAAGTTTGAAGCAATTATTTTAGAGTTCCAGACTTTTTCGAAAAGGAGATCATCTTTGTCCTCATCATAAAAAGACAATGTTACACTATATCTCGCTACTAACTCTCCTCTCTTTTTGATGAACTGAAGATTTTTATACGGAACCTGTATAAAAACATCGAGCCTTGTTTTGTCTGGAGTATCTGATTTGTAACTAGCAGCATCTAAGAAAAAGCCGGGTTGATCACCAATTGATAATATACCATGGGAATATTCTACTTGTCCCCAAGCTACATATGATATAATAAACGATATAATTAAAATAATTTTCATTGAAACTGTAACTTATTCTATTAACAATTTAGCAAATAAATCATAATCATTGCAATCTATTATTTCGGTAGCATAGATTTTTCCTATTTCTAATGAATTATTCAATTTTTCAATTAAAACTTCTCCATCCACTTCTGGTGCATCCATTGTAGAACGAGCTATGTAATATTCGTCTTCTAATCGATCAATTATAATGTTTAGTTTCTTTCCAACCAGGCTTTCATTTTTCTGAAGAGAGATATTCTGTTGAATTTCCATCAGTTTAGCACGACGATATTCCTTCACTTCTTCTGAAATCGGATCACCTAATTCATACCCTGTAGTGTCCTCTTCTTGCGAATAGTTAAACACACCTACTCTATTAAATTGAGATTCTTCTAAAAAGCCACAAAGCTCATTAAAGTCTTCCACGGATTCAGTTGGATAACCAACAATAAAAGTTGTACGCAGCGTTAGATCGGGAATATTGTCTTTAAGCCTTTTAATTAATTCTTTTGTTCTTCGTGAAGTAATTCCCCTTCTCATTGATTTTAATACGTTATCAGAAATATGCTGCAAGGGGATGTCTATATAATTTAGAACTTTTGGATTATTCGCAATTTCATCTATCAAGTCATCAGGAAAGTTAGAAGGATATGTATACAACAACCGTATCCACTCTATGCCGCCTATTTTACTAAGTTTATTTAATAACTCAGCAAGATTTCTTTTTCCGTAAAGATCAATTCCGTATTCGGTTGTGTCCTGTCCGATAATAATAAGCTCTTTTACCCCTTTTCTGGCAAGAGCATTAGTCTCTTCGAGTAATTCTTCCATTGGGATTGAGAGGTAATTACCTCTAATTAATGGAATTGCACAGAATGAGCATGGATTATCACACCCTTCAGATATTTTAAGATACGCATAATGTTTTGGTGAAGTCAGCTCTCGTTCACCAAGAAGCTCTGTTTTTAAATCTCCCCCAAGCTCTTCAACGATTCCCCCGTAATCTTCGGTGCCAAAATACTTATCGACTTCGGGGATATCTTGTTTAAGCTCAAACTCATAACGCTGGGACAAACAACCAGCAACAATTACTTTTTTAACTTTGTTGTCTTTCTTTAATTTTGCAGCTTCAAGTATTGCGTTGATCGATTCTTCCTTTGCGTCATTAATAAATCCGCAGGTATTTATTATAATGGAATCTGCATTATTAGGATCATTTACTAATTCAAAATCATTTATTTTTAATTGGGCCATTAATCTTTCAGAATCAACAGTGTTCTTTGAACAGCCCATTGTTATTACAGAAATTTTTTCTTTCACGAGATAATACTCATTTATACCGCAGAGCGTTAAGGCCACGCCAAAGGCGGGTAAACGCAAGGGGTTTTTTTATTTAAAGATTAAAATTAACTTTGTAAAGATAACGGAAATATCAACAATTAACTTGAGACCAGATTAAATGATATTTATTTGTAGATTTTAATAACTTGTTTTTTAAATAAAACTTAAAAAATTTATATCAATGAAAAAAACAAAGATAAAACAGAGCAAGCATGTTGATGTAATTGGATTCCCAATGGATTTGGGTGCTGACAGGCGTGGTGTTGATATGGGCCCCTCTGCGTTGCGTATTGCCGGGATTGAGGAGAAACTAAAAACTTTAGGGTACACAGTAACTGATTTGGGTGATGTTGTTATTCGAAATCAAGAAAGGCAAAAGGTTAAGTTTACCAAATTGAAATACTTAAAAGAGATTGTTAAAACTTCAGAAATGCTTGCAAAGAAAGTTGAAAAATCTCTTGATGCCGGGCATTTTCCCCTTTGTCTTGGTGGTGATCACTCAATGGCGCTTGGGACTATTGCTGGAATTGCTTCTCACTGCAATAAAAACGGGAAACAACTTGGAGTGATCTGGATCGATGCTCATTCCGATATGAATACAGATGAAACGACCCCATCAGGAAATATTCATGGAATGCCGGTTGCGGCATCAGTTGGTTTCGGGAGCAAAGATCTGACAGAGATTAAAGGGACATCTCCTAAGCTGAAACCTGAAAATTTTCATTTAATTGGAATTAGAAGTATCGACACACTTGAACGAGGATTAATTAAAAAGATCGGTCTGCCAGTTTACACGATGACTGACGTCGACAGAAAAGGGATAAGTTTTATTATTAATAAAATATTAAAAGAGCTTAAAGCAAACGTCGACCATATTCACGTTAGTTTCGATCTTGATTCAGTTGATCCTGCAACCGCCCCAGGAGTTGGAACGCCAGTTCCTGGTGGATTGAGCTACCGGGAAACACACTTAATAATGGAAACAATTGCAGAGTGCGGATGTATGTCATCGCTTGAAGTTGCAGAAGTTAACCCTATTTTGGATGACAAAAACATTAGCGCAGAATTTGCAGCAGAACTTGTTGCTTCAAGTATGGGACTAAGGATACTTTAATTAGATGCAGAATTTATTCTACGAAGAACCAAAAGCAGAAAACAAATATGATCTTTTTAAAGATGATGAGCCTTATCAAAAGAAAGAATTAAGAAAATCAAAAACAGATAAAATATTTTTAGGAGTCTGCGGTGGATTGGGAAATTATTATAGCATTAACCCTGTTTTTGTAAGACTCGTCTTCTCCGTTGGCATTTTAATCGGCGGCTTGGGTATTATAGCCTATATCCTTTTGTTCCTATTTGTTCCGAAGAGCGAAATAGTTGATGAGAAAAATATCTCTCAACAAATATCTTTTCATAACTCGAAATCTTTATTGGGAATAACATTGATTTTTATTGGTCTTTATTTTTTTATGATGCCTAAAGATTATTTCCCATTCCTCTTTTTCATTAAAATTCCATTAGATATAATACTGCCTATTGTTTTCATTATGGTTGGTTTGTGGCGTTATAAAAACTTTAATATAAATTCTTCAAGAGGGAACAAAGCCGAATTTCTTAGACCAAGAAAAGGACGTCTCTTTCTGGGTGTATGTGTTGGTATGTCTGAGTACTTGGGAACCTACTCAATAGTAGTTAGGCTATTGTTCATTGTTTTTTCTTTTACGACAGTTGGGTTTGGAGTTCTGCTATATTTTTTAATTGCACTTTTATCTAAAACAGATTTGAGGCTGGAAGTTGAAAAATAGAATTTCTCCTTCAGGATTAGCATTTATTGTTTTAGGTGTAGTACTCATCCTAAAGTTGTTTGGAGAAATCACCACATCATATGAAAAGATATATGGTAATATGCTTTTATTTTATGGAATAGTATCTGTTTACGTTTCTATGGGTAATGAAAAAAGGGGAAGCTTATTTCTCGGTGTTGTAAGTTTTATGATTGGGGTTTTATTATACGTTTTAAATAATTTTGATATTATGTCTACCAGTAGAATAATTCTTCCGGCAGTATTTTTTGTTTTATCAGCAGCTTTTCTTTTCCTCTTTCTTGATGATTTTCAAGGAAAAATCTTTTTGTATGTCTCGCTCGTTTTGATTATAGCCGGCTCTATTTCACTTCTCTTTTTTAATTCATTTGAGTGGATTAGTTTTTCTGCATCAATTAGCAGAACGGTTTTCGGTCTTTGGCCGTATCTTTTTATAATTGTTGGTATTGGGATTATAACTGACAGACTAAGGTAGATACTAAGGATCTAAAACCTTCCCACTTAAATATACTTGGTCCGATGGTTTCTCAGCATTAATTTTTGATTCCACTGTAAGAATAAATTGTAAAACACGCTCCCTAGGTCCGTTAGTAATTTGAGCAATCTTTATGTACTTATTCTCTGGGACAAGCTTAAAAGAGGCAAGGTTTTGGGTTGCATTTTTTCTTATTCTCCACAACGAATAGTATTCATTTGGACTGAGCTTAGGCATTTTTTTTAACTCCAGCAAACCCTCACCAGCATCAAGAGAAAGAAAAAACCGTCCATAACTTTTGGGATTTTCTTTTCCCCCAACCAAGGGGATAACAAAAATGTTCGGGTTGTTAAAAAAATCAATAAAACCCATATGCTCAGTAATAAAATCCTTTGCTGCAGATGTTTCAGAATTTATTTTTGTCAACTGCTTCTTCATTGATTCAACTTTTTCATTTAACCGAGAAGTTTCATCTGAAAGCAGGTATGAAAACAGAATTAATCCGGCTAACAGCAGAAAATTAAAAAACCAAAAGAGTTTAGATTTTAAATTTTCCGGTGCATCCTCTTTAACATGTTCTAATTCTTGAAAAGAATTTTTATTTACTTGTTCTTCAACAACGCGGGGTATAGGTGGTTGTGCTTTCTTTTCGGTTGTCTCATCAATGTTTTTTGCTATCCTTCTGTCTGGAAGTGAGTTATCTAATATCTTCTTATGTATCTCAAGTAATTTGTATCCTAGCCGATCTTTAAGATCATCTGCTATTGAGATTTCATTGAGAGCAATAGGAAGAAGTGAAATAATTGTTTGAAGTTCGCCAAGCTGTTTTTCGGGGAGATATCCACCCGTTTTCTTGTGCTTTTTGAAGTAAGAATGATTTTCGTTATCCATGCAGCCCACAGCATAAGCAGCAATCATTTCGTTTATATCATTGTTTTTTCCCGCGAGAATTGAGTCGTCAAGCAAATTGTCTCTCAAACTGTGAAGCGAGATCATTATTTTAGAACGAATAGTAGTTAAAGGAATATTCAGTTTTTCCGCAATGTCATTTACAGTAAATCCATCATAATAAGACAGATAAAGCACATATTTTTGTGCTTCGGTCAGACTATTAACAGCATTTTCTACCGAAGACCTCTTTTTCATCGCTGATACTAAATCTAATGATTCAATTTTTTCATCAAGATCCGGTATTATGAAAAAATCCTCATATTCATCATCACTAAGATCACTTAGAGGGCCATCAGTGTGTTTGGCTCTAATATGCTCTACGGCTTTGTTCCTAGTAAGAGTCACCAACCATGTAAAGGTATTTCCTGAATCGAAATCAAAAAGATCGATCTTTCTCCAAAGAGAAACAAATGTATCTATTAGAATCTTTTCTGAAATTTGATAATCATTTACTATTCGCGCGGCTAGAGAGTATAGAAGAGGAGAGTACCTTGAATAAAGCTCTTCTAGTGCATAAGGATCGTACTTTTCTATCTTAATGAATAATTCAATATCAGAAAGATCTTTGTAGTTTGTCAAATTAAACAACCCCATTACTTATCATAAAAATATAACTAACACTAGTAAAAAGCAATAAAACGTTATTTATGTTTTAAAATCTTACTATAGTCGTTTCCATAATAATGTTTTTTACGAAAATGGCTTTAATGATTTTATTAATTTGTTGATTATTCCCTTATTAGAAGCTACTATTCTGTTATTGCCAGGTTTATGAGGAGTTCCGCCAAAATTTAAAATCTCAATACCAGATTCTTCTGCGATAAGTAAACCAGCAATCATATCCTCCTTCTCGCTATAAAAACTAACCAGCGCGTCAACTTTGCCTAATGCAAGCAAGCACCAATCAAGCGCAGGAGCCCACATTTTTAATATTCTTGAAAATTTATTTATTAAAGATAATTCAATATTTTGTGCAAGGAGATCAATATCCATATTCAGGTTTTGAGAGTGTCCCTTAATAAACGATAACACCTTATATTCGGATTTTAAACGATCTTTCATTAATATTTTTTCACCGTTAAGAAAAGCACCACCCCCTTTTCTCGCAGTAAAAAGCTGCTTAGTAACCGGATTAAAAACTACCCCGAGAATAGTTTCGTTATTCTCAACCAGGGCAATAGAAACAGCGAAGTAAGGTATTCCTACGTAATAATTATTCGTGCCGTCAAGTGGATCAACATACCACGTAAAATTGCTTTCATTCTCAACAAGTCCGATCTCTTCAGAATAAATATTATGTGAGGGAAACTCAGATTGAATATTTTTTAATATTATTTTTTCACTTTCAGTATCTGCCGGTAAGCCGACATCAGATCTAGACTTTAAAGTAGGGCTGTGATTTTTACTAAATTGATCAAGCAAATAAAGGCCCGCCTCTTTAGCAGCCTTAACAGCAATTTCATGATAATAGTTATAATTACTCATATCATTCAGCCTGAATTATTTTATATACTTGATCCCTAGGTCTGACAAGATCATCAAGATAGAAGGTTATTTCATCTCCCTTCTCAGCTGAATCAATATGCTTTTCATTCTTAACCATTGATTGCAAAGTTGTTTCTACAAGGCCGGTAGAATTTCCTGTAATATAGATAGAATCGCCGATCCCAAGATCACCTGCTTCGAGCTTAATATGTGCAATTTTGGATTTTTTAAAATAATTTATAACTTTACCCACATATACTTTTTTTGTGGTTGCTTGATTACCGTATCCATCAGTGAAATCATCACCGCCCGGGGTACCAAAATAAAAACCGGGAGAAAATCCTCGATTATAAACTTTCTGCAGATCTGAATACATTTGTTGTTTAATGTCTTCGGACAGCTCTCCTTCAAAATAGAGGTCAATTGCTCGCCTGTATGTTGAAATTGTGGTGTGGATATATTCAGGGCTTCTTTTTCGACCCTCAATTTTAAAAGAATCGATCTTTGCCTCAATCAATTGGTCAACAAATTGTATTGTGCAAAGATCTTTTGGTGACATTACATAATCTTCGCCGATCAAAAAACTTGTATCACCCGATCGATCGTATATTTCATACTCTCTTCTGCAAGGCTGCAGGCATTCACCAGTGTTAGCACTTTGACCAAATGCATGATGACTCATAAAACATCTCCCGCTGATAGCAACGCACATTGCACCATGAACAAAAGTCTCAATTTCAATATCGAGATTTTCTTTTATCTTTTTTATGTTTTCAAGAGTAACTTCTCTGGCAAGAACAATCCGTTTAGCTCCAAGTCGTTGATACACTTTAGCTGCGTTAATATTGCTAATAGATGCTTGGGTGCTAATACAAAGAGGCAAGCCATATTCAAGTGTTTTGTCAATTACAGCCATATCCCAAGCAATGATCATATCGACATTCGCATTTTTCGCAGCGAGCAGAACTTGATCAAGTTTTTCGTTTTGATCATCGAACACAATAGCATTGACAGTTAAATGAGCATCAACATTGTTATCGTGACAGAAAGAAACAACCTCGTTTAACTTATCCAATTCAAAATTATTAGCCTTAGCTCTCATATTTAGTTCTTCTACACCGAAGTAAACTGCATCAGCACCAGCATTTACAGCGGTAGTCAACATTTTCCAATCACCAGCTCCAGCTAATAATTCAGGTCTTTTTATATTCATTAATTAAAATCCTTTCCTTTTAACGCACAAAAATACTAAATGATTTTAAAAATTATTTTTTAACTTAAATGATACAAATTATTTCAATTCTATATTGAGTTAGATAGAAAGATAATGGACAATAAAATAGAAGAGAGTTACAGAACTTTAATCAGCACTGCCGTTGACTTTGTTTTTTCGCTGAACGAGTTTGGATATATTCAAGAAATTAATGAAAACGGTGCCAGTGCTTTGGGATATAATATTGACGAGATGCTTGACAAGCATTTTGTAGACTTTGTAGACAAGAGTAAACGCACAGAAACATCTTCTGCTTTTCAGAAGATGTTAAAGAATAAAACAGCCACTCACTTTGAAATAGTTTTTTTTCATAAACTACACAAACCCATTACATATGAGTTTATGACAACACCGTTGCTTGACAATAACACAATAACAGGAATAATAGGAGTTGGGCGAGATATTTCGGTAAAAAGAAAAAACAAAGAAATCATTAAGGAACTCAACATAAAATTAGATAAGGCTAATCGATTAGTATCATTAGAGCGCGACAGAGCAAAAAAACAGATCACTGTTTTAGAAGAACTTAACATGTTAAAGAGTGAGTTCATCTCAAATGTATCCCACGAATTAAGAACCCCTCTTGCCTCAATTGTCGGTTTTGCAGAAACCTTATCCTTAGATGATGATCTGTCTCAAGAAACAATCAAAGAATTTAGCAACATCATATTTGCTGAAGGAAAAAGACTAGCTCGGTTTATTGAGGACATTCTTGATTTTTCTAAATTAGAAGACTCTAAAAATTTTAACAAAGAAAAAAGCGACCTTATTGAATTACTTAATGAAGTAATATCAGATATAACCCCTATAATAGAAGAGAAGAAAATAAATTTAATTACAGAAATTCCCGAAGCAGAAATTAGTATCTTTGCGGATAAGGAAAAGTTGTCAAAAGCATTTTTAACTATTATTGAAAATGCAATCCATTATATTGAAAGCAAGGGACAAATCACCATCTTTGTTCAAGACTTTTTAAAAGAAGTAGAAGTTTTTGTTAGCGATACCGGAGTTGGTATTCCAGAAAAAGAATTAAAGTTATTTTTTGATAAGTTTCATTCGACCGGCTCAGGTGTTATTAAGTCACCAATAACTGGGGCAGCATTATCACTAGCGAAACAGATAATTGAATTCCACGAGGGAATACTGCAGGTTAAAAGCATAGTGGGTGAAGGAACAACAATGATAGTACATTTACCAAAAATAATAAATTAGAGAGGTTCAGTTGGAAAAGCTTATCTTTATTATTGATGATGAGCCATCAATTCAGAAACTACTAACCCATTGGGTAAAGAACCAGTGGAAATATAATGTCGAAATTTTTGATAATGGGCAAGATATGTTGGATAATTTATCTAAAAATCCAGACTTAATTCTCTTAGACATTATGCTTCCAGACTCTAATGGTGTTGATCTTTTACCTGAGATAAAAGAATATGATTCTAATTTACCAGTAATTATGCTGTCAGCCCAAGGAAGTATTGAGGTGGCAATGGATGCAATCAGAAAAGGAGCCTTTGATTATTTTACTAAACCCATTGATAACAACAAGCTTGAACCAGCAATTAAAAATGCTTTAAGTAATTATGAGCTGCATAAAAGAGTTAAAGAACTAGAAGACCACATTCATCAAGAATATAGTTTTGACAACATAATCTCTGCTGATAATCAAATGCAGGGTGTTTTTAAATTAGTTTCAAAAATTCTTAATAACGACATTACCGTTTTAATTCACGGTGAAAGCGGAACGGGCAAGGAGTTAGTTGCACGAGCTATACATTTTAATGGGTCGCGACAAAACAAACCCTTTGTTGTGGTAAATTGTGCTTCAATTCCCAGAGAGCTTTTAGAAAGCGAATTATTTGGACATGAAAAAGGTTCATTCACAGGGGCACACCAAAGAAAAATTGGAAAATTTGAAGCTGCTGATGGAGGAACTCTGTTTTTAGATGAAATCGGTGAGATGGAAATGTCCCTCCAAGCAAAAATCCTTCGTGTAATTCAACAAAAAGAATTTGAAAGAATTGGTGGAAATGCAACAATCAAAACAGACGTAAGAATTCTTTCAGCGACTAATCGTGACCTCAAGAAAATGGTTGAAGAAAACGAATTTAGAGAAGATCTTTTTTATAGATTAAACTCGTTCCCAATTGTAGTACCTCCACTTCGAAGTAGACGGGGAGATATTGTAATTTTAATAGAGCATTTCATTAAGAAGTTCAATGAAAAACTGGATATAAATATTAAAGGAATATCTAAAAAGGCCCTGAAAATTTTGTTTGATCATAGTTGGCCAGGCAATATTCGAGAATTAGAAAACACAATTGAGCGTTGTGCGATACTTTCAGATAAAGCAGAGATTGATATTGATGTTTTGCCTGAAGAGATTCTTTCCCCAATTGAAAATATAACATTAGACAAAAACCAAGCTATGTTTACAGAAAATTCTCCTGTAATTCCTTTTGAAACACTAAAAAAGGAAGCGATAAAACATGCATTGGATAGAACAAGCGGAAACGTTGTTGAAGCAGCAAAAAAACTTAAAATTGGTCGAGCAACCTTATACCGACTAATGGAAAAGTATGAAATTGATTCAACCAAACAAAGGTATTAAACTTCTGTTCAAATAATATTATTAAAGAATATAATTTTATGAGCAAGTCTTCTAAACCCAAAATACTTCTTGTAGAAGATGAACAAAACATTGCCCGCCTTTTTAAGTTTAATCTTACCAGAGCCGGATATGATGTGGAACATGCCTCAGATGGGGAAGAGGGATTTGAATTGGCTAAATCTGCAAATCCTGATCTTATTATTAGTGATATTATGATGCCTAAAGTTGATGGCTTTGTTTTTCGGGAATTGTTGCTAACAGATGAAAAATTAAAATATATACCCTTCATATTTTTAACAGCAAAGGGCTCTGAGGAAGAAATTCTTCACGGATATAATTATGATATACAGGAATACATCGTAAAAACCTCTAGTCCAAAAATAATATTAGCGAAACTAAAAGCTGTTTTGAAAAGCAGTGAAGATCAAAAACACAGGGGAGAGAAGGAAGTTCAACAAGCAGCTGAAACCCTTGGTGCTACAGTAGTTCCAGAGAATTTTCCTAAGTTTGAAGGATATGAAATTGAACATTGGCATATTCCATTCAGAAATATTCCAGGTGGTGATTTTATAGACTATGTGCAAATTGACAATGAAAATCTTGCAGTAGTAATGGGTGATGTTATGGGAAAAAAATGGGGGGCTTGGTATTTTGCTGTCGCATATGCTGGGTATGTAAGAAGTGCGATCCGTTTTGTGCTGCAAGACTCTGAACAACTTACAGCAAGCAAAATAGTTCAGCGAGTTAATGAGTCTGTTTATTTTGACGAGAGAATTTCAGAGGTGTTTATTACTCTTTCTATTATGATAATTAATAAGAAAGAAAATAAAATAAATTATTGTGGAGCTGGCGATCTTCCCATTTTTCATTTTTCAAATGGGAAAGTTAAAGTTATAAAATCTACTGGATTGCTTCTAGGATTTTCAATGGAAACAAAGTACGTTGACCAAGAAATTCAGCTCTCAAAAGGGGATGAGGTTTATATGTTGACTGATGGAATACTTGAATCAAGGGACAGTGACGGCATTCCGCTTGAATCACATGGGTTCATAAGGATAATACAAGAAAAGAAGAAGGGCAGTATAATACAAAACATTCAATCCAAAGTAATAGAAATAACAGACAGGCAATTCGAGGATGATATTAGTGTTATTTCAATTAAAGTAAATCAATAAAATTCTTATTGAACAGAGTTAATATAATTTTCTGTAATATTTTTAAAAATATCTTGTTGAACAGAAGTCTGCTTAAAAATATCTTTAATATCACTCATTGACATTTTATCAAAGTCCTCTTTTCGAGGTGTTATAAACAAACCACCAAAATCAACAGCTGCTGGGCTGCTTAGTATTCTATCTTTTCCTTCAAGGAAATATTGTGACGGCCGATGTTTTGCCCTTGGGAACACTAAGATTTTCCAAGAGGTATCATAGAGCACAATGATGTTCATCATTGGTTCAACGGTAGAGTTAGCCTCATTTTGAAAGGTGCTTTGCAGGTTGTTAAAATGATTTAATGCCGATTCCTTATTCTTGCTTTCTATAATAAACAAGTATCTTAAATAATTTTCAACACCATAAACAGCCGTATTAGAATCACTAAATAGCAGATTCTCTTTTTCTCTTAAGACTGATTCAATCTCTTTCTCTATCGGCATTGTTTCTTTGCTGCATGCTTGAAAATGTATATGGTCAGGAGCAGAGGCTCCGCACTTAGGGCCATTGTAAAAAACCGTATAGTGTTTACTAAGGTCTTTTGCTAGATCAAGCATATTTGAAAAACCGCTTGCAATACTTTGAGGTTGATGCTTTAAAGATGGAATTGTAAAATGCTCTTTAAAAATTGGGAATGGGTTAACTAATATTAAATAGTCGTCCTTATACAATAATCCTTTTTGCTCTGAGGGAAGATTATCAACGCATAAAAAACATGGACGTTCTTTAATTGATTTAGAATCCACTTTAGCAGAGGATGAAGTTATTCTTCCAGGATTGAATTGAATAACAATTTTAAAAGAATCATATTCAAAAGTTTTCCTTTCAACGTTGTTAAGATCAGAATAATTTTTGCCAGCTAACTCCCACGAGGTTTTCTGCTGTGCAATTAATCCCTTAACTTTGTCTGCTACAGTATTGCCCGAGGTATAGTCGGAAAGAATATTGTCATCAATTATCTTTGAGCTACCCATTACCTTTATTCATTCCTTGTCTTGCTAATAATTCGAATGTTCTAACTCTGTCTTTATACAAATTGTGATTGTTTGTTTTGTTGATATCTAATTCAGCATCCGAATTATCTTCCCATCTACGACAAAGATAAATTGCGTTATAAATTCTACCAATCTGGTAATTTCTAGAAATTGAAAGACCAACAGCATAGTCCTCGCCATAATTAACATTTGGAATTTTAATTTGCTTGAGCAAAGGTGTATAAAATGCACGGGGTGCCCCAAGTCCATTAATTCTCAAAGCATTATTTCTTCCATTTTCAGGAGTCCATTCTTTGTGATCAATTAATCCTGGCGGAACTTCATTCAAATCAAAATCTGTAATTTTGTATGATCCGATTACCATAGCACATTTTTCTTCTCGAAATTTATCAACTATATTTTGTAATGTATTCTCGTCTGCATAGATGTCATCACTATCTAGTTGAGCAGAAAATCTACCGCAATTTTCATTATGAACGGCTTCATTCCAGCAACCACCGATTCCAAGATCTTTTCTCTCAGGAATCACATGAATCAGATTTTCATTTGATTCAGCTAACGTTTTTAGTTTTTCAGTTGTTCCGTCATCAGAATAATTATCAACCACAATACAATTATACTTAAAATCAGTTTTTTGTTTTATTACTGATTCAACGGCATCTCCGATTGTTCTAATGCGGTTCTTTACCGGAATAATTACACTTGCTTCAACATCGAAATCCTCTTCATTTATATCAATTTGTTTAAAATTTGGAGGTAAATATGCGGCGATCTCTTTTAAGTGTTCGGTTACAGCAGTTTCCATTTCAACCTGAACTTCTCTGTTTTTGGGATCAACATAGTCAAATTGTTTTGCTCCAGACTTTCTTAAATCTGATTCAATTGATGTATATAAGAATTCTGGAATTCTTACAAGAGGATGTCGCTGAGAGACTTTAAGTCTTAAATCATAGAAGCCAGCGCCATTGAAGTTGGAAATCCCCATATTCACAGCATCTTTTAATGCCTGGGTACTATAAAATAATAAATGGCCAAAGTTAAAATCATCACGTAGGCTTCCAACTTGATAATCAACCACCGGGTGCTGCTCTATTATTCCATTTTTGCTTTCAATATAATTTGAATAAACCAAACCAGCGCCAGTATTTTCTGCCACCTCACAAAATCTCTCCAACGCAAATTGCCCCAATTTTAACAGATCATCTTGTGTTAAAATGGCGGAATATTCGGTTTTACTTTTCTCTGCTATCATATTAACAGTTTTGGAAGAGAAAAATGATTCTGTATAAATTACTTCACAATTATTTATTGGAGTAAGTGAATTATCGGTTGCAATTAGTATTACGCTATCAACAATTTGGCATGATAGAAATTCATTGACGGTTTCGGAAGTGTAATCATAGCCATTATAAGGAATAAATGCTGTTATTTTCTTGTACATGGTGTCCTCATATTAAATTAAATCTGAATACATAACATAAATAATATGTACAAATAATGGAATTAAAATTTATAATTTACTCCCAAATAGAATTGACGACCTGCTTCTGGTAAACCCCACTGTGTATAATATAATTTGTCAAAAACATTGTTAACTCTTCCAAATAACTGAAGATTTTGGCCTTTATTTAAAACGATGTTGTATGTTAATCGTAGATTAATAAGAAAATAAGAAGGAAGTTTTCTAAAAAACTCATATCCTTCTTGATAGCCATATTCATTGTGAATTGTAGAAACTTCAGCTAAGCTCGTAAAGTTTTTAAAAATGGAATAATTTAGAAATAAACTACTAATAAATTCAGGCTTGTATTCTAGAGTGTCAGAGTATTCACCTATCGTAGTATTCTTTGCAGATGATCGTAAGTATGAAAATTGAAAACCAGTATTGATTTTTTTAGAGAGTTCATAGCTGGCCTGAGTTTCAAATCCATAAGACAGGATACTTGCTTTATTTATTCTCTTAAATTTCTTTTCATTGTTTAATTTTATAACATCTCTAACGATTCCGTCTTGTAAATAATTCAGAAAAAGATTTGTGTATAAAGTGCCATTTGGAAATAAAAATTGAAGACCAACCTCACCCTCATTAGCTGTTTCGGCTTTTAGGTCTGGATTAATGATAAATCTACCTAATCCATCGGAAAATGCTTCGCGAAGAGATGGGAATCTAGATTTTCTTCCAAAATTTAGTTGGGCGGACAAGTTATCATCAATAGAATATTTGGTTGTTAAGTTAAATCCGACAGAAATTAAACTTCTATTACTTTCGTGAATAGAAGTTTCAGGAGAATAGGTTCCGTCAAGGCTTAGTCCGAGTATGGCTGTAAAACGATTCCATAAAAACTCATGTTCAATTCCGGTGCTATATACATTCTGTATATATAATACGTCTTGAAAATCATTTGTTAGAAAGCTTTCCTTGTGGTTGGTGCTGTATCCGCTTAGAGAAAATCTAACAATAGAATTGCTGCCTAAAAGAGTAGTATATATCATTCTTCCGTATAATACAACATCATCATTTTTTTCAATGTTTGCAATTTGAGAATAAGAGGGATCGTTAAAATCATTTATCTGCATATTGAAATTATAGATGTTGAACACATAATCAATTGAAGAGTTTTTTAGACTCGTAAAACTATGTTTCCCAAAAATATTCAAACTAGTTTTTTCCCAAACAGGATATTGCCAATATCTTGGATTAGCAACATTAATTTCCGGTGGAACACCTTTTTCAGAATTTAAGTATTGAATTGATGCATTTATATTTGATAATTTTTGATAATTATATCCCGCTTTGATAAATATACTATTGGTCTGCTGATAACTATTGGTTCGTAGTTTGGAGGGATTCTCAAGATTATCAAAGTCTTTGGGTAAAGCATATGCATCTCTATTATAATGTGAAGCGGACACATAAACAGAAAAATTATTTATCCTCTTCCCCAGTGATATAGAAAGTTTTCTCTGATTTAAATCACTAAACTGTGTAGAGATATTTCCAGATAATCTTGATGTTTGATTATTCTGGGATGTGCCGATTATTACACCTGCTATATGATTTGCACCATAGATAATAGATGGGATTCCTTTAATAATCTTCAATTCTGAGAGTGAGGTAGTTGGTAATAGACTTAAATCAATTCTGTTATCCCATGGAATATTAATAAAGGCACCATCAAAGAAGAGCCCTAATTGGCGTTCGTTTGAACCTCTGATATAAAACAAACTCTCGCCTCTAGAATTTGTTTGTGGCTTTATGGATGGTATAAAAAACCCGGTTTCATAAACAGATCTTCCATCAAAACTTGTAAGAAATTTCTGATCAAGTTTTGTAATTGGTTTAGGTTCAATAGCAATACTGCTTTCAACAGTAATCTCTGAAAGATCATATGTTTTAACTGAATCTTTTTCTTGGGCAGCAATAGATAATGTCAAGATGACGAGAGTAAAGAGCAAATATTTATACCACACTAAACGAGACCTTATTCTTTGTTAATCTAAATACAAATTTAGCTAAAGTTCAAATGAGTTTTTTGAATAGAATTATCTCTTTACAACAATTATTTTGTTTTTATAAAATCTTTCTTATCTTTGAAAAATCATTGTAAAGAAGGCAATCATTATGAATAATATATTTTCGAAAAACAATTTTATTTCATTTATAGTCACGTCATTTATTATTCTTGTTTTATCAGAAGTTCTACTAGCTCAGAATACTGATAAATTTGTTTTTGGCGGCTATTTAAGATCTGGTTTTGGGTTGGATGACAAGGGCAAGGCAATGTCTCATTTCATGGCTCCAAATGCAGAGTCAAAATATCGTTTAGGTAATGAGGCGGAAACTTATCTTGAAACAATTTTTTCTTACCTAACAGAAAATGAGTCTGGAGCAACATTCGATACAAGAATTCTTCTTGCTATGGTAACTCCAATGAATCAAACTAACCAGGCTGTTACAACAACTTCATTAAGGGAAGCATACGTAGTGGCCAAAGGGGTTTGGGGAGCGCATCCGGAAGCAGGATTTTGGGCTGGTCAGCGTTATTATGACAGACACGATATTCACATTACTGATTTTATCTATCGTGATATGAGCGGTTTTGGAGGGGGTATTGAAGACTTTGAGATAGGGGACTTTAAACTTGCCCTTGCCTATTTAGGAGGATCATTTGATCAATTGTCTCCTTCCGGTACGCCCTATGCAGATGAAGACTTTGTTATTAATAAATCCTCTCTTGATCTAAGGCTCTATGATATAAACACACCGTTAGGAATATTGGGATTAACTTCTACATTTTCATTTTTAAATGGGGATTCAATTGTAACTGAGGAAGGAATATTTACAGTAACTGATAGTAAAGGATGGTCGGTAGGAATATTTCATGTTTTGCCAATTGATAAAGAGGATAGCAGAAACAAATTAAATATATTTTACGGAACTGGTGCAGCACAAAATTATAGAAGCGTAATGAATGCCCCGCTTGGAGTTAGTGTTGAACCAGGCGGTACATATAATCCGGATGATATTATAAGACTCAGGGTTATTAATGATCTTATGATTAATTTTAGTCATAAATTTGCACTTCAACACGCTATTCTTTATCAAAACCTAGATAATGGTCTCTCAAACAATGGTCAATTTACCTGGTTTTCAATGGGCCTTCGACCAATTTGGCACTTTAACAAATATATGTCTCTAGCAATGGAGTTTGGGTGGGATTACACAAAGCAGAATGGAGGAGATAGCGGATCATTATTCAAAATTACACTTGCGCCACAAATTACCCCTTCAACTACTGCCATGAGCCGCCCTGCATTACGATTGTTTGTCACATATGCATTTTGGTCTGATACATTTAAGGGAAAAGTGTCACCGTTTTCATATGGCAACCAAACTAATGGATTAACAATTGGTATACAAGCTGAAACTTGGTGGTAGTGAGTAAGGGTCGCATAGTATGTGACTCAGGAACTTAGATTCTTCATTTACGATTTAAATCGTGGGTTAGAAGGTAAGCAAAAGAAACCCAATTTCTAAAATTTATATGCATACAAAGAAATTGGATTTCTAAGCTGGATTTAACCTTTTTGAAATCATTACCTCTTTACTTATTTTGCACCTTAATTTTTCAATAATATAGTAGAATAATGAGGATAAGTAAAACGTTTATTCCAACACTGAAGGAAGTTCCGGCTGATGCAGTAATTCCAAGTCATATTTTAATGCTTAGAACAGGCATGATCAGAATGCTTTCTGCAGGGATTTATTCCTTTCTTCCATTGGGTTATAAAATAATTAAAAAGATCTCTGAAATAATAACTGAAGAGATGAATGCTATTGGTGGACAGGAATTTCACTTGCCGGCACTTAATCCTCGCGAAATCTGGGAAGAAACAAATAGAGTTGAAGCATTCGGCGATACAATGTTTCACGTTACAAATAGAGATTATGTTTTAGCTCCTACTCATGAAGAGATTATGACGTTTCATGCTAAAGGGGTTTTAAAATCATATAAAGATCTGCCTCAAATTTGGTATCAGATTCAAACCAAGTTTAGAAATGAAGCACGACCACGAAGCGGAGTTATACGTGGAAGACAATTCTTAATGAAAGATGCTTATTCATTTGACGCAAGCTGGGAAGATTTAGATAAGTCATACGAAAAGCACGACCAAGCATACAGAAATATTTTTGATAAATGCGGGATTAAGTATTTTGTTGTTGGTGCATCGAGTGGTGCAATGGGAGGCAGCAAATCAGAAGAATTTATGGTTAAGTCTGATGCCGGCGAGGACACCGTTGCTTACTGTGAAAGCTGTGAGTATGCAGCAAATGTTGAAGTTGCTCAATCAGAGATAGCCCCTGTTGTTAGATATGACGAAAGCAGAGAAGTTTATGAAATATCAACTCCAAATATCAGAAGCATTGATGAACTTTGTGAATTTCTAAAAATTGGTGAGAGGGAAACAGCCAAATCAAGAATTTATATTTATGACTATGAACCGATTTTGGTTTTAATGTCTGGAAACGATGAAGTTAACGAAACCAAACTTGAAGCAATTCTGGGTGGAGAAGTTCGTCCAGCACATCCGGAAGAATTGGTTGAAATTTCGGGGGCTGAAGCAGGCTCTATTGGTCCGGTTGGATTTGATAAAAGGATAATTGCAGACAACAGACTAAAAGATGGAAATAATCTTTACAGCGGTGCAAACAAAACTGATTATCATATTGGGGGAATTGATCTAAAGAGGGATGTTCCAGAATTAGAATACTATGATTTTCGTCTTATTGAAACCGGTGAAGAGTGTACAAAATGTGGTAGTGAGCTAGAAGTTTTTAAAGCCATTGAGCTTGGACATATTTTCAAGCTGGGAACTAAATACTCTGAAGCCATGGGTGCAAATTTTCTAAATGAAAATGGTCAGGCAAATCCAATAATTATGGGAAGTTATGGAATAGGAGTTGAGCGTGTACTAGCCTGCTATATTGAGCAGAATTATGACGAAAAAGGAATAATTTGGAAAGGCCCATTAAAACCGTTCGACATTCAGCTTATCGGATTAAATATGAAGAAAGAAGTTGTTGAGGAGGAAAGTAATAACATATACAAAAGTCTTCTCGCAGAGGATTACGATGTATTATTTGATGACAGAAAAGATGCACAAGCCGGCTTCAAATTTAATGATGCTGAATTAATCGGTGTTCCTGTTCAAGTTATAATTGGCGAAAAAAACATTAAGGAAGGACTGGTAGAAATTAGATCTAGGAATTCTGAAGAAAAGCTATTAGTTGACAAAGAACATCTTTTAGAAAGCCTTCAAGAGTTAGTAAAACAATAGAAGCTTGATCCTAGATGCTGGATACTTGAGTCTAGCATCCAGTATCTAATATCCAGTATCTAACATATGAACCACAGACTATATATTGTTTCCACTCCAATCGGTAATTACGAGGATATTACCCTTCGTGCTCTAAAAATTCTTAAAGAAGTCGATTTTATTATATGTGAAGAATTTAAACCTGCCCGACGGTTGTTATCTCAGTATGAAATCACCAAAGAGCTTATTACCTTAAATGAGCATAATGAACAGGAGTCATCGTCAGAGATAATTACAAAATTATTAAAAGGGGAAACAGCAGCCCTAATTTCAGATGCAGGAACACCACTCTTTTCAGATCCGGGTTCATTTTTGGTAAAACAATGTATATCACAGAAGATTAAAATTGTTCCGGTTCCAGGTGCAAGTTCTCTGCTTTCTGCTCTCGTTGGCTCAGGCTTAGAAATGAAAAGTTTTTTCTATTACGGATGGCTTTCCCCTAAAAAGGATATTCGACAGACACAACTAAAAAGACTAAGATCAGTTAATGAAGTAATAGTCATACTCGAAACACCCTATCGACTCATAGCTCTTTTGAAAGACACAGAAAAAATTTTTGGAAAAGATCAAAGGATAGTTGTTGCATATAAACTTACTCAAAAAGATGAAAAATATTTTCGAGGAAAGATTTCATCTATTTTGTCGAAGATATCAGAACAAAAACTTAAAGGTGAGTTTGTTTTGTTAATAGATAATTATAGTGACAAAGTAAAAAGAAAGAGATAAAATTCAGCACTATTGTTACTGTAAAAGAAAGATTCACTTGAAAAATCCAAGAAAAAATCATTACATTATTAATAAAAAGATTTGATTCATTTACAGAGGTGATTATGTTAAAAGTATTAGATGTTGATTTAACTCCAAATCCGCAAGCATTGAAGTTCATTTTAAGTGAAAAATTGCTTAATCACGAAACTCGAAGTTTTAATAATGCAAAAGAAGCATCGGGTGATCCGCTTGCAAAATCAATTTTTAAAATAGATGGTGTTGTATCAGTTTTTTATATGGATAGATTTGTAACAATTGAAAAAGATGCTCAAACAGGCTGGGGAAAAATTCAGAGACCCTTTGCCGAATTTGTTAAAAGCTTTGATGTTTCTCTAATTCCGGAAGAAAAAGAGATTGACAATATATCCACAGATACAACAGAAAGACTAAGGAAAATTACAGAGATAATTGATCTAAGAGTAAAACCAGCTTTGGCCGGTGATGGAGGGGGGCTAGAAATTCTGGGCCTTGAGGAAAATGTTCTTACAATTAGATATCAGGGCGCCTGCGGAACATGTCCAAGTGCTATAAGGGGAACCTTGGTTGCAATTGAAAATTTGTTAAGAAGAGAAGTTGATCAGAACCTAGAGGTTATTTCTGGTTAATTAGAAGAGGAATAAAATAAAAGCGGAGATTTCCGCTTTTATTTTAATGTTGTAACTTTGCTTACGTCGTCTAATTTTACATATCTTTCATTAAATTTATAACTGCCAGATTCTGTTTTAATAGTTTTTACATATTTAACAGTAATGCCAGCAACGGCTGCTTTCCCTTTCGCTTTATCTGCAAATGTTTGCTTCTTTGCCATTTTCTTCTCCTAATTAAATTTAAGCTTACAAATATAGAGAATTAATTCTATTATTTAAAGATTTATACAGAGGGTAAGAAATTTATGGCTTTAATCCTTTTTTATTAAATAATATTATAAATTTGTTTTTGTGTAAAAGAACATTATAATGAGATAATAATGAAAAAAGCAGTATTGTTATTTTTATTAACTATTGTTGTAGCTTTAGGGGATTCTTTTGCCCAACGAAAAACAACAGGAATTGACATTAAATTCGGAATCCAGTCACCAGTATTCAATTTTGATAACCTCTACAACACAGGTTATGGTTTTTACTTTGGAGGATTGTTTCCATTTGGTAAATATTCGCAGTTTACCATTTATTCTGGATATCTTAACTGGGAATTTGATAATGAAGCATTAAATCTTAGAAACACTAATCAAAATTATACTGACTTTAATATTAAAGCTCCAATAAATCTTGTTCCGTTGGTGCTGGGAGTAAAACTATATGCGGCTGATACAAAAGTAAAACCATATCTATCAGCAGATTTTGGATTTTTCTATTTCTGGCAAATCACCAGTGGAACTTATACATGGAGAAACGAAATAAGTTCACTGCCAAATCAAAAGGAGTCTGGTTTTAGAACAATGCTAAGCCTGGGTGCAGGGGTAATAACTCCACTTACAAAAAAAATTGATTTGGATTTTCAAATTAAACTCAATGGATTATATAATGCTCAAGCAGTAAGCGGTACAAGCAGCAGTGGTCAAATTAATGAATCCTCATCAACACTATATTATTTGTCCTTTATGATAGGACTCAATTATTATTTTGAAAATTAATTTATACCAAGGATTGTAATGAAAACAATTAAATATTTAATAATAATTCTACTAACTTTTTTTAGTAATATATATGGACAAGCAGATTTTGGATTCACTTTAAAAGGAGGAGTTAATTTTCCTGTTGGTGATTTTAGTAATTATTACAATACTGGTTTTGGCGGATTCGGAGGGGTATTCTATAATATAAATAATACAACAAGAATCTCATTTACTATTGGATACAACAACTGGCCTCTCGATTTAGATGCACTTAATGAAGCAATCAAGAATAGTGGAAATCCCACAAAATTTGATATTGAAGCTCCAATAAAAGCAGTACCAATTCTAATTAATGTTAAGTTTTTCTTAAGAAACAATAAGAGTTTTCAACCTTATGTAGTTTTAGAGGGGGGAGTGTATAATATAATACGGGAAATTTACGGAAGATTTATTGACGAAAATGGAAATTCACATACTTATTCACCCAGCACGGAAAATTTTACTGATGGAAGTTTTAATATCGGAGCAGGTTTTGAATATCCTTTAAATGAAATAATTACTTTTGATATCAGCACAAGGTATCATTTAGTATTGAATAAAGAGGTGTATAACTTTGGTGATGCAGGATACGGAACATCCTACTCAACAAATAATTTTATATCTGTTTTTGCAGGCATAAATGTGTTCTTTGAATAAATGGATTAAGCTAAATCTTTAACCAATTCACCGCCAATTTCAAAATCTTCAACAGTATCTATCTCCATACATTTAAATTCTTCTACATCAACAGGAAAAATCTTTGAACCGTTATCAATAGCTTCTTGAAATGCAGCTTCGTAGAAAATGTTTACTTCTTTATGGTCGAGAATTTTTTTGTCAATAATTGTAAATAAGCTCCAGACAAATTTCCGATCAAATTTTTGAATACCCATCGATTCCCCAATTGACAGCTTAGGATCAATAACCTTACTGATTTCTTTAATACTACCATCACCATTTAAAAGAAGTTTAACCTCTTCTTCGCCCAATTCATGGTCTGAGCGAACTGAAAGACAATTATCATAGTCAGAGTTTATCAATTGCCCGAGAATTCTACTATCAAAGACTATATCACTGTCCAGTAAAAGTATATCATGTCCAAGCAAATCACCTTTTGCCATCCATAAAGAGTAAATATTGTTTGTAGAGGCATACTTTGTATTGTAAATAAACGTGAAGTTTAAATTTGGGTAATTATTGATTAGGAAATTCTCAATCATCTCACGAAGAAATCCTGTGACTACAATAATATCAGTTATTCCATTTAATACAATATTATCAATAGTTCTTTCAAGAATTGATTTGTCACCAACTTTCAGTAAACATTTAGGTGTGCCATTAGTTAATGGTCTTAAACGAGATGCAACTCCGGCTGCGAGTATAATTGCTTTCATATATTATTTGCTAGTTTTGTTGAATGATTGATTTTTCGTTGAATTAGATACAATATTATTGCATAAAGGTTAAGGACTGTAATCATCCCATATAAATAAATATCGAGACGATTTATAAATGAGGCAATGATTAAAAATGTAAGTTCAGATGTGGGTCCAATATATGACCAAAAATGAATAATTCGTTTATGTTTCTTGTAAAAATCTTCTGGATCATATTTCTTTGTTTCTGTTTCAATAGAACTTTGCGAGAGTTTAAGCTGTAGTTTAGAATATTTGAGGTAAAGCCAAGTAATAAGGCGGTTAAAATAATTTCCCCCAGAGACGCTTTCCCTTTTTAGTTCTTCTTCGAATTCCTTTAAATTATCTCCAAGCAAACTTTCACGATTTAAAGCATAATCAAGAAATCTGTTTCGATAATAATCAAGTGTAATAGAATGAACGGCATTAGTGATTCCAGCTAAAATAACTAATCCCCAATAAAACAATGGATCATCAGAATTAGATGCAAAACCAAAACCGATTCCAAGATATACTGAAGTAGAAACAAAGTAGTCAGAAACACCGTCAAGGATTCTTCCAAAAAAAGTACCATTCTTTTTCAACCTTGCAAGCTGACCATCGCTGCAATCAAGGACATCGTAAGTTATCAACAATACTGCCGCAATTATTAGATAAGAATGAGTATTAAATGCATACAGCCATCCACCGGTGACCCCAACTATTAATGCAATTGTAGTAATTTGATTCGGAGTAATATTAGTGGTATAAATGATCTTAACAAAAATAGCCGCTAACGGTCTGTAAAAAATCAGATCAAACAATTCTTCAACCTCAATTAATTTAAGAGAGGACTTGTACTCTTGAAACCAGCTCATTAACTATCCCTATTTGTCATAAATTCTTTAATACTGTCAATGGCTATTCTATTCTGCGCCTGAGTTCCAAGAGTGATTCTCATGTGAGAATTTAATATCTCTTCATTCATAAATTTAATTATAACTCCTCTCTCTTTAAGAAAGTCATTCAATGGTTGCATTAGCTCTTTAGGCATTTTAACCAAAACAAAGTTAGCGTCAGATCGAAAAACTTTGAATTCGGGCAGTTGATTCAATTCATCAAAATACAAATCTCTGTCTTGAGCCATTTTATTA
>JBDLIN010000012.1:0-33845 GCA_039714835.1 Bacteroidota bacterium | reverse complement strand
CTTGCAGCATGGGGAAGAAAAGAAATTTTATTAGCTGAAAAAGAGATGCCCGGACTTATGGCATTAAGAGAGAAATATGGAGAATCCAAACCTCTTAAAGGAGCAAGAATAATGGGTTCACTTCATATGACAATTCAAACAGCTGTTCTTATTGAAACACTGACTGAACTTGGTGCTGATGTACGATGGGCAAGCTGTAATATATATTCTACACAAGATCATGCTGCTGCTGCAATTGCTGAAACTGGTGTCCCAGTATTTGCTTGGAAAGGCGAAACCCTTGAAGAGTATTGGTGGTGCACTGATATGGCTTTAACTTGGCCAGATGGCAGTGGACCGGATATTATTGTTGATGACGGCGGTGATGCAACAATGATGATTCACGAAGGTGTTAAAGCTCTTGATAATCCAGAGATTTTAGATGCCGAGTATAAAGCAGAAGATGAGGTTGAATTATTTAAAAGATTGAAAATTGATTACGAAGCCAATCCGAACAAATGGACTAATATGGCAAAACATATCAGAGGTGTTTCCGAAGAAACAACTACTGGTGTTCATCGCCTTTATCAAATGATGGAAGCAGGTACATTATTATTCCCAGCAATTAATGTTAACGATTCTGTTACCAAATCTAAGTTTGATAATCTTTATGGATGTAGAGAATCACTTGCCGATGGAATAAAACGTGGTACGGATATAATGATGGCTGGTAAAAACGTTGTAGTATGCGGCTATGGTGATGTTGGTAAGGGCTCTGCACAATCAATGCGCGGATTTGGTGCTAAAGTTCACGTGACCGAAATTGATCCAATATGTGCGCTTCAAGCTGCAATGGAAGGATTTGATGTTAAAACTACAGAGGATTTTCTAGATGACGGAGATATTTTTGTTACAACAACCGGGAATAAAGATATTATTACTATTGATCACATGGCAAAAATGAAGGATGGAGCAATTGTTTGTAACATTGGTCACTTCGACAATGAAATCCAAGTAGAAAAATTGAAAAACTATCCAGGTGTTGAGCATATAAATATCAAACCTCAAGTTGATCAATTCAAATTTCCAGATGGACATTCAATTATTCTTCTTTCGGAAGGAAGATTAGTAAATCTCGGAAATGCTACCGGACATCCATCTTTTGTAATGAGTAATTCATTTACAAATCAGACACTTGCACAAATAGAACTTTGGCAAAAGGATTATAAGATTGATGTTTATAGACTTCCAAAACATCTTGATGAAGAAGTGGCTCGTTTACATCTAGAAAAACTTGGAGTTAAGTTAACAAAACTTACAAAAGATCAATCGGATTATCTTGGTGTTCCTATCGAGGGTCCTTATAAATCAGATCATTATAGATATTAAAATTCCTTCAAACCTCCGAGGTCTTAAAAACCTCGGAGGTTTTTTATGCTTAAAACACACCCGCAATATCTTCCCCGCATTTGTAACACTTCCCTTCTACAACTTTGTTATCATGAACAGAATGCCAATCACGGATTATTAATGGTTCTTTACAATTTGGACAGTATGTTGTTTGCCCTTCAACATCATGTACATTGCCGGTATAGCAATAATTAATTCCCTCTTGCATTGCAATTTCTCTTGCCATATCTAATGTTTTATGTGGAGTGTGTTGATGATCTCTCATTTTAAATGTAGGATGAAAGGCTGTGAAATGGAGTGGTACATTTACACCAAGATTTTCAACAATCCAATTTGATAGCTGTTTAATTTCCTCAGGTGAATCATTTTCGTTTGGAATTAATAATGTTGTAATCTCAATCCAGACTTCTGTTTCAGATTTTAACCATTTTAATGTATCAAGAACTGGTTCGAGATGAGAGAATGTAAGATTATGGTAGAATGTTTCTGTAAAAGCTTTTAGGTCAACATTTGCAGCATCAATGTATTGATATACTTCTTTCCGGGCATTTTTATCTATATACCCTGCTGTGACCATCACAGATCTAATATTTTCTTCGTGAGCGAGTTTTGAAATATCAATTACATATTCACCAAAGATTGTCGGATCATTATATGTATATGCAATTGATGGAACACCTTCTCTTTTTGTCAATGCAACAACATCTTCCGGAGATGCATGTAAGGAATTGACCTCATCAATTTTGGATTTGCTCATTGTCCAATTCTGACAGAACTTGCAACCTAAATTACAACCAGCAGTTCCAAAACTTAGTATTTCTGTTCCAGGTAAAAAATGAGATAGAGGTTTTTTCTCAATTGGATCAATAGCGAATCCTGTAGGTCTGCCATATCCTGTTGAATATAGTTTTCCTTCAACATTTTCTCTTATGAAACAAAATCCTTTCTGGCCTTTACCAATTGTGCAGTAGCGAGGACAAAGTGTACAAAGAATTTTCTGGTTAGGCTGAAGTTTCCACCATTTTGCTAATTTGTGTTCCATAGCATCAAAGTAATAATTGAAATGACTAAAAGAATCCTTTGAAAAACCAAGACGTATTAGTCATTCCGGCAATCTGTCAGCCGGAATCTTTTAATTTTGTTACAAATTCCTGATGATCCCGCAGAGCGGGACGGGAATGACAAGTTAATACAGTTATTCAAAAGCTTCTCTCCTCATATTTATTTTTTCTTACTCTTACTAACCTGCTTGTTTTGCGGATTATTTTTAGCTGGTGCAGGTTTTATTTTGTGTCTCATTTCTCTCAAACATTTATCAACACATCCAAAAATTGTGTTAGCTTGATATCTGCCATTCTTCATCATCTTGCCAGCTCGGACTCCCATTAGTAATTCCAAAGCATCTTCAACTTTTGATACAGGATAAATATGAAACTTCTTTTCTTCTGCAGCTTTAATTACTTCATCTTTTAACATAAGGTCTTTTACATTCTGAACCGGCATTATAACACCTTGTTTTCCGGTCAATCCTTTTTCATTGCATAAGTCAAAATATCCTTCAATTTTTTCATTTACACCCCCAATCGGTTGGATGTCACCTTTTTGATTAACTGAACCAGTTATAGCAAATGACTGTTTTATTGGAATTCCCGCCATAGTTGAGAGCAATGCTGCAATTTCTGTAATTGAAGCACTATCACCGTCAATCGGTCCATAACCCTGCTCAAAGACAAGACTTGCATTAAATGAAAGCGGAATATTTCTGCCAAATTTTTCCTTTAAGTATCCGCTGATAACCAGCACTCCCTTATTATGAGTGCTTCCGCTTAATCCTGCTTCTCTTTCAACATTAATTATACTGCCGTTACCAAGTGATACTGAAGCAGTGATTCGTGTTGGTTTGCCGTATGAATATTTATCATCCCCATAGACAGCAAGTCCATTTACCTGTCCAACACGTGTACCTTCGGTATCGATTAAAATCGTACCATCATTTATCATTTCAGATAATTTTGATTCGTATAATCCATGTCTCTCTTTTGCAGAATTATATGCCTGTTCAACATGGTATGAATTTACAACTTTAGCTTGAACATCTCTCGCCCAAAAGTCCGACTCACGTGCAAGATCAAGAATATAAGAAAATCGTGTTGTTAGTTTATTTTTTTCACCAATATACCGAGCTGAATATTCAAGTATTTTAGCAATTGCAGATGCATCAAATTCTTGCAGCTTTTCCTTTGAGATCAGTTGATTGATCACCTGTACATATTGCTCAACCCCTTTTTCTGTTCTTTTCATCTCATAATCAAATTCAGCTTTGATCTTAAACATTTTATTGAAATCATCTTCATACTCACTTAAGGCAGTATAGAGATAATCGCTTCCAATTAAAATTACCTTAGTGTTAATTCTTATTGATTCTGGTTTTAGAAGATTAGCAGATACTTGATACTGACTTGGATTATCCTGTATCTCGAGCATTCCATAATAGAGAGTACGCTTTAATGCCCGCCATACTCCTGGTTCTGTATAAGTATCAGTTGCGTTTAAAATTAGATATCCTCCGTTTGCCCTTAATATTGATCCAGCTTTAATTCTAGTAAAGTCTGTATACCAGCCTCCACTACCATCGTTAAACTTTTCAATTACTCCGAAAAGATTTTGATAAGTAGGTGACGTTTCTATTACTACTGGACAACCTTTCTGATTGCTATTATCCAATATTACATTTACTTCATAGTTCTTGAAGTAGTCTATTTCATCGTCACTTTCTCCAGGTCCATTTTTAGGTTTAATTCCTTTAAAATTATCAACATTCATAATAATGTCATTAACAACATCCTTCAAATATTTTCTAGTATTCTTATCCTTATATTTTTTTATAATATCTTCAAATGTCGCTTCTACTATTTTTCTAGCTGTTTCCTGCTCGAGTTTATCCAGATCATCTTTTAATAGATTAGTTATTTTGATACCTTCTTTAAACACAGCCTGGAGACCATCTTGGTGATTAAGATATTTTTTTACAATACTATCTGCTTTTCGTTTTGTTAGTTGTTTCTGTTGAACTAATTCATCTAATTGCTGTATGAAATAAACTTTATCATCTTTTACCACAAGAATTTCTGGCCGAGCAGCTTCACCTTCTTTTATTTGACCAAGTGTTAGCCCATCTTTTTGTAATTTCTTTTCAAATTCCGCAATAACCTTATTCTGTTCACTTCTAAACTTATTTATAATGCTCTTTTTCTTATTTACAAATGGAGTCGTTTCCAAAGCTTTGGGAATATGCTCCTTTAAAACATTAATACAGCGCTCCATATCTTTTCGGAATACAACAGCTTTCCCAGCCTTGAACTTAAGAAGAATGGGTCGATCATCATCTTTAAAATTATTTACATATGCATAATCGTCCATTGTTGAACAATCGGGACTAAGGGTCTCTAACACTCGTTTAATAGATGTGAACTTACCAGTTCCAGAAATACCTGTAATAAAAATATTATATCCTTGACTTCTTAATTCAACACCAATTCTAATGGCCTTTAATGCTCTTTCCTGTCCAATTATTGTTTCGATTGGTTTTTGCGAAGATGTCTCTGGTTTAAGTTCAAAGTTTTTAGTTTCAAACGTATATTTTAGTTCATCGGGAGTAAGTTTTTTGTGCTGTGAAGGTCTTAAATATGCCATCTATATTTCTCCTTAGTAAGTGAAAGAGCTTTTTAAAGATAACATTATTTGATGGTTATTTAAAATTCACAATACTAATTCTAAATATTTGCATTCGTCTTTAATTTGTATATCTTTTTACTTACCTACAACTTCATTATCTTTGCATAATTAATTTCCTACAATAGTGGCGGAATCCTTTTTTCATTTTAAAACATCTGTGAATGAATAAAATTATACTCGATAAATTTCAGAACATTGGATCGATTTCTAATTTCAAGGAAACTATTGATAATCAAAAAGTAACCTATACCTCTTCCCTTCCAGACTCTGCAAGATCACTTTTAATTAAAACTGACTTTGGGAAAGAAAAACAAATAGTTATTCTTCTTCCTACAAGAATCTTAGTTGATGAAACTAAAGTTGAACTCAGTGAACTTGGATTTGAAAAAGAGTTAATAGTGATAACCGAATTCTCTCAAGAAGCTATTCAAGAAAAAATAACTGCGCTCTCAAAAAGGGAAAAATTTATACTTCTTTCAACTTACAAATTACTGAAGACAAAGCTCCCTAACAAAAATGAGCTGCAAAAAAATACTACGTCCCTCGAGGCTGGAAGTGACATTACTTATGACGAACTTATTGAGTACCTAAACCTATTAAATTATTCGAAAGATAAATTTGTAGGTAATCCTGGTGATTACTCGGTACGAGGGAGTATAATTGATTTCTGGTCCTATAGTGAAAAGTATCCTTGCAGAGTTGAATTTGACGGTGATTTTTTGGAATCAATTCGAAATTTTGATTCTGAAAGTCAGCGTTCAACTGGTAGAGTGGAAACGGTCACACTAGCTCCTAATATTAGTCAAGAAGATGAAATAATTAATTCTTCGATATTCGATTATCTTGATAGCTCAATCATCTTTGCAGATAATTATGAACTACAGAACTTATGTTCTCAAGATAAAATTAAAAGAGAAGATACTTCAATTAAGGACGATTTTGATGAAGAGTTAAAAGAAGAGATTTTTGAAGATAGTGATGTAGAAGAAATAGATGAGGAGGAGGATTGTGAGAATGATGCTCTCAATTTAAATGATCTCCTCTCAAAGAATGTTAAATGGATAATTGAGGATAAAGTACAAGGTGAAGACAATAGATTCGAATTCCATTTACTTGAAGCACCAGTCATAAACTCAAATTTTGATATACTTTTTAGAACCTTAAATGACTATTCTGAAAAAAATTACCAGATTATAATAACAGCAGAAAATTCATTACACACTAATCGTTTAATTGAATTATTAACTGATTTTAAAAAAGAGACTGCAGAATTAATTGATTCCGGGAAAATTAAAATAATTGAGTTCCCTATTAAAGAAGGATTTATCACAAAGCAAGATAAGCTTTTAGTATTAACTGACTATCAAATATTCAACAAACCTTATCGTACTACTCTCCCTTCAAAATCGAAATACAAAAAGTCTAAAGTCAAAGATTTTGCTTCGATAAAAAAAGGTGATTATGTTGTTCACGAAAATTTTGGAATAGGAAAATATGTTGGTCTTGAAACAATTAAAATAGGTTTAATAGAGCAGGAAAGCATTAAAATACTTTATGCAGAAAATGGAATTGTTTATGTTAATTTAAACTACTTATCACTCATTAAAAAATTCTCGTCGAATGAGCAAGTAAGCCCTAGACTATCAACACTCGGAAGCAACGAGTGGAAGAACACAAAGAAAAAGGTTAAAGCAAAAATTAAA
Source organism: Bacteroidota bacterium (assembly GCA_039714835.1). Taxonomy (GTDB): domain Bacteria; phylum Bacteroidota; class Ignavibacteria; order Ignavibacteriales; family Melioribacteraceae; genus SZUA-22. Next base: position 27,018 of record JBDLIN010000012.1, on the reverse strand, counting down.
GATGCTGCTCGTGAGTTAATCAAACTTTATGCAAAGCGAAAGTCAACTCCCGGTTTCAAGTTTAGTACTGATACAATTTGGCAAAAAGAGTTAGAAGCTTCTTTCCTTTATGAAGATACACCGGATCAGCTAAAAGTTACAGAAGAAGTGAAAGATGACATGGAACATGAGAATCCAATGGATCGACTTGTCTGTGGTGATGTTGGATTTGGAAAAACAGAAATTGCTGTTCGTGGAGCTTTTAAAGCAGTAAGTGACGGTAAACAGGTTGGTTTACTTGTACCAACTACAATTCTTGCTGAACAGCATTTTAATACTTTTAAAGATCGTCTTTCTCAATTTCCCGTTAAGGTTGCAGTTTTATCAAGGTTCGTAAAACAATCAGTACAAAAGGAAATCGTTCTTCAGCTTTCACAAGGAAAAATTGATATCGTCATAGGTACACATCGACTGCTTTCAAAAGATATAAAGTTTAAAGACCTAGGCTTATTAATTATTGATGAAGAACATCGTTTTGGAGTAATGGCTAAGGAAAAACTTCGCTCACTCAAATCAAACGTTGATACACTAATACTGACGGCAACTCCAATCCCTAGAACACTGAATTTATCACTATTAGGTGCACGGGATCTTTCTTTAATTGCTACTCCCCCGCCCAATCGTCAACCAATTTATACTCAAGTTCAAAAATTTGACATTATAAAAATTCGTGAGTGGGTAAAGAAAGAAGTTGATAGAGGTGGACAGATTTACTTTGTGCATGATCGGGTTCACTCAATTGAAAAGGTTGCTGAATACCTACGTAAACATATTCCGGATATAAAAATCGGTGTCGCTCACGGACAAATGAAATCTACTAGTTTAGAAAAAGTATTACATGACTTTATGAATCGGGAATATCATATTTTGATTTCTACAAAGATCATTGAGTCCGGACTTGATATACCAAATGTAAATACAATAATAATTAATAGAGCAGATCGCTTTGGACTTGCAGAACTTCATCAATTGCGAGGAAGAGTCGGGCGATCCAATCGTCAAGCTTTTGCATATTTAATTGTTCCATCACTTAAAACAATTTCTAAAAAAGCTCTTCGCAGACTTCAAGCAATTGAAGAATATACCGATCTTGGAGAGGGTTTCAATCTTTCAATGCGTGATCTGGAAATCCGCGGTTCAGGAAATCTTTTAGGAACAGAACAAAGCGGCGCTATTGATTCTGTTGGATTTGATATGTATGTAAAACTACTTGATGAATCAGTAGAAGAACTGAAACAGAGTGAATTTAAGGATGAGTTCAAAGAGCTGCCTGTAACAATTGATAGATCAGAACCAACTATTGATACATATTTTGAATTAGGAATACCAAAGAAATATATGCCGGATCAAAGTGATAGACTTAGCTACTATACAGCAATGTTTACAATTGTTAAAATAGAAGAAGTAGATGAGATAAAAGAAGATATGGAAGATCGTTTTGGGAAGATGCCAAGAATTGTTGAGCTATTGATGATGACAGCAATTCTAAGATATTATGCTTCTATCACTTTATTCGAAAGAATAGTTATTCTTCGAGATCGAATTTCTATCATTCTACCTAAAGCTGATAGGGATGACTTTTACCAAAATAAATTTTCTATTCTCATGCAATTAATTATGGAATCTTATTCAAAAAAAGTCCAATTGCAGCAGAAAAAAGATGTAATGAAATTAGAAATGAAAAACGAATTTAGATCAAATGAAGATGCACTAAATTTCTTAGTCAACTTTATTAAAGAAATCCATTCAGAGGTTATTGTTAGCCACGAATCTTGCCTGTCGGCAGACAGGTCACACTAATTATCACGAATATTTCACTTGAAAAAAGAGATTGTTTAAACTACTTTTTAAGACATAATTATGTTTTATTCTCTCAACTATTTATCATGAGACAATCTTTTAACTTAATAGCCGCAAATAAATTAAATTACAACAATCTGTCATTCCGGCAATATTTCAGCCGGAATCTTTCTTTACGTTTAAGATTCCCGCTAAAGACATGCGGGAATGACAACAGTAATTTAAAACTTATATTCTTGGTCACATTAGGAATCTTAATAATCAATTCATCATCAATTTCTGCTCAGACTAAATCACTCTATTACCAAAGTTATGTATACAACTCAGTAAATTCAGATTCAATAAGTATTCCTTCTGAATTCCAAGCAATTCCTAAAATAAATGTGGGAGATATTGGCGGTCAATTATTTCTTGGTTTAGTATCCGGTACAATATTATCGATTGGTGGTGCATTTGTCGGTACAAAACTTGCGTCTAGCAAAGCTATGGTACCAATAGAAGGAATAATAGGACTCCTTGCTGGATATACTATTGGTGTACCAATTGGTGTCTATGCTGCCGCAAGCAGCAGAAAATATGATCCTGACTTAAAAATTCTTATCGGAAGCAGCATCGCAGGAGAAATTGCTGGCATTTTTCTTATTTACTTATCAAATAAACAAGGATCAAATGATCAGGATGATTGGTTGATTCTTTCACCTCTTGTTTTTCCTCCAATCTTTTCAATTGTAACGTTAAATTATTTCCAACGAAAAAAAACAAATATTAGAATAGGATTTGATGTACAGCAACTCCCTCAACCAGAAGTTTATAGCTATGGAGTTAAGCTTCAATATCAATTCTAATATTTGAATTTCAATTTTTGCTTGATATTATATCAACTCTTCCATAATTTAGTTTTAACACATCACAAATTGAATTTATCATGAGTAAAAATTCAAAATCTAAGAATCTTTCCAGAAGACAATTTATTACCAAAGCAGGTACTGGAGCTGTTGGAAGTTATGTGCTTTTTCCAACAATAGTAAAAAGTAATAAATCATTAAATCACTCTGGAGAAGAGATCACAAATTTAAAAGGTGATACTGATCTATCACTGAATGTGAATGGAAAGAATATAAAAACAAAAGTTAATGCGAACACAACATTAGTTGAATTACTGCGTGATCATTTAAATTTAACCGGGACAAAAGTTGCATGCAACAATGGTGAATGCGGCAGTTGTTCTGTACTTCTCGATGGTAAAGTTGTATACTCTTGTCACATGCTGGCTCTTGATGCACAAGGTAAATCAGTTACTACAGTTGAAGGTTTAATGGAAGGAAATAATCTGAGTATTGTACAGGAGACATTCATAGAAAAGGATGGACTTCAATGCGGCTTCTGCACTCCTGGTCAAGTTATAGCTGCTACTGCATTGTTAAACAAAAATCCTAATCCTACAATGGATGAAGTTAAGGAAGGAATGGCTGGTAATCTCTGCCGTTGCGGTGCTTATCCAAAAATAATTGATTCTGTTCTAGCTGCTGCAGAAAAGTTAAAATCTTAAATTTGAGAGAAAAATGAATCGTAAAATAATTAAATCAAAATCCTATCTCTATGATGAAAAAATTGAATCGATCGCAGAAGTTCCGGAGAAAGAACTTGAGTCGCTACCACTGAATAAAGATTTAAAGTTTATCGGGAAAGCTATTCCAAGAGTTGATGGTGAGGAAAAAGTAAGTGGAACTGCTGTTTTTACATTTGACAAAACATTCACAAACATTGCACATGCAAAAACTCTTCGATCTCCCTACCCATTCGCAAAAATAATGAGTATTGATATATCTAAAGCTAAAAAAGTAAATGGCGTTCTAAAAATTATTACAAACGAAAATTCCCCCGAAATTGAGTGGTATGGTGATTATTCAAAATTATTTGACCAAACAGTTCGATATGAAGGAGATGAGGTTGCCTTTATAGTTGCTGAAACTGAAGATATTGCAGAAAAAGCATTATCACTTATTGAAGTTAATTATAAGGAATTAGATTTTGTAACTAATACATTGGAATCAATAAAAGATAGTTCACCTAAAATTTATAATAAAAGTAATATTCCTGATCCTGGTGGTCATGCAAATTATTCTAGAGGAAACTATGAGGAAGGAATTAAATATTCTGATGTAGTAATTGAAAGAGAATATTCAACGCAAGTTGCTATACATAATCCATTAGAACCGCATTGTACTATAACTAAATGGGAGGATGATGAGCTGATAATCTGGGATTCAACTCAAGCTGTTTTTAGCGTGAGAGATGCAATTGCATCGAGACTTAAAATTCCAGCAAGTAAAGTCAGAGTTATTAAAGAATATATGGGTGGTGGATTTGGTGCCAAATTAGAAGCTGGAAAATATTCTGTGATGGCTGCTCTAGCCGCAAGGGAAATTAAGCGCCCAGTTAAAGTAGTTCTTGATAGAAGAGAAATGAATCTTGCTGTTGGCAACAGGCCTGATTCACAGCAAAAAATTACAGCAGGTGCAAAAAAAGATGGAACCTTAATGGCACTTGGTTTAACTAGCCATGGTGGAATGGGTGCTTATCCTGCTGGGACATATGTTCATTGGCCTTTGAGATCTCTTTATAAATGTGATAATATTGAAAGCAATGAGTATAGAACATTTATTAATGCAGGACGTGCACGGCCATTCAGAGCTCCTGGTCATGTTCAAGGAACATTTGCACTTGAATCTATCTTAGACGATCTAGCTGAAAAGATAGAAATGGATCCTCTTGAATTTCGCAAGAAGAATTTTACTTCAATTGATCAGGATTCAAAACTTCCATATACAAGTAAGAAATTGATGGAGGCTTATGATGCCGGTGCAAAAGCGATAAATTGGAACAATAGAAAGCCCGCTGGAACTATTGAAGGAGTAATTAAAAGAGGATTAGGACTAGCTTCTCAAATTTGGTGGGGCGGCGGCTCTCCTCCCGCATATGCAACTGTCAAAATGAATAGAGACGGAAGTGTTCAAGTCCTTTGCGGAAGTCAAGATCTTGGAACAGGAACATACACGATAATTGCACAAGTTACTGCTGAAGTGTTGGAGATACCAATCGAATCAATTAATGTCTTGATAGGTGATACACAAGCTACACCATATGCACCTTCAAGCGGAGGCAGTACTACAGCACCATCAATTACACCTGCAGTTTATGATGGATCACTCCAGATAAAAAAGAAATTGATAGCAGGAGCATCAGCAATAATGGAACTGCCAACAGATGAGTTATCTTATTCTCAAGGTAAGATTTCTGAAAAGAAGAATAAGGATAATTTTCTCACTAATTCTCAAATTATTAGGAAGATACGGGAAAGAGTTTTAGTTGCTACCGGAGCCCGTAATCAAAATACTGATAAATATGCCATAAATACATTTGGAGTTCAATTTGCAGATGTTGAAGTAAATACCTTAACTGGAAAAGTAACTGTCAATAAAATTGTTGCTGCACATGACATTGGCCGAACATTGAATAGGCAAACATTGGAAAATCAATTTCATGGCGGTGTAATGATGGGTCTTGGATACGCCTTAATGGAAGAAAGAATAATTGATGAATATACTGGGAAAGTATTAACCACAAATATTCATGATTATAAAATGGCAACTATGAAAGATACTCCTGACATTGACGTAATAATCGTAAGTGAAACTGATCCATTAGTCAGTGCTGTTGGAGTAAAAGGGATAGGTGAACCTGCAATGATACCAACTCCAGGAGCAATTGCAAATGCAATTTATAATGCAATTGGTGTGAGAATAAATTCTTTACCAATAACACCTGATAAAATTATAACTGCATTGAATAATCGAGGATAATGCTATGAGAAATTTTAAGTATTTACAGCCAGAAAACTTAAAGGAATCGGTTGGTGCATTATCAGAAAAATCAATTCCCTACTCCGGAGGAACGGATATCCTCGGACTTCTAAAAAATAATATAATTTCACCAACTGAATTAGTAAATCTGAAAAACATTGATGATCTTGATAAAATAGAGCAAATAAGTAATGGGATTAAGATCGGAGCCTTAACCAAACTTGCTGATATAGCTGAGAACGACCTCGTTAGAAATAAATTTACTGCTCTTGCACAAGCTGCAGAACAAGTGGGTACACCTCAATTAAGAAATGTTGGTACATTAGGTGGTAATATTGCACAACGTCCTCGTTGCTGGTATTACCGTGGTGACTTCGATTGCTTAAAAAAAGGAGGAGATATTTGTTATGCTGAAATTGGACAAAATAAGTATCATGCAATTATTGGAGGTGGTCCTTGTCATATTGTTCATCCATCTGATACAGCTGTAGCTCTTCTTGCTTTAAATGCTAAACTTACAACTCTGTCTCCCAAAGGTGAAAAGAAAATCCCATTGAAAGATTTTTTTATTTTACCCGAAATTGATCAAACAGTAGAAAACATTTTATCTCCTGATGAAATAATAACTCATATTGAAATTCCCTTCCCTTCTTCAAATTCTAAATCTGGATATATTAAATCTATGGAGAGAGGAGCATGGGATTTTGCAGTTGCTTCAGTTGCAGCAGTTATCGATCACAATAATGGGAAAATAAATTCAGGTAAAATAACATTTGGTGGAGTAGCGCCCATTCCATGGCATGAGGAGGAATTGGACAATTCACTCAAAGGTGTGTCTCTATCTTCAGAATCACTAATACAATTATCAAAATACGCATTAAAAAAAGCTGATCCACTTGAGCATAATGAATATAAAATTAATCTAACACGCGGATTATTGGTTGAGTTATTATCGAATCTCGTTGGATAAGAGTTTTTCATAATCCTCATTTGTATCAATGTCTTCAAGTATTTGGGAGTAGTTACAGTTCCAGAATTGTTTTTTGATTGTTTTACCCTGAGTGATCAATCGCAGATTTGAGGAATTATCTGAATCATTAACTTTCAAGATTATATATTTATCAAATAAAATTGGATGCCCTGCTCTTTCCACATTTGTTGGTTGAATCCAATTAACATTTGAATTAATTAAGCTTATAAATTCATTGTAGAATTTTTGAGGAATTGAAGGTTGATCAACAAAATGATACAGAATCCAATCAGAATCTTTCAATTGTTCGATTCCAATTTTAAGTGAAGTGAACATCCCCTTTTGATAATTATTATTATATACTATTTCAATATTTTTGGTTATCTGCCAAATTCCTTTTTTTATTTCATGAGCTTTATCATTAAAATGTTTTTCGAGTTCCTTAAGTATGAGTGAGTGATTGTGACCAACAACTATGACAATGTTTGTTGTAACGGAGAGTATTTTTTCCAGAATAATAATTAAAAATGATTTTTCATTATATGATAGTAATGGTTTAAATCCCTTGATTCGGCTGGAAAGTCCGGAAGCAATCAATAATCCAGAGATCATGATTAACTTTCGATTATTACTTTTTTAGAATAACGAACCGATTGAAGTTCTGCTGCAATACTTAATGCTATTTCATCTGCAGAGTTCCCGCCAATTTTTAATCCGATTGGTGTATGAAGATTTGAAAAATCTAAATCAGCATTTACATCTTCTAATAATTTTTCTTTCAATTGTTTACCCTTGGACTTTGAAGCAATTACACCGATATATTTAACCTTTAAATTCTGCAAATAAATTCTGTTCAATATTTCATAATCGTATGAATGTCCATGTGTAAGAGAAATTAAGTAGGAATTATCATTAGGATTAAAATTTTCTACATAATCAACATAATCGACACAGTTATATTCATCTGCACCAGGAGCGATCTCAGCATTACAAAATTCCTTACGATTATCAATTAATTTTATGTGATAACCTAAATTTGGTAATATCTTAAGTAGAGCTTGACCGACATGTCCTCCGCCAAAAATATAAACTTCAGGCTTCATATTATAAACCTCATAAAAAATTGTTAAAGTTCCTTTACACATCATCGGAACAACTTTTACATCTTTATCTTTTACATTATCCTCATCGGATAGTAAATATTTTTTAAATTCATTATTACCATTGATCAATAACTTTTTACATTGTTCTATTACTTCAAATTCTATAGCTCCCCCACCAACAGTTCCAACTGTGTTTCCAATAGAATCAACAATTATCTTAAATCCACTTTTCGCTGGAGTTGAACCTTTTGCTTCAATAACAGTTGCTATAACAAAAGCTTTGTTAGATTCTATCAATTCTAATTGTTTTTTAGTACTATTCATTTCGTCTAATTAATTATAAGAACTTCTTGTTTTTAATAGATATATAAATATTGGAGCGCCAATGATTGCGGTAAGAGCTCCAACCGGTAATTCCGTTGGTGCAACAATTGTTCTAGCTAAAGTATCTGTTAGAATCAGAAAAGATGCTCCAATTAAAAATGATGCTGGCAGAACAATTCTATTATCAGCACCGAATATCAGACGTGTTATATGAGGGATCAATAGTCCAACAAACCCGATGACACCACTTACCGAAACCATAATTCCAACTAATAAACTTGCGAATAAGTAAATCAATGTTGTAATCATTTTTTGATTTAATCCCAAGTTGTAAGCATCTTCATCCCCCATTGCTAACAAATTTAATTTATGTGAATTCAATACTAAACCAATTGAAATAGTGATTGATGCAATTAGTACATAGTAGGCAGAAAAGGTGTCAGCCATTGATAAATTTCCTACTAGCCAAAATATCGCTGTTCTCAGAGTATCATTCATTAAAGTTACAATTAGTAAAATTAATGCTGCAAAAAAAGCGCCAATCATAACACCTGCTAATAATAGTATATTCTGCTGCAGCCTCCCATATTTATGTCCAATCATAAAAACTAAAAGAATAACTGCCGCTGCGCCAATAAATGAGAAAAGCTGTACTCCAATGAATGAGAGCCCTAGAAATAAGGCTAGTACTGCACCAAAGCTTCCCCCACTTGAAACGCCAAGTATATAAGGATCAGCTAAAGGATTCATTAATAATGACTGAAAAACTGCACCTGCAATTGAGAGTCCACCTCCAACTCCAATGGCTAATAGGATCCTTGGCAATCTAATATCCAAAATAATTTTTGTTAATGTTTCATTACTTTCAGAAGTAAAAAATATATTCAGTACTTCATTCAATCCAATATCTGTTGATCCACTCACCAAAGAGATCATTGCTGAAACTAACAATAATAATAAAAGAAGAGAAAGTTTTAGAAAAAGAGATGAGGATTTTATGTTTTCTGTAAATTCCATAGATAGTCTATTAGTTCAGAAATACCATCTTGTGCTACAGCAGATATTAAAAATGATTTATTTTCATTATTCTGGATTTTTAGTTTGGATAACTTTTGTTTTTCATCACTTGTGAGGAGATCACTCTTTGTAAAAGCAACTACCTTATGTTTTTCGTCGAGCAGATCACTAAATTCAGAGAGTTCATTAAGCAAAATATCGTATTCATTTTGAGGATCTTCAACAATGGATTCAATTAGAATCAACAAGATCTTAGTTCGTTCAATATGTTTAAGAAATTTGTAACCTAATCCCTTTCCTTGATGAGCTCCCTCAATAATGCCAGGAATATCTGCAATTACAAAACTTTTATAATCTTTATATTGAACTATACCAAGGTTTGGCTCAAGAGTAGTAAAGGGGTAATCCGCAATTTTTGGTCTCGCAGCTGATACAACAGAAATCAATGTTGACTTACCGGCATTTGGGAATCCTACAAGACCAACATCAGCAATAAGCTTTAATTCTAAAATGATGAGTCTTTCACCACCCGATTTACCAGGTTGTGCATATCTTGGTGTTTGATTGGTAGGAGTTGCAAAATTACTATTTCCTTTACCTCCTATTCCCCCTTTTAGAAAAACAACCTCTTTCCCAACCTCATCGATATCTAAAAGAACTTCCTCAGTTTCAGCATCCTTTACAACTGTTCCAGGTGGAACTTTTATAATTAGATCCTTGCCAGACTTACCATCCTTCAAACTTTTTCCACCGGCAACGCCGTCATCAGCAATTAATTTTCGTTTGTATCTGAAGTCTAATAATGTCGAAAGATTTTCATCAGCAATAAATATAATACTGCCGCCATTCCCACCATTCCCGCCAGAGGGTCCACCTTTGGGGACAAATTTCTCACGTCTGAATGCAACAGCGCCATCACCCCCATCACCAGCTTTTACATATATTTTTGTGTAATCAATTATCATTTATTATGAATTGAATATTTTACAGAATAGCAAAAATGAATTTATTTTTTTTGGAATAAATCTGAAATTACCTTTTTAAAGACTTTAATTTCTCTCGAAGATTCATCTAAATAAGATCCTTGAGCAATAGAATCAATTATCCGATGTGCTTCTTCCTCTGTACTACATTCAGATATTCGATCAATAGTTCTTGAAAATTCTTCCATATCATAATCAAATACATGTTCAATTACTTTTGTAATTCTTTTATTCTTCAGTAGTTCAGCTACATCTATATTCTTTTTGTGTGATTCTAATTCATCAATTTGATCAACGACTTCTTCTGCTAGGACTTCACTTTCTAATTGATTCTCTATCTGCTCTTCATCGTTAGTTTCTTCTTCGATACTATCGGTGAATTCAACCTGGTCAACCTCCTCAATAACTTCCTCTGTTGGCTTTTCTGTAGTTATTTCTTCAGTCGATTCAACATTATTCTCGCGATCATCAGGTTCAATTGGTTCTAATTCATCAGAAGAAAATGAAACAGATGTACCTTCTATAATGTAGTCCTCTTCATCTGAAGATTCTATTGTTTCATCGTTTTCTTCTAATTCACTTTCATCAATAAGAGACTCTGATTTATCTTCATCTAACTCTTTTAAATAAGAATCGGCAGCCTCATCTTCATCAATGTTTAACCTTTCTCCACCGTTATCATCGGCAAACTCAGTATTATTACTATCTTCTTCAGTCACCATATCATATGCTTCTTGTAGATTGCTGCTTTCTACACCAGCACTTTCGTCAACTTCCGGTGGTTCAAACTCTTCCGCTTCTTCAATATCTATATCGGCAGAATCATCAATTTCATCCTCACTATTATATTCTACATCGAGTTCAGATTCTTCCACTTCCTCTACAATATTTGTTTCTTCAACAAATTCTTCTATTTCACTTTCTTCAGAAACTTCTTCAATTATAAGTTCATCTTCTTCAGTCTTATCCTCTTCAGTAACCATTTGTTCATCAGAAGTTCTCTCTTCTTCATCTCGTAAATTCAGAATAATGCTTTTGAACTCATCAACTTTGAATTTATCTTCCGAACTACCTGGTAATTTTTCATCTAAAATTTTTGAGGGTTCGTCGACACCCTTGTCACTTAAAAATAATTCAATAATCCCCTTGGAAATACTCTTATTCCTGACTTCACCGCTATTTATAAAACTGACAATATTCTTTAGAGATTCATCAACTAATTCATCGAAGTTATTTTCCAAATTTATTTTGTCAATCTTTTTAAGTAAGCTAGCAAGTTCGAATTCCGTAATTTTATAAAGATGTTTCTTATTAAAGTAATTATTTAAGATTCGCTTATAGTATGGATAATAATAAAGGTAGTTTAATATTTGTTTAACCTCGGAAACATATTTCTCAGATTCGTTTTCATAAATAAATTGAAGAAGTGACCAATTTGGTCGGATAGTGTAATTAACGTTGAAAGAAGTTGCGTGAAGTAACAGTTTGGTAATATATTCTTTCGAAAATTTCTTTGTTAACTTAATTTCTTCACCAATTAGGTTGAAATATTTATTTATTTCTTCTCCGGAATAATCGAACAGAGATTCTTTTAATAATTTCTGCCGATCTTCATAGATCAAATAGTCAATTTCTGCTGAAACATATTGTAGCAAGGCCGGATGCAGATCAGCTGATGCTAATTGTTCAAAGGTTACAAAGGAATTCAACCTCTCAATTTTATTGAGATAGTAGTTGTAGATAAATTCAATCTCTTTTTCAAACATAGCTTTACAAAAATAATTATAAATTATAGTGACTTAGATCACTACAAATTTAGTAATAAATTTTAAAGGAAGTTATAATATTTATATATATAAAGAAGCCCATCTTTTCTAAAAAGTTGGGCTTCTAAAACTAATTATTATCTCCACCATTCATACGGTAGCATTCAATTTCTGTCACTGAGTACTTGTCCGCTATTTTTTTTTAGCGGGATCAGTGACAGCAGAATAATTAAGGTTTATACATCCTGCAGTTTCATATTTGAAACAAAGTAATCTCTATTCATCCTCGCAATGTTGCTGATTGAAATTCCTTTTGGACATTCAGCTTCACAAGCATAAGTATTTGTACAACTACCGAATCCAGATTCATCGTGAGCAATAACCATATTTTGAACCCGCTCATATCTTTCCGGCTGTCCCTGCGGTAATAACGCAAATTGTGAAACTTTAGCACTCACAAATAACATAGCAGATGAATTCTTACATGCAGCTACACAAGCACCACATCCAATACACTCAGCGGCATCTAACGCAAGTGATGCTGTGTCTTTTGAGATCGGTATCGCATTTGCATCAGGTGCACTGCCGGTATTAAATGAAGCATAACCTCCGGCTTGCTGAATTGTATCTAACCCAGATCGATCAACAATAAGATCCATAATAACTGGAAATGCTTTTGCTTTAAATGGCTCAATATAAATAGTTTCACCGTCTTTGAAGTTTCTCATATGCAATTGACATGTTGCTGTATGTTTTATGTTACCATGTGGATGTCCGTTAACCACTAAACCGCATGTCCCACATATTCCTTCTCGGCAATCACTCTCAAATGCAATAGGAGTTTTTCCTTCTTTTTCTAAATTGTTATTTAATTCATCAAGTAATTCAAGAATTGAAGCATGAGGAGATACTGAGACATTAAACACCTCGAACTTACCCTTAGCTTCTGAAGATTCTTGTCGCCAAATATTTAAATTCAGATTTATGTTTTGATCACTCATTATTTATAACTCCTCGTTGCTAATTCAACATATTCGAATTTAAGATCCTCTTTGTGAAGATTCCATTTGCCAGCTTCCTCATACTCCCAAGCTGCAACATATGCATAATCTTCATCATTTCTAACCGCTTCACCATCTTCAGTTTGATGTTCTTCTCGGAAGTGTGCACCGCAGGATTCATCTCTATCTAATGAATCGACAGCCATAAGTTCTCCAAGTTCAAGGAAGTCAGCTACTCTTCCCGCTCTTTCCAGAGTGAGATTTAGTTCGTCACCCTTTCCTACAACTTTGACATCACTCCAGAATTCTTCACGTAAATCTTTGATATCCTGAATTACTTGCTTTAGTCCGGCTTCATCTCTTGACATTCCAACTTTATCTATCAGCATATTACCTAACTTTTTATGGATATCATCAACAGTCTGTTTACCATTAATTGAAAGAAGTTTATCAGTATTATCTTTTACTTTCTTTTCTGCTTCCTTAAACTCTGAGCCATTAACATCTACTTTTTCAGGTTTATCACCTCCAAAGTAATTTCCAACTGTGTAAGGAATTACAAAGTAGCCATCAGCCAAACCTTGCATTAAGGCACTTGCTCCAAGTCTATTTGCTCCATGGTCAGAAAAATTTGCCTCACCCGCGACAAATAACCCGGGAATATTGCTCATTAAGTTATAATCAACCCATAAACCACCCATAGTATAGTGAGGTGCGGGATAGATCCTCATTGGAACATTATATGGATTTTCACCGGTTATGTTTTCGTACATTTCAAATAGGTTTCCATATTTTTCACGAACAGCATCTTCACCAATTCGGCTAATTGCATCAGCAAAGTCAAGATAAACAGCTCTACCACCGCCAATTCCTTTGTTATCATCACAAGCATATTTTGCACTTCTTGAAGAGATATCGCGGGGAGCTAAATTACCGAATGACGGATATCTTCGTTCAAGGTAATAATCTCTTTCACTTTCCTGTATATCTGAAGGTGCTCTATGATCTCCCGGTGCATCCGGCACCCAAATTCTTCCATCGTTTCTTAAACTTTCACTCATTAGAACTAATTTAGATTGTCCTTCACCATGCTGAGGAATTGCTGTTGGATGGATTTGTGTATAACAAGGATTAGCAAATGCTGCCCCTCTTTTATGAGCCCGCCAAGCTGCAGTTGCATTACAAAGCATTGCACTTGTTGATAAGAAGAAAACATTCGAATAACCACCTGTTGCTAAAACAACCGCTTGAGCTGCATGGCTTTCAATTTCTCCTGTAAGTAAGTTCCTAACGACAACACCTTTTGCTTTACCATCAACCAGAACTACATCCAGCATTTCATGACGGTTATATGTTTTAACGGTCCCAAGTTTTATTTGTCTATTAAGGGAACTATATGCTCCTAACAATAACTGCTGTCCTGTTTCGCCTCTAGCATAAAAAGTTCTTGAAACTTGCGCTCCACCAAAGGAACGGTTAGCGAGTGTTCCTCCGTACTCTCTTGCAAATGGAACACCTTGAGCAACACACTGATCAATAATATTATTACTTACTTCAGCAAGGCGGTGAACGTTTGCTTCACGGGATCGAAAATCTCCTCCTTTAACAGTATCATAGAATAATCTATATACGGAGTCCCCATCATTTTGATAATTCTTAGCAGCATTAATTCCACCCTGAGCAGCAATCGAGTGTGCTCTTCTAGGAGAATCATTATAAGTGAACGCCTTTACATTATACCCTAATTCTCCTAATGTAGCTGCGGCACCAGCCCCGGCTAATCCGGTTCCAATAACTATAACGTCAAACTTTCTTTTATTTGCCGGATTTACCAGCTTCATATTGAATCTATGATTTGTCCATTTTTCCGATATATGTCCTTCAGGTACTTTTGAATCTAACCTAATCATTAGTTACCTCCCATAGCTTGAATATAAAAGTAGATTGGTATAGAGGAGAATCCAACTGCATAAATAAGTGAAATCAGAGTTCCGATTTTTTCAACCAGCGGAGTATATTTTTTGTGATGCCATCCGAAAGTTTGAAATGCACTCTGAAAGCCATGATTAAGATGGAATCCTAAAACCAGCATAGTTACTACATAAATTACTACTAGACTGATATCTGAGAATAGTGTTTCAATTACATCATAGTATTCATGTGTTCCCCCCATCTCAAAATTAAATTGAACCCAAAGAGTGGAAAGATGAGTAACTAGAAAAACTAATACTATTGCACCTGTATAAGGCATTGTTCTCGAATAGAAAGTACTATTCTCCTTTGATGCATTGATAGCATACTTCTCCGGATTTGCTTTCTTGTTTTCCCACCAGAGTTTTATACCATTATAAATATGAAATAAAAAGAACAACAGTAAAATTACCTCAGCAACTCTCACCAGCGGTTTAACCGCATCAAGACTGCCAACCAACGTGTTAAATCCATCCTTACCAGCATATAGGAATAAGTTATTTATTAAATGTACTGTCAAAAAAAGAATTAAACTTAATCCTGTAACAGCCATAATAAATTTCTTTCCGATAGATGAACTTAAGCTTTTTGAAAGCCAACCCATCAAATTCCTCCTATTAATTGTTTAAATTTATAATATAGATTATAATTTCTGAAGCCCACATGCAAAATCATTTATAGAATTCTAATTAGTGAAATTAAATTAAATAGTTAATAAATACAAAATTTTTTTTATTGGCTAAAAAAACATCTGTCCAAAAAGAATAGCACACTGATTTAACAGATTTAAACGGATTATCACAGATAAATAAAGTATTAACCAACGACTTACTTGTCCGCCGAAGGAGGAAGTCGTTGGAGAAATAAAACCAATTAAATTCCCTAAAAACCAATTCACCTGTCCGCCGTACTTCGTACCTACCTGCACGTAGCCGTTTCGGCAAAGGCAGGCTCTAGAAGATGGGCTGGTTTAAACTCCCATCAATAACTACTTCACCATAGACTAAGTTATGCCTTCGGTTGTCTAGTTTGTGATTAGCGTTATAAATCTGTTTAAGGAAATATCAGGTTGTTTAAAATTAAAACTATAACACATTGGCTTTTGTTTATTTACAAAAAGATAAAAATCATATTGAACAGTGATGGTTATTAAAAATCTTCATTATTCTAATATTTCAATAAAGTGTTTCAATTGTTTCACGAATAGACACATTGTTTCATTCTCTATGAGATACAACATCATCAAACAGTTCTATAATCGACATTATTATTTCAAATTCAATCAATAAAAGCACCTCATATCGATATTATTTTACTATTGTTTAATAATATAAAAATTGGCATTTTAATTGAGTTGATTATCCTAACTAAATATTCATAATTAATTAAAAGGTAAAATCATGAAAAAATTAATTATCACCCCTTTAATGTTAGTTGTTACTATTCTTTTCCTTTTTTCTGGAAACTCATATACTTTTGCAGGTGATACTCCTCAATTTGTCGGGGTAAAAACTTGCGGCATGTGTCATAAAAAAGCTAAAGATGGAGAACAATTAAAAATTTGGCAGGAAAGTAAACATGCCAATGCATACAAAACATTAGAAACTGAAGAAGCTGATAAAATTGCAGTAGAAAAAGGTTTTAAAACTAAAGCTGTTGAAACTCCAGAATGTCTTAAATGTCATGCAACCGCTTATGATGTCGATGCAGCATTAATTGGGAAAAAATACAAAGTAAGTGAAGGCATCCAATGTGAATCATGTCATAATGCTGGTGGAAATTACAAAAAGAAAAGCATAATGAAAGATCATGCAAAAGCTGTTGCAGCAGGACTTGCAGAATACAAAGACGAAGCTGCTATTAAAGCTCAGTGTGAAACTTGTCATAATGAAGAAAGTCCAACATACAAACCATTTGATTTTGAAAAAAGATGGAAAGAAATAGCTCACGATATTCCTAAAAAATAATTTTAAATCATTAGGCTGAAAATGAAAACTAAGTTTTTTGTTTTATTTTTAATTCTTCTGCAGACGATCATTTCTGCTCAAAATTTGAATGGTAGAATTTCTTCATCAATCTATTCTTTTGAACGTCATGATGTTGCAGAGTCTTATCAGTATATGCGGACTTTTCAATCATTAATGCTGAATGCTAATATGGGTAAATTTTCACTCAAAACAAGAGTGAATTATGAAACCGATGTTGCACAAGAAATACTTAATGATCCTCGTGTTCGTGTTTATAACCTTTACCTTGAAGGAAGAAATCTCTTTAACTTCTTAACTTTTCGAGTTGGTAGAATCTCTTTATTCAATAACGTTTCGAGCGGAACTTATGATGGCGGTGATATCAAATTTAAGCTAAAGGGTATCAAGCTACAATTGTTTTATGGCGGAAATGTACCTGCATACCAAAAATTTGAAATTACTGATGATTGGGAAAACAATTATGTTCTGAGTGGAAAGTTAGATATTACTGCTGTCAGAAATTTTAGGTTTGGACTTAGCTACATCGATAAAAATTATACTTTTCAACAGTATGAAGCTGTTAGACTTAATGAAAACTTCAATCCAATGAACTATCTGATCCAAAGTCATTCCAATCAATTTAAATTTGTGACAGCTGATGTTTCGTACAGATCTCCAAAAGTATTTAACATTTATACACGATACGATTACGATCTGAACTACAGTACAACTTCTCGATTTGAACTGACCGGAAGATATGATAATATTGAAAATTGGGGATTTAATGTTTATTATAATTACCGAGCACCTAAGATCAGATATAATTCGATTTTTGCAGTATTTGATTTTGCCAATACACACGAAATTGAAGGTGGCGTAGATTATAAATTCAGCTCATCATTCTCTATTCTTGGTAAATTTGGAAATGTAACATACAAAGATGAAAATGCTCAACGGTTAACGATTGGATTAAATTCAACTTTCGGAAGCATCAGCTATCGTAAAACATTTGGATATGCTGGTGAATTAGATGCAATCTCTATCTATACAGCAAGATCACTAATGAATGGATTTTTAACTCCATCCATCGGATTGGGATATACTACTTATAAACTATCTGCTGATTCAGAAAAGAGTAATATCATTTCACTTCTTGCCGGATGTAATGTTCGTCCTTTCAGAGTGTTATCATTTGATCTGCAAGGACAATTCTTTAATAACAAAATTTACAAAAACGATTATCGGTTATTATTCAAACTTAATTACTGGTTTAACTTGAATCTATAAAAAGAGCTAAAATGAAACCAAAACACTTTTATATTTTTCTTTTAACTGCTGGAATAATTTATTTAACAATTACAGCATTTTCTTTTCAAACTGAAGCAAAAGATCCGTCAAATGCGAAACTGATCAAATTCACACATCAAACGCATATTGAAAATGAACTTGATTGTGAAAACTGTCACACAGATGCTGCTGAAAGTATATCACTAAGTGATAAACTCCTTCCTACAATGGAAGCATGCGGTGAATGCCATGATGTTGAGGATGATGAAAATTGTGAGCTTTGTCATTTCGAAGAAGTTTTAGAACCATTACCTGTTTCGGAATCGCCAATTTATTTCAGCCACAAATCCCATATTGAAGAACAGGAAATGGAATGTACTTCCTGTCATCAAGGATTAGAAAAAGTTGACTATGGATTTGAATCAGCAACTTTGTTCCCTTCTATGGGTGACTGCTATCAGTGTCACGATAATACTAGCAAGGCAACTAATGTTTGCGAGCAGTGTCATGTTTCAACTGCAGACTTAGTCCCACTCAATCATAAGCAGGTTAATTTCAACAAAGATCATAAATTCTCCTCATTGGAAGCCGATGCTGACTGCGCAATGTGTCACGATAATAATTTCTGTGAATCATGCCATGTTGGAACAATAATGATCGATGAAACAAATGCACCCGACAATTTCTTAACTCCTTATTCTCCACATAGATTGGTTGACAACACTAATCAGCAGCAGATAAGTCTCGTGCATGATTTAAATTATCGATACAACCATGGAATTGACGCAAGAGGTAAAGCTTCAGAATGTGCAACATGTCATCAAACAGAAACTTTCTGCGCAGAGTGCCATAATGTTGATGAAAATGGTGATTTTGCAATGGAAGGATTTGTACCGACATCACACACTCAACCAAATTTCACAACAATGGGAGTTGGAAGCGGCGGCGGAGTTCATGCTGAAATTGCAAGACGTGATATTGAAACCTGCGCTAGCTGTCACGATACACAAGGTGCTGATCCTAATTGCATTATGTGCCATACCGATAATGATGGTATTAAAGGAACAAACCCAAAAACTCATGTAGTTGGATTTATGAATAATGAACATGGCGATTGGCATGGCGATTTTGGAGCGGTTTGTTATAACTGCCATACTGATGGTGGTGCTTTATCACAAACTCAAGGACAAGGTTTCTGCGGATATTGTCATAATTGATAATTAAAATTTGAGAACAGAATGAAGTATAATATGAAGCAAATTATTTCTACACTAATTATAGTATTTAGTCTCTTTCTTGCATTTGGTTGTAGTGAAATCAATGAAGATATCAACACTCCGGAAGATATCACTCATCACCCAGAAGGTTTTGGGAAGGCTTCTTCAGAGGATTTTCATGGAAATGTATTTGTGAAAAATAATTGGAGTTTTAATTTAACAAAATGCCAAAGCTGCCATGCTGCTGATTACAGCGGCGGAACTGCTGATGTTAGCTGTCTTGATTGTCATACCCAGCCTGCTGGACCGGAAGCATGCAATACATGTCACGGAGAGTTTGCTAATCCCAAGCACATTGCTCCACCAAATGATTTAGAAGGCAACTCAGATAAAGGTTCAAAAGGTGTAGGTGCACACTACATACATGTTCATGGGAATGAGAAAAGCACAAACATCGGCTGCTTTGAATGTCATCAAAGCACTACATCAGATGGAGCATTTGTTCATGCGCATATAGATGGTAATTCCTCTGAAATGGAATTTGGATCATTTTCCCACCCAGACAGTATTGATGCAACACCTTCATATAACAGCGATTTAACTTGCTCTAATACATACTGCCATGGTGCTTTTAAATTTGGGGATATTGAAGGAAATAACTACAATCCTCTCTGGAATAGTACTACAGAAACTGATGGACAATGCGGAACATGTCATGGTGAAATCGATGAAGATGGAAATTTAATTACTCCGTTACCAACAGGTCACTTTGGTGATTTCTCGCTAGAACAATGTTTCATGTGTCATTCAAGTGTTGTAAATGATCAAGGTGAAATTATAGATCCTCTGAAGCATATAAATAAGCAGATAGATAAATAGAAATTCCAGCCATTCTTATAATGAAGCCGCTGTTAAAAGCGGCTTTTTTGTTTTAAACCATTTTTAAATTAGAAACAAATCATTAAAAATTTTTCATAATTATAAATACTTTTTTATTTGTTCAATATTTCTATATATTTATAAAAAATCTTTTCTAGTGAGTTATTGAAAATATGAAACTTAAACTCCCAGAAACTACTAAAAATTGGTTATCACTTATAGGCGCTACAATTTCTACTGTTGCTATATTAATGATAATATTTTTACTTACAGTATCCCTAGCTTTTAATCAAGGCGGTTCCTACCTTGGTTTAGTTATCTATATCATCTTACCAGCATTTCTAATTGCTGGACTAATATTAATTCCTATTGGAATGTTTCGCAAGAGAAAGCAGTTAAATAGGCAAAATGTGCCGGGAAATATTTCTAGACCACTTCCATTTGTTGATTTGAATCTTCCTGCACATAGAAATGCAACTTTTATCTTTGTAATTGGTACTGCTATTTTTCTTTTCATATCTGCTGTTGGAAGTTATGAAACTTTTCATTTTACTGAATCCGTTTCATTCTGCGGTGAAATTTGTCACACAGTTATGAATCCGGAGTTTATTGCTTATCAGACCTCTCCACATGCTAGAGTTAAATGTGTTGAATGTCATGTTGGAGAAGGAGCAGATTGGTATATGCGTTCTAAACTTTCCGGATTAAGACAAGTTTATAAGACTGTAATTGGGGACATCCCTAAACCGATTCAAACACCTATTCAAAATCTGCGTCCTGCAAGAGAAACTTGCGAAAAATGTCATTGGCCTCAAAAATTTTATTCACGGTCTATTAGAATGGAGAGACATTATTTAAGGGATGAAGAAAACAGTGAATGGGATATTAATCTTGTAATGAAAGTAGGAGCCGAATTTGATGCACTTGGATTGGAAGAAGGTATCCATTGGCATATAAATCCAAATGTTAAAGTTGAATATGCTGCTACTGATTTCAGAAGACAGAATATTCCATGGGTGAGACTGACTGACAAAAAGACCGGGCAAGTAACAATTTTTGATTCAGCGGACGAACCTCTTGATGAAGACGAAATTGATATTTTAGAGATCAGAGAAGTCGATTGTATTGACTGCCATAATAGACCTTCTCATGATTATAAACCTCCGGAATTTTTTATAAATAATGCCATCACTGCCGGTAATATTTCGCTGGAATTACCAGAAATAAAATCAATAGCGACATCAATTTGTGCTCAACAATATTCATCTACTGATTCAGCTTTAGCAGAAATAAAATTATCAATAGAAGATTTCTATACTGAAAATTATCCTGAAGTGATTGAAGAACATAATGAACTTTTACAAGAAACAATTTCATCTATTCAAGAACAATTCTTACAAAATATTTTCCCGGAGATGAATGTTAGATGGGATCAGTATCCGATAAATATTGGTCACATCAAATCCCCTGGATGTTTCAGATGTCATGATGATAATCATGTATCTGAAAATGGTCAGTTTATCTCAAGGGATTGTAATTTATGTCATTTAATAAACTCCCAAGGCTCTCCTCAAAAAATGCAGAGAAGTTCTATTAATGAATCTTTGGTTTTCATTCATCCTGGAGATGATGTAGAGCAGGAAGATTGGGAAGAAAATATGTGTCATGATTGTCACGAAGAGGATGGACCATAATCATTTTAACTTTCGTTAAAACCTTATTTAATAGACAATGTGTTTCACTTGCTTAATTTTTCCATATACTTTTTACTATAAATAATATATCTTTGAAACAAATCTTTTCATTTTTATATTTTTATATGAACATTGATGATAATTTAAAAGATCATATTCTTGAATCAATTGGCGAAGGAGTCTTCACAGTTGATAAAAACTTTAAGATAAATTTTTTCAATAAAGCTGCGGAAAAAATAACCGGATATCAAAGAGATGAAGTTATTGGTAAATTCTGCAAGCATGTATTTCGCTCAAAATTATGTTTCACCGATTGTCCAATTGCCCTTGCGCTAAAATCACAAAACACAATTTATGATTTTGAATCTCACATTCAGGCAAAGGAAGGTCCAAACAAACCTATCCGAATGAACTCAGCAGTTCTTTATAATGATATCGGTGATCCCACTGGTGGTATAATTACATTTAGAGATATAACCGAACTCGCTGGATTGAAAGAATGTTTAGCTGAAGATACCAATTTCCATGGAGTTATTGGCCATAGCAAAAAGATGCAGGAAATCTTTGAGCTAATCAGAGAAATTTCAGACTCAAGCGCACCGGTAATGATTCAAGGTGAATCTGGTACTGGTAAAGAGATGATAGCAAATGCGATTCAGCAGACCAGTAGCAGAGAAAAAGAACCATTTGTAAAAGTCAACTGTGCTGTATTCCCAACTAATTTACTTGCAAGTGAACTTTTTGGTCATGTGAAAGGTGCTTTTACTGATGCAATTAAGGATAGACCAGGTCGATTTGAAATTGCTGATAAGGGAACGATCTTCCTTGATGAAGTTGCAGAGATGCCTGCTCAAATGCAATTACAATTACTAAGGGTTCTGCAAGAGGGTTCATTTGAACGTGTTGGAGAATCTATTACAAGAAAAGTAAACGTACGCGTTATAGCTGCAACCAATATCGATATTAATGATGCACTCAAAAATGGATCCTTGCGAGAAGATCTTTATTATCGTTTAAGCGTTATCCCAATCGTCATTCCTCCCCTGCGTGACCGAATGGATGATGTAATTCCACTCACTGCTCATTTTCTAAAAAAATTCTCATTCCTTTATAAAAAGGAGATCAAAGAATTTGATGATAAAGCTCTTGATATGTTGCTAAACTACAAATGGCCGGGAAATATTAGAGAATTGGAAAATGTTATTGAATACGCTTTCGTCAGAACTAAAAGTTCTAATATGATTGAAGCATCAAAGCTCCCCGATTCAATACGTAGTTCTAATGGTTCACAATTCGGGATAAGAGAAAAGCACTCATTTTCCGATAATGGCAGTGAAGCATCAAAACTCTTTGGCTTACTCGAAAAACATCATTGGAATAGAACACAAGTTGCAAAAGAAATGGGAATCGGAAGAACTACTCTTTGGCGAAAGTTAAAAAAGCATGGGCTAGATCAAGACTAAAAACTAGAAGCAAGATACTTGATGCTGGATACTGGATATTAAATTCTAGATAATTATGTTTTTAATCAAGCAACCAGAATCCAGTATCTAGCAACTAGTACGTTCCATCTGTTTCATCTTTGTTCTCTATGTTTCAATTGTCATTCCTTTACTTCATTTATTTAATTAACATTAGTAATCTTTGTTTTTTACACATTTTTTCACATTTCACGCTTGCCAACTGTAGCTAATTTCTATATTATTCCAGTTTATAAACTTCAGCGAAGGTTGGTTTCACATTTATTGTTATAATCTCTTTAGTCCTATAAAACCGATAACTTTTCATTTGCAATTATTTTTATAACGATATTGAAACATACCGTTTCATTTGTCGTTTGTGTTTTCCTTAAAAAGAGCGCAAAATCCAATTGGCACTTAACTTGAATCATCCCTCCAAATAATTCTCTATTTCTAATAATAGGATTGATCATGCGTAAAATATTTTTTTCATTCTTATCTTCGATTATTTTGATATCTTTTCTATTTATCGGTTGTTCCGAAAAGAAAGTTACTGATCCCCCAACTTCAGATGAAGATTTAGCTAAAGTAAATTCATGCGAAGGTTGTCACACGAATTACGAACATTTAAAAGCAAATCATACTCCAGAAGATCCACCTGAAGATACTGGTGGCTGTGGTGGAGCACCTCCATTTCACCAACCTTATGATAGAGTATATCTTGGTGGAGCTGGTTACGATGCTTTTAAAAATGATATTCATGGAAAACTTGGTTGCGTAACATGCCATAATGGTGTTGAAGGTACTTCTGATAGAACTGTAGCACATTCCAATAATTTTATTAAGGAACCATCTCATTCATCAGATGAAAAGTGTGCTTCTTGCCACCCTGATATTGTAGCTCGAACAAAAAATAGTATACATGAGCAAGGATGGGGACAAAAAATGTCTCCTATTAATAGAGGTGGATTTGGAACAGAACCTGAAGATTTTTCGAAATGTCCTGAAGATATGAAAGAAGGATATAGCAAAAACTGTTTCACATGCCATGCTACATGTGGTGAGTGTCATATTATTCGTCCTAAAATTGATGGTGGCGGATTAATAAATGGTCATGCTTTTGCAAAAAAACCTAGTATGATTAATGTTTGTGCAAAATGTCATGTAAGCCGTGGGTGGCATGGTTATGCTGGTATTGCTAGTGGAACTAAACCTGATGTTCATTTTACAAAACAAGGATATACTTGTATGAGTTGCCATACAAAAGATGAGATTCATGGTGATGGAAATATATACAAAACACGTTATGCTATGCCTCAATTACCTAAATGTGAAAATTGCCATTCAGGTTTGGAAACAAGCAATATTTATCATGAAAAACATTTTAATAAATTCAACTGCCAAGCGTGCCATTCACAAGATTATAATAACTGCGGAAGTTGCCATATTTCAGGAGATGATGGACATCTTTCAAAAGTTGCTGGGGGAGCTGGTGCAAGAGTACCTTCACACCAGAAATTTAAGATAGCAATGAATCCACTAAAAACTGCTCCTTATAGTGTAGATTTTAATGGCAGAGATGAGTATAAATTAGCAACGGTACGTCAAGCACTTTCAGCTCCCGATAGCTGGGATAACTGGGGAGTTGCAACACTTGCGAACTTTGATGTTTTCCCAACATATAAATATACAACTCCACATAATATTTTAAGATGGACTGCAAGAACTGATACAACAGTAAGTGATTCTGGAACAGCAATATCGCATCCGGCTTGTGCGCAGGCTTGTCATATTGTAAAAATGGACGACGGATCATTAAGGAATAGAGAATTCTATCTGTTTAATAGTAATCCTGAAGATGAAATTCAACCTAGCTTAAATGACTGGGAAGTAAATGCTAATATAAATATTGTAGTAGATGATAAACTCCCTGCAAGGTGGGAAGCAAAATAGAACTTTAACTGTCATTGTGAAGCCTGTCTGCCGACAAGTCGGGATCCCTCGCAATGACAAAAAGAAAAGAAATTTTAACACTAACTAACTAATTATCTTTCAAAATAAGGAGAAGTAAAATGCAACTAAGAAAAATCTATTACCTAATGCTCATCATTCCATTACTATTCTTTTATACTGGGTGTAGTGAAGAAACCACAGATCCGCCACCAACTGTAAATGAGGCAGAAGTTCTAGTAAAATACCTTGAAGAAAACGGAGATCCAGTAAATGGATTCCCTAAAATGGTTAAAGCCTCTGAGGTTAATGCTAATGTTTTAGCCGGTGGTTCATGGGCAATTATTGATATTAGAGGCGATAAATATGATGAGGGACATATTACAGGTGCTGTAAAAGTAGCTGCAGCTGATGTTTTAGATTATTACGAAACCAACAATCTTGAAACCAAGGAAAAAGTTGTGATAGTATGTTTTTCTGGTCAGTCAGCTGGCTGGGTAAACGGTTTACTCCGTACTGTTGGTAAAACAAATACATTTGATATGAAATGGGGTATGTGCAGCTGGAATCCCGCAACTTCTGGTTCTTGGACAGGAGACAACGTAAATAATTCTAGAGCAGCTCAATTTGTTACTGCAGCAACAGCAAAACCAGCAGCTGGTGATCTTCCTAAATTAGAAACTGGTAAAACTGATCCTCAAGAAATTCTTAGAGCAAGAGTTGAAGCAGTATTAGCTGAAGGATTTG
Source organism: Bacteroidota bacterium (assembly GCA_039714835.1). Taxonomy (GTDB): domain Bacteria; phylum Bacteroidota; class Ignavibacteria; order Ignavibacteriales; family Melioribacteraceae; genus SZUA-22. Next base: position 980 of record JBDLIN010000012.1, on the reverse strand, counting down.
GTGAAGCAGCGGTTGGTAGTGATGATGTTTACGCTAATTTGGCTGGTTATCATATAGCTAATTATTGGAGTGAAGCAGATTACAGTTGGGGACACATTGATGGTGCAATGCAGTATACACCAACATCATCACTAAGTGTTGATGTTGACCTTAAAACTCTTCCAACTGATAAACCAGTAGCAGTTTACTGTTATACTGGACAAACTTCAGCTCATGTTTCAGCATATTTGAGAGTTTTACGCTATGATGCAAAATCAATATTATTTGGTGTTAACGGGATGTCTTATGATGAAATGCCAGGAACAAAATTTAATGCAGATACTGAAATTCATGATTATGAGTTAGTTCAATAATTAGTGAATTAATTAGTTTATTGGGACGGGGTTTATACCTCGTCCAATATTATTATTTTTATTATTTTAGCAGCTAAAATATTTTTCAAAAAGAGGATTAAAGAAATACTATGAGTGAAATGTTAGGCAATCAATATTTTATGGCTCGTAATTATGTAAACGCAGAGAAAGAATTAGAGCCTGTTTATTTAAAGGAGTCTGACAATAAGCCGGTACGCAGAAAACTCATTATATGTTATGTTCAAACGAGAAAATTAGATAAAGCCTTAAATATATTTCATGCATTAGTAAATGAAGATATTACCTTTATTACTACAGCCGATACAGTTCTAGATGACTGTCCATGTGCTGAATTGTTAAATAACTTTAAAGAAACTCATGAATTCAGTGAAGAGTATGAGTACAATCTTTCACATGGTATGCTTTGGCTCTATTGCGATGAAAAAAAAGCGGTACATTATCTTAAGAAAGCTTTAAAAGAAACTCCTGCTAATGAGAAACTTAAAAATGTTGTAGAAGCTATTAAAAAATATAATAAAAGTGTAAAAGCAAATTAGTATTACTTCAGCAGCAGCATCGTTTTTGTCTCTGTAAAAAATTCCCCAGTGGTCGAATTAGAAATCACTA
>JBDLIN010000011.1:0-34140 GCA_039714835.1 Bacteroidota bacterium | reverse complement strand
ATTAACTTTAGGTGTTTTAGTAATAGAAGTATTTAAATCATCCGAAGGTAGAATAAAAACAATGTATGAAATCACAATTCCGGCAAAAATTAACAAAATAATAATGTTTCTATTAAACTTCGATTTTTCCTTTTCAGCATTTGCAAGATTTATTTCTTTACTAGTAGAAATTCCTAGACTATTTAATATTTCATCACAATTCTTGTATCTTTCTTGAGGATTTCTTTTAAGTAGATTCCTTATCAATATTACAATTTTCTCCGATACACCGTTGAAATCTAATGAAACCTTTTTTTCGTCGAATTTTGTAATAAAATTAATTGATGCATTAACATCATTACCCAAAAAAGGATTTTTATTTGTAAATAACTCTAAAATCACAATACCGGCAGAAAAAAGATCGCTTTGAACAGTTAGCTGTTTACCGCTAATCTGCTCAGGAGACATATAGCAAGGAGTCCCGACCAATGAATATTGACTGGTAACAACACTCTCGTTAGTAGCTTGCGCCAGTCCGAAATCACCAATTTTTAATTCCAAAGACTCATTGACTAATATATTTTCTGGTTTAATATCTCTATGAATGATATTATTTTTATGTGCAACACTTAGCCCTTTAAAAAGCTGAATGACTAGTTTTTTCTTTTGCTCTGCCGTAAATTTATTTTCTTTAATAATCTGACGAAGATTTCGACTTGGAAAATATTCAAATGAGATGTAGAAAAACTCATTAAACATTCCAAAGTCTAGAACTTTAATAATATTTACACTGTCAAGCTGTGCAAGTATTTTTGCTTCTCTTTTAAATCTTTGTATAATTACCTTATCACTAATTATATCAGTATTTAATACTTTAAGAATTATTTTTTTGTCAAGGTAGATGTGGTGAGCAAGATAAACAGCAGCGTGTTGATCTTTCTTTAATACTTTGATAACCTCAAACTTATCAAATAATTTGTCTACAGTAGAATCGTTCATTGATTGAGTTTATCTATTAAGATTTACTTTTAGTTTTTTCTTCTTCCATCTCTTTTATTTTGCTTTGTACCCATCGCACTGATACACCTAATGATTTTGCAACTGAAGTTCTATTACCTTTCAGTTCTTCCAACCTTTTCTGCAAAATCAGTTTTTCATATTCTTTAAGAGTTCCATTAAAACTATTATTATTTTTACTATCTTCAATTATAATATGTTCAACTTCAATTTTATCAGTATTACAAAGTATTATTGCTCGTTGAAGAACATTGCGTAACTGTCTTATGTTGCCAGGCCAATGATATCCCTGCATTAATTTCATAGCATTGGGCTCTACTTTTAATTCATCATCACTAAACTCATTAATAAAGTGATTTACTAACAATGGAATGTCTTCTCTTCTTTCACGGAGTGATGGCAATTTAATTGGAAACACATTGAGTCTATAGAAAAGATCTTCTCTAAACTTTCCATCTTCAACAAGTTCTTCAAGACTTCTATTTGTAGCTGCTATTATTCTAACATCAATTTTCTTTACTGAAGTATCACCTAATCGAATAATTTCCTTATTTTCAAGAACCCTCAGAAGTTTAGCCTGCAGCGAATTTGATATATCAGCAATTTCATCAAAGAAAAATGAGCCATTATTTGCAACCTCCAATAATCCTTTCTTATCAGTATTTGCACCTGTAAATGCCCCTTTTTTATAACCAAATAATTCGCTCTCTAATAAATTATCTGGTATTGATCCACAAAACTGCGCGAGGTAAGGATGCTCGTTCCTTTGACTCAATTTATGTATTGCTTTCGCGACAAGGTCTTTTCCAGTTCCACTCTCTCCATATATTAATACAGTTGCATCTGACTGTGCTACTTTATGAATCATTTTAGCAACCTTTCGCATAGCTTCACTATTTCCGATCATATCAGGTAGTTTCTCATTTGATTGCAACTGATTTATGAGAAACTGATTTTCATCTTGGATTTTTTCAACAAAATCAATTCTTTCAAGAGCTGAGGAAAATAGATTTGAAAAGAAATTCAGAAATGAAAGATTTTCTTCCGTGAACTCCTGTCTGTTCATTCTGCTGTCGGCTAATATTACTCCCCAAATATTTCCATTTTGAATAATAGGAACTCCGATCACAGACTTTATATTCTGAAGCTGAATACTGTCATATTGCGAAGCCTTCGGATCACTTTGAATATCGTGATATAGAACAGGTTCCTTTTTATCGATTACTTGTTTAAGCATGTTAGAGGAAAAGTCGGACAATACTTTAATATTTTCTTTTTCAAAATTGCGGGCACTGATTATTAAAAAGTCTTTCTTTTCTACATCATATTTTGCAAATAATCCGCGTTCAGCATTTATTACATTAATAACTAAATCCAGAGAATGCTCAATCAAACTATCTTTCATCATTGAAGAATTTATAAGTTCGTTAAGATCCCTTAATGCTTCAAATTGATCCCTATTTAAGGTTTTGATATGATTTATATTTTCGTAATTGAACATTCCTGTTAAATATTAATTGTTAATAATAAATGAACCTTGTTTAGAACTACCTTGGTTATTGAATTCATCAATTGCCCAGATAATCCAATAGTAACTACCAGCGTCTATTTGTGAATTTACTGTATAAGAAATTGAATCTTGTTCTATATTTCCTCTTGAATAAACTAAGTTTTGCACGGTTTCATTAGTATATATTTCAACCCGATAAGTGAAATTAAAACCAGGAGTGAATCTTTTCCAATTTAGCTTAAATGGAATATTAACTTCTTCATTACTAATGGGTGAAATCAGTTCAATTTCTTCATTAATAACTCTTTTGATGCTCGTATTACCAATAATAAAAGTACTACTATCTAAATCATTTACAAGTATTCTAAAATCTTTACCTATAATTCCATCCAATGAGTTTCCTCCTAAATCACTTTGCCATAATTTACCTTCATAGAAATTGTTTGTATAATCATATGAGAGTTTTTTGAGTGAATATAGTTCTATATTTTCAACATAAACATTAACTATATCGTTAACTCCTTCGAAATCTGAGATTCTTACCCTTATTTTTAGATAGTGCTCTTTAGTAGCAGAATTCCAACTATTTTTCACAACACTGAAAAATTCTAAACTGTCTAAAATCGGTTTAGAATTAAGAAATATTTCATTTGATATGATATCACTATTTCCCCAATCAATATAAGTGGAATCATCAATATAACTCTCACAATGAAATTTCAGCCAGCCGTTGTTTCGAGTTACCCGTGGAATACCGTACTTTCCATTTTGAGTTGTCTTTACAATAATATTATCATTTTCCCAAAAAACATCAACATTTCCAATTGGATTAAACGGATAACCCTTTGTCTTAACAACTCCATTGATGCTCGAAAAATTATTATCAGGATTATTTGGATCAACCGGATTTTCTCTAGGGGCGTCACATGAAGTAATCAGAATGACCAAGCATACTAATAATATTTTTTGATATTGTTTCACCATATATATCTAGAGCTTCCTCAAATGTTATTTCTGTATTAAAACAAATAGATAATAATATCGGATTGTGTAACATAAAAAATTATTAGATAAATTACGCCCTTTCTGTTTCAACCTTAATTATTCAAAGTCAAATTCTTTGTAAAACTTAGTTCTGTACATACAGTTCTGGGAGCGACTACTATAATAGATTTGCAGAGGAAACTGAGTGGGGAAAATCTATCTCTTTTATTAATTTACAACCCTCTACTCTTCAAATTTCCGTTATACTTTATATCTTTTGCTTTAATGTTTTCATCATTAAGCCAATCAGGAAAATCGGCTGAAACTTTTAATTTCTCTCTTTCTATTTCAAGTTCATCTTCGCAAAAAGAATAAACAAGAGAAGCTGAAATTACATTTGGTGTTTGTTCAATTAAACGAAGTTTTTCAAGTTCTTCACTTACATCTTCACCCTCTATTACTACTACAATTTTTCCTTTTTCATAAATATGAAATTCACAAAAATCAGATTCTTTAAAATATTTAATTACTTCATCACTATTCTCGGGTAGTACTTTAACTACAATACTGGATATGTTCATAATTATAACTAAACCTTAGTTTGCAAATTTATTTATTAGTAATTATTATAAGTTACACTCCTTCATCAATTTTATCAATTAAGTCGGAACTTGATATTCCGAACTTCTCTCTGAATTCTGGAGTAAATAGGTTTGTGATATCCACCTTAACTTTTGTTTGTGGTGTATGGCATTGTGAACAATTAAAATATGCGTTGTTCAAATCCTCCAATTTATTTACAACCACAATATCATCCGGATTTTGATAAACTCCATTAACTAAAACTAACTGAGGTCTTATATTTGACATATGAGTTTTAGGTAGTGGTACAGCATTTACCTCCTCCGCTTTATCTGGCATATGGCACGAGAGGCAGATGTTTCTTTTAATTGTAATTGGGAAAAATCCAGAAGTTGTATGCGGAACTAGCGGTGGTGCATTTTCGAATGAACGAAGAATCTTTTCGCTTTCCCCCGGACGCTCAGTTAAATATTCGGCTCTAATTTTGAAGTCTGTATCTTCGGATGTTACATCGGCATCAATAAATCCTAATTTATCATCTTCAATTCCTTCATCAGGTTTTTTATCGCTGCAAGTGATAAAGGTAAACATAATTACGAGTATTAATATTTTCTTTTCCATAATATTTTATCTTTTGTTTATAATTTCTTTTTAACATAATTTATTGAAAAATTTAAAGCGTCATCTTCACAAACATCAATACATCTTGCACAGTTGGTACATTCGCTACTTTTTATATCTCCATCCCTTTTGCCAACGATGGAAAGTACTTGAACCTCGGGGCAAACTCTGAAGCACTCGTTACAAAGTGTGCATTTTTCTTTTTGATGATAAATTTTCAGTAATCCATATTTGCCAATAACTGAATAAAATGCTCCGAGTGGGCAAATGTATCCGCACCATCCATTTTTAACAATTGTTAATTCAAAAAGAAAAAGAGCTAATATTACCGCCCAACTCCCACCTATACCAAAAATGATTGCTCGGTGAAATATTGAAATTGGACTTATCATCTCAAAAGCTGCAACTCCAATAATTGTAGATAAAATAAAGCTTAAGCCTAAAATGTAATATCTTACATTCCTATTTAGAAACATTATTGGCTTGTTTCTCAGCTTCCATTTTTCTCGCATCATAATAGCAAAATCGGAAAGTAAATTAACTGGACACACCCAACTGCAAAAAACTCTTCCACCAATAATTGCATAAAATAAAAGAACAATTGCCGCACCAATCAGTAAATCGGAAGCACCAACAAAACCGCTTGCAAGTATCTGTAACGTTGTATATGGGTCGCTTAATGGTAAGCTATCCAAAAATAATGCTGAACTATAGTTACCAATAAGTATTTTCCATCCAAAATAATTACTTCCAAAAAAGAGTAGAAGAATAGAGGTTTGAACAACTCTACGTAAAATTAAGTATTTACTATTTTTCAAATTGATAGACATTTATTTAATACAAATCCTCATCTGTATTTAAATAATCCAAACCAGATTCCATATCTTTCTTGTCATCTTTTTCAAATCCTTTTTCTTCAATCCTTTTTTCGTCCTTTTTATCCCAGCCCTTTATATAGTGTTCACTTACTTTTCCAGTTGCGATGTTTCTTGGAAGGATGAATATTGCGGCTTTCTCAACAATACAAACATGTTCACAAATTCCGCAACCAGTACAGAATTCACTATGAACAACCGGTAATAGATAAGCGTGTTTTTGTGTACGTTCATTAATTTTACGTTCAACCGTAAGAGCTTTATCAATTAGCGGACAAGCACGGTAGCATACATCACATTGAATTCCCCAAAAAGCAAGGCATGTCTCTTTGTGAATAACGGCCAAACCCATTTGAGAATTATTTATTGAAACCGGTTCACTTTCCTTTGTTAAACGCTTCATATCCAATGCACCTGTGGGGCACTTTTCTGTGCAAGGAATATCAGTACACATATAACAAGGAATATTGCGTGGTTTAAAATATGGAGTACCAACTGCTTTACCATCTCCAGGGGTTGCCATCTCCAATGTGTCATAAGGACAAACCTCAACACACACACCACACTTTGTACATTCTTGAACAAACTCTTTATCTATTTCGGATGCACCCGGAGGACGTAAGGTAAGTTCTGTATCGGCAGCTTCATTAGCACCAGTTCCCCACAACACACCGCCAAGCCCCATAAGTGTTCCGGTTTTAAATAGGTCCTCTATTGCTTTCCTTCTGCTTGTCATTATTAAGTAATCCTTTAGTTAAGCTTTAAAGACTTTAACTGCACATTTTTTGAAATCAGTCTCTTTACTCATTGGACAAGTAGCATCTAAACATACTTTATTAATAAACACTTTCTCATCAAACCAAGGCACATAAACTAATCCACGCGGAACTCTGTTTCTGCCACGTGTTTCTAAGTGAGCTTTTACTTTTCCTCTACGAGATTCAATCCATACAGAATCCCCATCAGTTAACTCTTTCCTCTTTGCATCATCGGGATGCATATAGCATAAAGCCTCTGGCACTGCACGGTATAGCTCAGGCACACGCATAGTCATTGTTCCACTATGCCAATGTTCTAATACTCTTCCGGTACACAGCCATAATGGATAGTTTTTATCTGGCATTTCTGGTGGATCCATATAAGGACGGAAAAATATTTTAGCTTTGTTAGGTAGTTTCAATTTACCACGAGTAGCATCCGGTCCTTTTAAAGTTCCTTGTGGAATTTCTTTCAATGCCTTCCCATAAAATGCAAAATCTCCGGTGCCAGCTTTTTTAGCATAAACATCATACTTGGAATTGAAACGCCACAATGTTTCTTTTCCATTAACCACCGGCCATTTTAAACCACGTACTTTTTGATATTCATCGAATGGTGCTAAATCATGAGCATGCCCGAGTCCAAATTTTCTATATTCTTCCCACAAATATTTTTGCAAAAAGAAACCATAGCCATCAAAAGTTTTTCCATCAGAGCCTTTAACATTACGTTTATCCCCCTCAGCTTCAGAATTTAATCTGTCTTTTCCAATTGGATCCGGCCAAGCATATCCTTTAGCTTCATCATTTGCAAAGAGAACTTCGTATAATGTTGTATCTTCGGAATATCCCATTGCTCTTGCTCCCTCCATAACATCCGGTAAACCATCTTTAATACCAGGTATTTTCTTTGCACCCCAGACTTCTTTTAACGTAAATCGTTTGGAGAGTTCAACCCATTGCCATGTATCACTCATAGCATCTCCGACAGGAGTTACTTGTTGAATCCAATGTTGTGTACGTCGTTCTGCATTTCCGAATGCTCCCCATTTTTCGTAAATCATAGCAGTAGGTAAAATTAAATCAGAAACCTTTGCAGAAATACCGGGATACCCTTCGCTACAAACAATAAAATTATCCATTTCTCGTGCAGCTTTAAGCCAGTGGTTTGCATTAGCACTATTCTGATAAGGATTACAAACATTTATCCAAGCAAATTTCACTTTACCATCTTCAATATCTCTGTGTATTTTCATTACATGGGACCCTACTTTTGGGTTCAATGTCCTATCTGGAATTTTCCATATTTCTTCAGAAAACTTTCTATGCTTAGGATTGGCAACAACTAAATCAGCTGGTAAACGATGCGCAAAGGTTCCAACCTCACGTGCTGTTCCACAAGCAGATGGCTGTCCGGTTAAGCTAAATGCACCATTGCCTGGTTGTGCTTGTTTGCCAAGTAAGAAATGCACCATATAAGATTGCTCATTAACCCACGACCCACGAGTGTGTTGGTTCATACCCATCGTCCAAAAAGAAGCAACTGTTCTCCCTTTTTCGATATATAGTTGTGCTAATGCTTTCAATTTCTTTTTGAATGATTCTAATGATTCATCCGGGTCTCCTTTAGCAAGATTTGCAACAAAATCTAAATTATATGGTTTTAATCCTTTCTTAAATTCTTGGTACGAAATTGCCCAATGTTTAACAGGTTTTTTGGTGTTGTTCATCTTTAGATTATATCCCTCTTTATAACCAAGGTAGGAGAGGGTTTCACCTTCTACTTTAGAAAGCTTTTTCTCTTTTTCGAAACGAACAGTTTCTCTTTCCAAATCGGTAAACTTGGGATGATCCGGTTTTCTCATTCCGTAACCAATATCTACCGGACCGGTTGCAAATACTGTATGTTTTTTTACAAAGTCCCAATCAATTGCCTCGGTGTGATTGTAGACAATTTCGTGAGCGATGTAATTCCATATTGCTAAGTCGGTATTTGGTTTAAATATAATTTCAATATCTGCTAAATCGGATGTACGGTTTGTGTATGTTGAAAGATTAACAACACGAACTTTTTCAGGATCAGATAACTTACGCTCTGTAGCTCGGCTCCATAGTATTGGATGCATCTCTGACATATTTGCACCCCAAGTAATAATAGTATCGGTAAGCTCAATATCATCGTATGTCCCAGATGGCTCATCAATTCCAAAAGTCTGAATAAATCCAACAACTGCTGATGCCATACAGTGACGTGCATTTGGATCAATATTATTGGAACGTAAACCAGCTTTCATCAATTTTACAGCAGTGTATCCCTCCATAATCGTGTATTGCCCCGAACTGAAAACAGCTATACCGGTTGGACCCAATTCTTTTAACGCACTTTTCATCTGTTTTTCCATTTCGTCAAAAGCTCGCTTCCAGCTAACTGGTTTAAATTTTCCCTTTTTGCTGAATTTACCACTTGCATCCACACGTAGTAAAGGCTTTTTAAGTCTATCTTCGCCATACATAATCTTTGCGTTAAAATATCCCTTAATGCAGTTAAGTCCTCTGTTTACAGGGGCTAAGGGATCCCCTTTTACGGCAACAATTCGATCGTTTTTTGTTGCAATCATAATACCGCAACCGGTTCCGCAAAAGCGACAAACAGATTTATCCCATTTCCAACCACTCTCCCCTTCCTTAGCAAAAGCTTTTATGGTGTTAGGTAATGCACTAATTCCAACAGAGGTGGCTGCCGCAACAACTGCTGAGTTTTTAATAAATTCACGTCTTGTTTGATTCATAGCTTTTCTCAAAAAGATTCTTAAAATATTATTATATATATATTATGCTTCTTTCTTCATTTTAAATAATTGATAAATAACTAAAAACATTGCTCCCCAAATAAATAGAATTGTTGCGTGAAAGATCATCTCCAGCCATAGTGGAGTATTTTCGTCTGTACTCCATAAATGTCTTCCGGCTATTGCACTAACAGGAGTAAAAGGTTTACCCATCTTTAGTTGTTCTGTCACTTTATCAAATCCGTAACCTTTTTTTACTTTTACAATTGCTGTTAAATTACCCTCTGCATCACCGGGTATTTTAGAATCTACATCAAAGTAAGCTATACCTACATAGTTGGTTTTCTCTTTACCTAATGGATATTTACCAAACATAGTTTTAATAAATGCAGATACGTCAACACCCTCCTCCATTACTCCATCCGTTTTAACTTTAACTACCAATTTATCCACATTTTCATCGTAAGTTAATTTAGTTTCAAATGTTGGAATTGTGATCCCTTCTAGGTTAGGTATTGTTTGTATGTAGTTTTGATTAAAGCTACGGAAGAATGCTACTATATTCCAAATTTCATCTTCAGAAAAAACATCTTCAAACTTGGGCATTTGGTCTCTTCCAATTTTTATTTTGTGGAACAAAGAACCATCGGTTTGGTCTTGGAACTTCTCCTCCGCTGGATCACCAGGTGAAGGAACCATTAGGGCAAAGTCAGCTTCGGTTGGAGCTCCGTGGCAAGAGGCGCAAGACGATTCATATAGCAAACGTCCTTCATTTGCCATATCTTCATTAAACATTTGAAAACTTATTCTATCATTTTCTGCTTGTGGTACTTCCCATAATACTTGCGTAAAAACTGAACCAGGTATTAAAAGGGAAAGAGGAATAATTAAATTTATTATTAATTTTGTTTTCATTTCATTTCCTCCTTCATTTCCCAAATAGGGATTAGGGGAATAATTTTAGATAACAGACTTATTATAATCAAAACAATTAAAAATGAACCAATTGTAATAGCAATTTCGGGAGTAGTTGGTGAATAGTGATTCCAACTTTCTGGTACATTTTGAATTGGTAAATAAGGCTCCAATTGAGATGGAACCACTATTAAATATCTTTTAAACCAAGCTCCAATAAAAATAATCATCGAAAGTACTGTTATTGGTAAAGGTTTTCTGAACATTGGAATAAGGAGCAATAAAAATGGGATTGTCAATCCTACTATTTGCACTAGCCAATAGAGTGTGGCTTCGTGCCCTATTAGTAACTCTTTAATATGCGTACCCGCTGCAGTACCTGGTTTGAAACCAGGAACAAGGACCTCATTTAAGTTAAAGTAAAGATAAACCAATGTTACCAGAACAAGAATTTTCCCTAAATAGTTGAAGTGTGCATTAGTGATATAGTTTTCTAATTTGTAATGTCTTCTATAAAAATAGACAAGTATAATTAAAGCTGCAGTTCCGGCAACAAATGCACCCGCTACAAAATAGGGACCAAATATTGATGAATCCCAACCCGGACGCAGTGTTAAGGCAAAGAGCCAAGAGGTTACTGTGTGTATCGCTAAAGCTACCGGAATTATAATAACCATTATTATGCGTGTTAGTTTTTTTATTCTGACAAATTGTTCCGGTGTACCAGCCCACCCTAAGGAAAGGACTTTGTAAATATTTGCTTGAATTTTTGGTAATCCGGTTAGTTTTTTGCTGCACAAATCGAAGTCAGGAATTAGCGGAACATAAAGGAGCAAAAGACTAACAAAAACATATGTTGTAACAACTGCAACATCCCATACTATTGGAGATTGAACTCTGCCATGAATAAATACTGACAAGAATCTATCTGGACGACCCATATCTGTAATAATAACTAGTCCGGCAACCATAGCAAAGGAAACAGCTACAATTTCTGCAATTCGGGAAATTGGTTTAATCCACTTTGCTCCGGATAAGCCTAACACTGAGCTTATTAACATTCCCACCAAACTGACAGCTACAAAAAAGACAAAGTTGGAAATGTAAATACCCCACGATGCATAATCGTGAAGACCTGTAACGCCTAATCCATAAATCAACTGAGTAGCATAAAAATAAAGACAAACAGCAAGTGCAACAAAAAGGAAACTAATCCATATTTTTGATTTCGAAGACCAATGGATATTTTTAAGTAAATCATTCTCTATCTCGGCTTCAGAAAGAGATATTCTTGTTTCATCTCTCATATTATAATATCACATATAATTATTAAATTATTTATTTTCTCTATTAGGTGGTAAATAGAAAACATTTGGTTTGGTTCCTAATTCTTCAAGTAAAGTATATGCAAAATTTTCTTTTAACAGTTTACTTAATCGTACGGTTTCTCTGGTTGTGCCATTTGTAACAAAATCTTCGTTAGAATTACCAAAGTAATAAACCCCGTTTGGACAAGAGGAAACACAATATGGTAATTTATCCTCACGTAATTTATCAGCACTAAATGCACATTTAGTAACTGTTCCCAATTTTTGCGGAACATTTAATTCAACATCGTATTGAACATCTTTATACTTTTCGGCATCTTTTGGATCTGTCCAATTAAATGAACGTGCTGAATATGGACAAGCAGCAATACAGAAGCGACAACCAATACAACGCTCATTATCAATAAGCACAAGTCCATCTTGGCGTTTAAATGTTGCGCCTACCGGACATACGCTTACACATTGGGGTTTATCGCAATGCATACAAGGTTTAGGCATAAAGTATGTTGCACCATTTGTTTCATCTTCCATTTCTAATACATTTATGTGGTGCTGCTCTTGCTTAAGTTGGTGTGCTGCTTGACAAGCATGCATGCATTTGCGTGCATTTTTACATTTAGCAAGGTCAATAACCATTGCAAATTTTTTGCCAACAAGGCCAACTCTACCTCTGTGCTGCATTTTATCAGTATCAACCTCCTCATTAACTGGAACAATATCGGATGCATCAACTTCAACAATCTTCTTATCTGTTGTTAGAGCTTTTACTTTTTCTCCTTTCTTTTTTTGAAGGAGTTCATCTTTATCAAAATATACAGCAGCTACGGAAGCTGTTCCAGCACCGACTATACCTAGTTTTTTGATAAAGTCTCGTCGTGTGTTTGTTTTGTTTTTTTCTTTTGCCATAATTAATATCTTATTATGTTATTAATTTTTTATTTATTGGTTCTGAATTTTTATAAAGGTGAGTTGTAAAGAATTAATGTTTGGTTGATTTAGTGTCTTCATTGCTTACATTAATTGTTTAATAATTATAAAACAGAATTATCGCTCTGATTAACTTAGATATATTATTGAATAATGCCAAATATGTTTTAGAAATATCTTTATTTATCGTTTTAGGGTAGCAAGCAAACTATTAAGAGATGGTATAATAGGATATTAGGTAGTAATATCAGTGTGTATCACGTTTTAATAATTTCGTATCCACATTCGATACAAATTAATAAATCTAAAAATTTATGGGGTTAATTAAATTTTTAAACTCTAACCAGATCCTATTCTTCAACTCTAATTGTTTGAGTCGATATTGAATGAGCACTGAAGAGTCCCAGAGCATCATTCGTCCAATTTGTCACAGGATTTGCTGGAGCAATGGAACTTGGAGGCCCTCCACTTCCACTTGTGCGAGAAGCATTAACACTATTAGCGGTAAAATAATAATCGTAAGCAGCTTTATCAATCGATAATAATTCAACTGTTAATTCATCACCAATTTTTATATCATTTTCTTCAGCGCTAAGATTGAGTCTAGATTTGATATAATTCCCGTTCGTATATTTATCCATATAAATCCTAAAACCACCTAACGATTTACCGTTATTGAGTATCTTAAAACGGCAAAAATCTTCATTGTCTGGCAGGTCTTGAAAATAGAAATGCAAGAAATACCGTTTGTTTTCTTCAACTTCCCCACCTGGCGGATATGGAGCTACTTCAAGTTTTAGGGAGTCAAGAGTGATTTGCGGTGGTATTGTTGATTCTGCATCATACACATCACCATCAGTTTTAACAGTAATGAAATATGTTCTCCCAATTTCTCCTAATACAGAATTTGTTTCATACAATCCATCACTGACTTCAGTTAAAATCGCACTTTTACCTTCACTATCAATAATTTCAACTTCTGCTCCGCTAACCTTTTCATAGATCCCCGGTTCATAAAAATCAGTCGATCTTGTAATTCGTACTTGACTTGGTGAACCATCATTACTAACTACTCCTTCAATAACAATTTTAGGATCAGCAGAATTAAGATCTATTTCTATCACATCCTCGCATCCTAAAAATGGGATTAAAGTTGAGAATAATATTAACAGCTGAAATATTTTATCTTTCATTTTCAAAATCCTAAAAACTAAAATTAAATGTAATTGATGGTACGAAACTGAATAATGCTATTCGAACAGCTTCTGTATAAACCGGATTATCCTCATTTTCACGGAACATTATCACAAAGGCATTTCTTCTGCCATATGCGTTATATACTGAGAAAGTCAGACTCATCTCTGAGGTTTTACTCTTGCTGAGAAGAAGTGTTGCTCCAATATCTAACCGATGATAAGCAGGTAATCTATATCCATTTCTCTCAGTATAGAGATTGAGAGTATTTCCATCAACTGAATATTTCCCGCTTGGCAGAGTTACCGCATCACCGGTGTAGTATATCCAATTGGCTGACAATGTCCAGGACTTTCCTAACTTATACATGGCTGTGATTGAGACATCGTGAGTACGATCTTGCTTAGCCGGAAATGTATTACCATTATTTATCTCATTAAATTTTCTTTCAGTTTTAGAAAGTGTATAGCTTAACCATCCAGTAAAATCTCCAACATTCTTACGAAATAGAAACTCGAGACCATAAGACCATCCTTTACCAAATACTAACTGAGATTCGATCAATTCATTGAAATAGATATCTGCACCATTCTTGTATTCGATTTGGTTTCCCATATCCTTGTAATAAACTTCAATAGAAGTTTCATACATATTATTATTAAAATTTTTGAAATATCCTAGACTGAACTGATCTGCAATTTCTGGTTTAACAATTTCCGTAGTCGGAAGCCATACATCAATTGGTGTTGTGGTAGTTGAACTCGAAACAAGATGTATGTATTGATAATTCCGTGCATATGAAGCTTTAACCGAGCTGGTTTCATCAAGCAAATACGTACCAATAATCCTAGGTTCCAATCCACCATCATTACTGATTATATCACCACTTTCATAGGGTGTAATGTTTGTGGGAAACCCAGCAGCATCATAAGTAAAAACATTTCCTGGACCAAGATTCAAGTAATGAGAATATCTTAAACCATAATTAAGCCTTAACCTTTGTGATATATCAACTTCGTGGGAAATGTATGCTGCCAATTCAAGTCCATATTTATTATCAACTTTAAATGAATTAACATTGCCCCCTTCGCTTTCAATTTCACCGGGAAGAAAGATATGATAGAATCCTAATAAACCAAAACTTAAGCGATTTTCAGAATTTAGGAAATATTGAAAATCACTTTTAAAATTAAAATCTTTAATTCCAGAAGTTATAGTAAAATCGTTATCACCACTTGCAATACTTACCGCATAATTATAATCGCTAATTATAAATGATGTATTAGAGAATAATTTTTCACTAAATAAATGATTCCATCTTAATGTACCAGTAATATTTCCCCAATCAAATCCAAATTCATCTTTGTAACCAAGCAGATCTCTACCAAAATATCCTGAAAGGAACAACTTATCCGAACGACTTAAAGAGTAATTAGCTTTTAGATTTAAATCATAAAAATATAATTTTGAATCATTTAGGGTTTTATCCCCAGCAAGAGGGATGAACAGATCAGCATAGGTTCTGCGACCAGAAATTAAAAATGAACCTTTGTCTTTTACAATTGGTCCTTCAATTGAAAGACGGGATGAGATCAATCCAATACCTCCATTGAACTTCCAGTGTCTATTGTTACCCTCTTTCATTTTTATATCGAGGACTGAGGAAATTCTCCCCCCGTATTGTGCAGGCATACTCCCTTTTATCATCTTAGCATTTTTTATTGCATCAGAATTGAAGACGGAGAAAAATCCAAATAGATGGGAAGCATTGTAAACTGTTGCTTCATCCAATAAGATCAAGTTCTGGTCAATGTTTCCACCACGCACAAAGAATCCGCTATTCCCTTCCCCTGCCTGACTTATACCAGGAAGAAGCTGCATCGTTTTCAAAATATCTGCTTCACCAAGTATTACCGGAACAGACTGAAGTTCTTTAGGGATGATCTGTGTTGTCCCCATTTCTGTAGATTTCACATTTTGGTCATCTACTTTATCTTCAATTACAACCTCTTCAATTTCATAAGAGCTCGGCTCCAACTCAATATCTTCTTCAATTGAATTGACTAGATTAAATTCTAAGGTTTTTGTCTTATAACCTGTGTAACTGAATCGAACTGTATACTTTGCTTTGGGGACAGTAATCGAATAGAAACCATATTCATTGCTAGTGGTACCGGTTCCTAACTCAAGAATGTAGACATTTGCACTGATAAGATCTTCACCGCTTTCTTTATCAATTATATAACCGCTTATTGTGCTATTCTGACTAAAGACGGATATTGGAATTAATAAGAATACAATGAGCAGTAATCTATTCTTAATCATTATTATATACTTTTAATTTTTTACTTATAAAGAGACGAAATATATTTATTAAAAGTTCAAAATATTATTGAAATATTTTACCAAAATTGATTATGTGCTTTTATTTATTTGGATAAAAAAATGACTCTTTATTGAGATAGTTTGACTTCAACCTCAAAATCTAATCTTTCAGATCCTATTTGGCTTGAGCTTCCACGTCGACTACCATGCATTCCATCACCACGACTTCGGCCACTTTTGTTACCGCCACTACCTTTTCCCATTCCTGTTTGATTCATTTCACCACTCTCTCTCATCTTATCCATATCAACTTCACCTGTTTCCAATCTAATTGCTATTCTTTCATTCGGGTAAATATTTAGAGGTATTTGTGCTAAATTATTATCTCCAATTGGAACTCTTGCTTCATATACAAACTGTTGATTTACAGAACTGATTTTAATTTCAAATCCATTATTGCTGATAATTGGAGCTGCAAAAATAATCTCTTCGTTTTCATCAATTAGGTTAAATTCACTCTGAGTCTGCATCATAGCATCAACTTTTAATTCAAAGTCGGAATACTGTTGATTATCTCTCTTCGTCCCCATTAATCGTTGTGAAGTTACATTTTCATTTCTTATGGGATACCGCAATCCCATACTGCTCACTTCATTTTCAGGTTCAAACCAGACTGTTAATCCAAATGTCATTATTTTCATTGCAATTGCCCTATTGGATGAAACTAAACATAAATATAAATTTTTATCATCATTCTGAAATCCAAGAGCAACACGTTTATCTTCATAATATTTAAGTTTTCCGCTCCATTCTTCATGGTTACCGTCAATTACAATATCTTTATCAACTGAATTGCTTACTACCATTTCTGATGAACTGCAGCTAACTATTACAGCAAAAAGAAATCCGGCAATTATAATTTTTAATATATCCATTATGTTCCCGCTATTCTTGAACTGCATTAAAATAAACCGAATCGCTGGCAAAAGCACTAAATACGCCAAGACCATTTTTAATATTAGTTAATGGTTCGTTTAAGTTCCTTGAATCTTGATCTCTTGATTCATATAAATCGGCATACTCTTGATTAACTCTATAAAGTATCATCAAATGCTTACCAAAATGAGTAACTGTTCTGAAGGAAACTCTGTATTCATTTGAAATCGATGGCTTTGAAACAAATCGCGACGAAAATTTACTAGACCCTACTTCAATTGGTTCAGCAGCATCCTCAATATTTCCAATTACCACATAATAATAACTATTATCAAAATTATCCCAAGTCAGGGTTATGCTGTAATATTCTAAATCCGGTGGTCTCCCCATTACAAATTCCGGAACCAATAGTGTATCTGAATCTAATTCCAAATTAGTTGGTTTTGGCGGAACTATTGTTTCTGAAAAGATTTTTTGGTCGTTAACATTAACTTCCAGTGATAATTCATCGCCGGAACTGATGAGTAAATCATTCCCTGGATAGTAATAAAATCCCTTACTAGCTTCATTCGGAATAAGCAAATATTTATCACTTCCTTTTGATATAAATATTTCTGCATTTGAGATTGGCGGAGCTAAGGTATCTTCGGAACCAAGTGGAAGAACTTCCGAAAGTGAAATATCTGTTACTTGCTGATCCGCATAAATAAATCCTTGTACTACAACTAAATCTTGATCAATCTCAGTTGAAATGCTCTCTTCACATCCCATAATATTGTATAGCATAAATAGTGCTATTGAATATTTTATTATTCTAATTTTGTATTTCATAATATTCCTTAAAAATAAACTTTTATAAAAAGAGTTGGAGTAATACCAAGCATTGTTACATCGGTTATAACAATTGGACTTGTTTCAAGATCGTATTGACGATACCACACATTTGTATAATCATATAAATTGTAAATTGATAACCCAACATCACCAGAATATGATTTTTTGACTTTGAACGAATAGGTAGCACTTAAATCAAGTCTTTGATAATCGGGCAAACGATTTGCATTTTTATCGCTAACATGAGTATAAGCATATTCATCACCATCTAGCATTGTTAAATAGTATTGACTTTCAGGTGCGGTGTAAGCTTTACCTGTTGCAAAAACCCACGATGCTGAGAGATTCCAATTACCTATTTTGTATGATGCTACAAAATTAACTTCATGCCGTCTATCATGACTTGCCGGAAACGCCAGGCCATCATTGAACTCTGGGAATGTGTATTCCACTTGACCCAATGTGTAACTGAGCCATCCGTTAAAATCTCCGGCTTTCTTTTGAATTAAAAATTCAATTCCTTTAGAGTATCCATCACCAAAAAAGAAATTTTCTTCCACTGTTGTGGTTTGTGGAGTAGTACCTCCTCTTCCCTTCAATGAAGTAATTCTTTGATTAAATTCGACCAGATTTTCAAGTTCTTTATAATAACCTTCAATAGAAAAGAGATAATCATTTGTCTGAAATTCAGCACCCAATATATAATGTGTTGCAAAACCAGGTTTTAGATAGTCGTCAGCTACCATCCAAAAATCGCGAGTTCCTTCAAGTATATCTTCATTTGTGATGTGATTTATAAACTGTGTATACTGCCCCCAAGAACCTTTGAATTTCAGTTTATCAGTTAAAGAATAAATTGCAGAAAATCTCGGCTCAATGTAAAGTGAGTTTGTTGCTTCGTAATAAGTAAGTCTTCCTCCTAAATCAATTACTAAAGGTGAAAATAGATTGAATTTATCAGATACATACGCTGCTAACTGAGAAGAAGCAGAATTTCTGTCCAGAATTGTAAGTGTGTCATTGCGAGTCATTAAAAAACTTGTATTTACATCAGAATACCATAAGCCAAAACTAAGTTTGTGTGCATTACTCAGTTTCCATTCATTATCCAATCTCACTGTGAAATCGCTAACATTGTTGTCTTCAACAGATTTAAAGGATGTTCCTAAAAACCCGGAAGTATTACCATCATCTGTACTTGTAAATCCTCTTTCACTATTTCTGATATTAAAATAATCTGTTGCAGAGACTAAAATATTTGAATAGAGTCTATCGTTCCACTGCCTTGACCATTTTGCACTTCCGCCGAGATTACCCCAGTTTGTATAATCGTTTGTAAATCTTTGAAGTGATGAATTTCCCCCAGGGCCACTCATCGATTTTGGCTCTTGGGATTCATCTAAATTATCTTCACCATTATAAAAACTGAATGAAATGAAATCTTTATTAGATAACTGGTAAGAAAACTTTGCATTTAAATCATAAAAGTAGAAGGAAGGCATCATGCTTTGCTCCATTACTTCACCTCTGCCATTTATTCTTGGTTCAGATTCATCGCCACCAGAGAGAAATCCATAAATAGATTGATAAAAATCTGTTTGAATAATGTCAGAATATGAACGGCGAGCAGAGATTAAAATACTCCCTTTATCAAAAACCGGAATTTCAGCAACACTATTAATACTCAATGAACTTAAACCAACATTCAATTTGAATTTATTTACACTACCGGATTTTCCTGTTAGATCAACAACGCTGGACATTCTTCCACCATACTTTGCAGAAAAACCTCCTTTGTAAAATTGAACATCTTTAACTGCATCAGCGTTGAATGCACTAAAAAATCCGAAGAAATGATCCACATGATAAACGGTCATCCCATCAAGTAAAATTAAGTTCTGATCAGGTGTTCCTCCTCTTACATACAAACCTGAAGAGCCATCACTAATTCCACTAACACCTGGTAATAATTGAAGTGAACGAAAAATATCAACTTCACCTAATTTTGGAAGAATCATAAGCTGTTTTGGTGAAAGAGTAATTTGACTAACTTCGTCTGCCGTTTTCCAAATTTTATATTTTTCTGCAATTACTGTAACATCATCGGTTACAATAGAAATTGGCTTCAACTGAATATCTAACTTTTTACTATTAGATTTTTTATTATCATATGGAATTTTTTTCGACTCATATCCCATATATGAGACCAATAAAGTGCAAAGCTCAGTAGGGGCGTCTATAATTATAAAAAATCCATCCTGGTTTGTAGTTGCTCCGTAATTGCTCCCCTCAATAATTATATTTGCATAAACAAGAGTTTCGCCTGTTTCTAAATCTCTTATTGTTCCTCTAATATCTTTTTTATCAGCACTGTAAATTGTATTTAAAAGCAAAATAAAGTAAATGAAAGTTTTTATCATTGGGGAAAGGGATGAAGAATTTCTTTTGGATTTTATGATCATATAATTTTCCTATTTCTAAGTTTACTTGGGAATTTATGGTTAATAACTAATTCTTATTGAGATGAGAATTAAGACAAAAACATAAAAAGACATTAGCTATAATTATGCCACCACTATTTATTTTTGAAATTAAACTAAATAACCCAGATTGATAAATTTGATTCGACCTAATGGACGAAGACACTCGCCCAAATTGACTAGAGCGATATAGGTTAGACAATCTCAGTTAGAAATAGGTTTAAATTTTATTTGAGATTAGGTTTCGATTCTATTAAACACTTGGTTTTTAACGTAAATAATCAGATTTCGGCAAAATTCGCTGAGCGGATTGCCCGAATGATATTTGAAAAAAAGACAATTTTTAAACTATCTCATCACTATCAAAATTATCTTCATTCGTTGCTCTTTCAACTTCTTCTCTGGAGACTTCTTTTCCAGTTAGTACTCGTCTAGTGATTACCTTCAGTGAGTTAGAAAGTGATAGCAACAATGGAAGCATCAATAGCGTGAGGAATGTTGCAATAACAATTCCGTATGAAATTGAAATAGCCATCGGCTGTAAAAATTGTGCTTGTCTGCTTTTCTCCAATAATAATGGCGACAAGCCTGCTACTGTTGTAATTGAAGTAAGAAAAATTGCTCTGAATCTTGAAATTCCGGCTTGCAATAAAGCTTCATCAAATTTTAATCCCTCTTTCAGATATCCGTTAAACTTACCGACAAGCACTAATCCATCATTTACCATAATTCCAATTAATGCAATTATTCCAAGCCATGAAAGAATATTTATTGGAAGTCCGTGAACAAAATGTCCAAACACAATTCCGATTAAACTAAAAGGCACCATCAACATAAGGAGAATTGGCTGACCAAATGATCTAAATGTGAAAGCCATTACCACATAGATCAACATTAATATTACAAAACCAACTGATCCAAGAGAATCTTTTGTTTTCTGAGCTTCTCTATTCTGTCCCTCGTATGAAACCACAACTGATGGATATTTAGCTAATATTTCAGGCAAAACATTTTTCTTAATTCCATTTAAAATATCAGTGGGACTATCTTTCGGAGATTTCAAATCAGCAGAAATACGAATTTCTCTTTTACCATCAAGATGATTTATGGCAACTTCTCCACGCTGAATTTCGTAATTAGCGATCTCGGAAAAAGGAACGCGATTTCCTGAAGGAGTAATAATTCGCATGTCATCAAGATTTTTTATTGAAGAGCGATTTTCCTTTGTGTAGCGTACCCACACCTTAATCTCATCCTGTCCCCTCTGAAAGCGCTGAACTTGTAAACCAAAAAATCCGTAACGAACCTGACTCATTACAGCTTGTAAATTTAATCCTAATAAGTAGGCATTTTTTTTAAGCTGAATTTTTATTTCCTTAATTCCACTTGGGTCATTATCTGTAACATCTTTCAAACTCGGCTGAGCTGTCATTATATTTTTTAGTTCAGTTTTAGCGGATTTTAATTCAGCGATATTATTCCCTAACAACGAAATTGAAATTGGATAACCAGCAAAATTTCCGCCCGAGCCAAAAGTCAAGCTCTCAATTCCATCAAGCATCCCTACTTTTTCGCGAATAGAATTTGTCAATTCAGGTGAAGAAAAATCTCTTTTTTCACCAGGAAGCAAATTTAAAGTTAGCGTTGAGCGTGATGTACCTGGACCAATTCTCTTAATAATATTTTGAATTACTGGTAAATTATCAGTTTGTTTTTCTGTGTATTCTTTATTTACTTTTATTGCTGCATGCTCAATAATTGAGGCTATTGAATCGGTTATCTGTTCATTTGTTCCCTGAGGCATATTCAAATTAATAGTAATTCTATCACTTGCAATAGATGGGAAAAATGAAGTTTTTACTATTCCGCCACCCAACGTTCCTAAAGCAAGAATTAACAAAGCAATTGGAATTGCAAAACCGAAAAATTTATTTTTCAAGAAGTAGCGCAAATAAGGAGCGTATAATTTGTCTCTGACATACACCAAAATTTTGTCTGCAAATTTGTTTGTTCTATCAAAAAACTTAAATAATTTGCTTTGCTTTGCATCATTATTTTGTAAAGATTTAGAATGTGCAATATGAGCCGGCAAAATAATTAATGCCTCAACTAAGGAAACCAGCAAAGTTAGTATTACAACCGTTGAAACTTCGCTGAACATATCTCCCATTCTACCATCAAGAAAGTAAAATGTTGAAAATGCCAATAGCGTTGTAAGTATAGCAGATAGAATTGGAGAAATAACCTCTAATGTCCCATCAATTGCAGCCTTAATGGGACCTTTGCCAAGTTGAAAATGACGAAAAATATTTTCGCTTATCACTATTCCATCATCAACCAGTATGCCTATTACTATTATCATTCCGAATAATGAAAAGACATTAATCGTTACATCCAGTTGAGCGGTAAACATGAACATTCCTAAAAACGCAATTGGTAAACCGGCTGCTACCCAAAATGCAAGCCGCGCGTTTAAGAACAAGGCGAGAAACAATAATACGAGCAACACTCCATAAAAAATGTTTTCTAATAGGAGTTCTGTTCTTTGGCTAAGTGTAATTGATAAATCACTCGTGATATTTAATTTAATATTATCGTGAGTCGCATTAAAATCAGAGATATAATTTCTAATCAATTCGGCTGATGCAAGCAAGTCTTCGTTATTGGTATTACTAATTGAAATATTTATTGCAATTTTATTATTGTAAAAAATTCTATCGGGAACTTCTGACCACGTATCAGTGACATCTGATATATCTTGTAATCTGATAATATTTCCGGATTTATCTGCACGCACGACAATATTTAAAATTTCTTTGCCGTAATAACGTCTGTTGCTTGCTCTAATTAAATAATCTTCCTCATCGGTTTTAATGTTTCCACCGGTAATTAAAATATTAGATTTTTTAACAGCATTAGCAACGGTTTCAAAGGAAAGATTGTACGCTCTTAAATCGCTTTCCCTCACTGCTATCTCAATTTCTTCCAAAGGAAATCCTGAAACCTCAACCTGCGAAATCCCCTTTAAAAATCTAATATCATTTTCTATTTCTCTGGCATATTGCTTTAATGTTATTAAAGGAATATTATTTCCACTTATTGTAAAACTGATTGTATTTCTAATATTTTCAATTTTTGAAATTATGGGTGGTTCTAGTCCAATGGGAAAAGAAGGAACTCTATCAACTGCATTTTTGACTTCAGCCAATAAAACATCAATGTTTCTACCTCGCTCAATTTCAACATTAATATTTGCTGAATTCTCTTTTGAAACAGATGTCACCCTCTCAATGCCAACTATGCCTTTAAGATTATTTTCAATCTTAAGAACAATACCCTCTTCAATTTCTTCTGGTGATGATCCCGGATAATTAAGATCAATACTTATATTTCTGGAGTCATGTAACGGATGGTAGGAAGACTTCATTGAAAGCGCACCCGCAATACCGAAGACAATAAAAGCTAGAACAATAACATTTACTGCTACTTTATACTTTATAAAATAAGAGATAATTTTCTTCATTGGAATACTGCTACTCTCTATTACTGATTTTAACTTGCATTCCAGAATATGCACCCGGAACTGGCTTACTTAATATTGTGGTGCCATCTTCGAGACCTTTTACCACTACGCTATTTTTATTAAAATAGACTGGTGTGATTTGTTGTAATTGAAGTGTAGAATCCTTAACAATAAAAACCTCACTTTCATTCACAATTAATTTTCTCGAAATTTCAAAAGCATTCTTCTCAGAGGCAGCACTCAATGAGGCTTCTAAATAAAATCCTTCTTTAAGTCCCTTTCCTTTCACAAGCACAAAAACTTTTACTGTTTGGGAAGTAAGGTCAATTTTTCCATTAATCCGAGTGACCTTTCCATTCCAACTTTTAGTGTGCTCTAAATTTGTGAGAGATACTTCACTACCTATCTTAAGAAATTGACCTAATTCAGCATTAACAGAAATTTCAAGTTCGTAAACTTTTGTATCAATAAATTCACCCAATTTCTGCCCCTGACGAATTAGAGTTCCCTCAGTAACAAAGACTTCCGTTAATATTCCGTTGAAAGGTGCTTTTATTAAGTGTTTGGCTATTCTTGTTTCAAGATTTTTTACATTATAAAAAGCTGTATATACATTTCTTAAAGAAAGAAAGTATTTTTCCTTATCTGAATTAGCAGTTGGTAACTCGCGTGTAGGTTTGTTTAAGTCAAATTCTGAAAGATAACTCTCCCATTTATTGTACTCATTTGGGAATTCCATTTTGAAGTCCGACATCATAGAAATAGAAGAATTTAGAAAATTACTTTTTGAGGACTGCAAATTTTGAAATAGCTCTTCACTATTAATACTAAGTAGTGTTTCACCTTTTTTAAAATACGTTCCAGGTTTGAATTCTTTTTTAGATGGATTGAGAATTCCTTGAACTTCAGAATAAAGCTCAATTTTATTTTTTGCTCTCAAACTTCCGCTGGCTGTAATTAAAATAGGAACATCACTGTTTTTAACTTTTTCTACGAAAACTACTTTTTCAGACTTAACTGGCTTCGGCTTCTTCTTTTCTTTACTTTGAATAAATAATATAGCTAGAGCAGCCGCTGCAGAAATAAGAATTATTCCAATAATTATTGAGAGATATTTTTTCATTTTAATACTTTCTGTTTTATAAAAATTTTTACCAAATCTTGATATTTAAAAATATATGGGCAAAAATATACTAAAATTTCAATCATTATTCGGATTAGAATAATGCATTACTCAAGATCATATTAACTAAAAATAATAGACAATCTCAGTTAGAAATAGGTTTAAATTTTATTTGGGATTAGGTTTCGATTCTATTAAACACTTGGATTTTAACTTAAAAAAGTCAGATTTCGGCAAAATTCGCTGAGTTAGAAAATGATAGCAACAATGGAAGCATCAATAGAGTGAGGAATGTTGCAATAACAATTCCGATTAAACTAAAAGGCACCATCAATATAAAGTGCTAATGGCATGTTTATTATTCTTCCATATGATTTTCTTTTCTCATCGCATTTCTTGATGCTCTATCCACAAGTGTAAAAAGTTGGTCAATATCATCTTTTTGATTTGCTTTCTTGTGTCCATCTACTTTAACAAATTCGCAATCTATCTCGTCGGTTAATTTATAGAATTCTTGATAGAGCAGAAGATTTTTGATGAACTTATTTTTCTTTGAACTGTAATTGTTTTGTTCAAGACGCTCACGTCTTTCAAGTAAACTGATTATATTTTGAGAATCGGAGTAGATTATAATTTTGTTTTCATTTGTCTCAATTTTGCTTAGTGCCCATAACAAAGTTTGTAATTCAAGTTTTGTAGAAGTTGTTTCTTCAAATCTTTTTACTCTCACTTCTGTTTTTAGAGACTCACTCACAAGTCTATTTCCTGATATAAGAAGATAAGCTCCATATCCAATTTTGGATTTCGTATTTACACTACCATCTGTAAACAGTTTAAATTCATTCATAAACTACGTTAAAATATTTTTAACACGGCCAACTTCTCCAGACTCTAATTGGACCTTTATTCCGTGTGGATGATTTCCAGATTTGGTGAGAATTTTTTGCACAATTCCTTCTGTTAATTCGCCAGTTCGCTGATGTTGCTTCTGAACAACTTCCACATTTTGAGCAATTTGAATATTCTTTCTATTTCTACCATCGAGTGAATTACCTTCCATTTTAATTCTTCCATTCGGTATTGTTGTATAGCTTCTCAACCTTTTTTCTAGCCCAAGGTGTTCTACGCAAAAATTTAAGAGATGATTTTATTGATGGATTGATGTTGAAACAGTTGATGTCTATGTATATTCCCAAATCTTCCCAGCCATAATGATCTACTAATTGGTTTAAAATTTGCTCCAAAGTTACACCATGTAATGGATCATTTTTGTGTTCTTCACTCATTTATTCTGCTAAGACCTTCTTTTTTGAAATAAGAGATAATTAATAATTGCAAATTTAAGCAAATACCACATTGTGACAAATCAAAAACTTTTGTACTTTTGCCGTCGAGTTTTTAATAATTAACTCTTTGACGAAAAAAAATCTTGTTTTTCCCTCTTAATTTTCAAAATTGATTTGGCAAACCGATCTAATTCTACTTTGGATAAAGTTACTTATGGAAAAAATTGGCGTAGTCTTTTAGTCAAAAAGGTTAAAGAAATAATTATTAGAAAATTAGATTTTCTGTAAAATAAGTATTTTCTACATTGTCATTTCTCAACCCAAAAATGGGTTCTACCAAAGGTATTCCCGTGGAAGAAATGATATGTTCTTTATTTTGCAGAAGCTTTACAATTTTAACAAAAATTATTTGATGGAATAAATGATAAGTACAAGCAATATATCACTAAGATATGGTAAACGGACATTATTTGAAGAAGTAAGTTTAAAATTTACTCCCGGGAATTGTTACGGCATTATTGGAGCAAATGGCTCCGGCAAATCAACTTTTATAAAAATACTTTCGGGTGAAGTTGAACAAACTTCAGGTCATGTAATTGTAACTCCAGGTGAAAGAGTTGCAACTTTGAAACAAGATCAATTTGAGTATGATGAGTACAAAGTTATTAAGACTGTAATTATGGGGCATCAAAAACTTTATTCATTAATGGAGGAGCGAGATGCGTTATATGCAAAAGAAGATTTCAGTGAAGAGGATGGAATTAGGGCTGCCGAACTTGAAGGGGAGTTTGGAGAAATGTATGGCTGGGAAGCAGAATCAGAAGCTGCAGAACTGTTGAGTGGATTGGGAATTATTGACGAAAATCATACAAAATTAATGAAAGATTTATCGGGCAACGAAAAAGTAAAAGTCCTTTTGGCTCAAGCCTTATTCGGGAATCCAGATATTCTACTTCTTGATGAACCTACAAACCATCTCGATATTATTTCGATAGGTTGGTTGGAAGATTTTCTGGAGAAATTTAAAAACACTGTAATTGTTATTTCGCACGATAGACATTTTATCAATCAAGTCTGTACCCATATTGCTGATATTGACTACGGGCATATTGAGATGTACACTGGAAATTATGATTTCTGGTTGGAGAGTAGTCAACTTGCAGCAAAGCAAGCAAAGGATTCAAACAAAAAGATCGAATCTAAAAGAGCAGAGCTGCAAGAATTTATTGCTCGCTTTAGTGCTAATGCATCAAAATCTAAACAAGCAACTTCAAGAAAAAAGCAACTTGAAAACCTTACACTTGCGGATATAAAACCATCGTCACGTAAAATGCCTTATATTGCTTTTAAGTCGGAGCGTGAAGCTGGTAACAATTTACTTGATATCAAAAACTTGACAAAAAGTTACGAAGGTGAAATTCTTCTGAATGATGTAACATTCAAGGTTGAGAAGGGAGATAAGATTGCTCTTATTGGACCAAATGATATTGCAAAAACTGCTCTGTTTGACATTCTCACCGATAATGAAAATACAGATAACGGAAATTTTACTTGGGGTGCTACAACTAAGCATGCATATTTCCCTAAAGATAATGCTCGGTTTTTTGATGTAGATTTAAATCTTATTGACTGGCTTCGTCAATACTCAAAAGAAAAAGATGAATCATATATTAGAGGATTTCTTGGAAGAATGCTTTTTAGTGGGCAAGAATCTTTGAAGAAAGCTAGTGTTCTTTCTGGAGGGGAGCGCGTGAGATGCTTGCTTGCAAAAATGATGTTAGCTAATCCAAACGTTCTTCTTTTGGATGGTCCAACATATCACCTTGATATGGAAGCTATATCTGCGTTAAATAATAGTCTCATGGATTTCCCGGGAACAATTATTTTTAGTTCGCACGATCACCAGTTTATTGAAACAATTGCAAACAGAATAATAGAGATTATACCATCTGGGATTATCGATAAGCGTATGACTTTTGATGAATACTTAAATGATTATAAAATTAAGCAGATTCATATGGATGTATATCATGAAGAGGCGATTAATATCTAAAGATTTATTGTTATTGAAGGGTGTCAAAAAAACCAGTGACCTGGTTACATTTATATCTTTTTTCTCATTAATCCCCTGAAAACCATATTTATAACAAAAAATATCTTTGACTTAATTATATTATTTAGCTAAAATATCTAGACAATCTAATAATTGAAAGGTTTAAAATTCATTTAATATATTTGGAGATATAATGTAGATTTTTATATGATTGATAAATTAAAGCAAATATTAACCCGTCCATTTCCAATAATTGAATCAAACAGAGAAAAATTAGGAATTGCCTTCAGTTTTGGATTCTTCATTTTCTTGTTTCTTTATATTTTTAAGCCATTCGGACTCGATGAAGTTGAGAATAATGAAATTCTATATTTTGCTGGATATGGAGTTATAACAACTTTAGTTATTTTATTCAATCTATTTGTAATCATGAATCTCTTTCCATCTTTTTATTATCCGGAGAAATGGAATGTTTGGAAAAGCACTATTCATAGTTTTTTTATGATTATTTTTATTGCCCTAATGAATTGGCTTTATTTTAGCAGTTTTAATAAACCATCAGATTTGAACCATTCCTTTCTATATTTTATTTATATAACCTTTGTTGTAGGAGCTATTCCAAGTATTTTTTCAACTTATTATTTTGAGCAAAGATTCCGAACTAGAAATGAAGAGATTGCTAGTAGAGTAAATCAGCAAATTGCTGTTAAAAATTCAAATAGTAATTCTGAAACTAAAAAAACAGTTGTATCAGTTGCTAATCTTGAAATAAGTCAAAAAGATTTTTTATGTGTAAAATCGATGGGGAATTATGTAACTATCTTTTTCATAGATAATGAAACTGTAAAAAAAGAAATAGTTAGAACTACGATGAAAAAGATTGAAGAAAGTATTTCCAACAATGAAAGAATAATCCGATGTCACAAATCATATTTTGTTAATTTAAACAAAGTTGAAACTACATCGGGAAATGCTCGTGCTTTGTATCTTCATATAACTGAACTAGACTTTCAAATTCCGGTTTCAAGGAATTATTCAAAAGAACTTTCAATGAATTAACATCAATAGTTTGGATGAGCGATTAGATTCATATTTGAATATTTATTTATAGAATTATAGAAAAATTCGGTTTTAATATCTACCAAATATATGGGATGAACATTTTGGTTTTGCTCATATAGATCTCATAGTCATCGCCAAAATACTCAATATTTTCTGATTCTTCTATTTTAACTGCCATTTCAAGAGCTATCATTGTTCCTATTGTAAGAATAATTCCTATCGCAGAAATAGATTTAAAAAGGATTCCCCAAGTTAAGAAAAGAAGAGAACTATACATTGGATGACGGATATATTGATAGATACTTTTTGTTACTAGCTGTGTTGTTTTTTCAAATTCGTATAAATGTGTTTCTAATCGCATTTCATTTTGTTTTCCCTCTGCCTTTAGCGTACGGTATCCATCAATAACAAATATCAGAGAAATTATTAAAAGTACCCATGAAATTATTTGAGAAAAAGAGAACAAGGAGGAAAACCATGAATCAACATTCATTAAAAAAAGAATAATTATGAATTCAAAAACAAAAAATCGATAGAAACCGTGGGAGTAAATATCAGTCAGAGATTTTCTTGAAATTAAGAAAAGTATTACCGTTATAATTGTGAAGATAAATATTTTTACTGTAAACATAACCTTCCCTTTTATCTGTTTATAAAATAGAAGAAGATGAGAAGAAAAACATTTTTTCTAAAAATGTCTATCTAACTAGGCAACCAGACTTCTGTTTGTTTTGATTATATAAACATTCTGAAAATATTTTTTAATACAACCGATTAATAATTTAAATAATCGTATACAGCTTTTGAAATTTCTGCAATTGCTCTAGCATTAATATTGCTTTTCTCTTTTGAATCTGCAATGAAAACTACAATAGCAAAAATTGTTCCGTTTGGCAGGTTAACAATGCCAACATCGTTGTATGCCGCTGTAACACCATTTTCATCCTTTCCTGATGTCCCGGTTTTATGAGCAACAATTGTTCCTTCGGGAAGAAGTCCTTTGATCCGATCTGGACCAGTAAATGTTTCCACCATTTTTTGCCATAATACTTCATTGCTTTTTTTAGATAATATTTCATTATCATGAAGCATTCTAAGTAGTTCAAGCATATCCTTTGGAGTGCTTTTATTTGCATAAATAGTGTTTACTTCCATATTAGCATAGTCGGTTCCCACTGTTGTATTATTTAAACCTAAATTCTGCAGATATTTTTCAACAACTTCAGTATCCCTCAAAATTTTAAAGAATTTATCATAAACATTATTGTCACTTTTTGATACGGTATAACTTAATCCTTCAACTAAAGTTATATTAGTATCTATGCCGGTTGTTTGATTCCGCAACGGACTATATGTATTTTGCCGAAGATCACTATTCTCAAAATGAATATTCATATCATAATCTAACTTCCCTTTGTCAACTTGATCTAAAATTGCTACAGCTTGCGGAAACTTAACCACACTCATCATTGCAAATTGCTTATCTTTATTGATAAAAAGCGTATCATCATTTTTAAAATCATAGATACCAATTCCAAAAGTTGCATTTTTGTCTAGGATTATTTTATCAATTTCTTCCCTTAATCCTTCCAATCCATTTTCATTTGAGCATGATATAAACATGAATAAAAATAAAACAATAGTAATCGATTTCATTATTTCCCTTCTAATATTATTTTTCTTCTGATACAAATATTGTTATCCCTCTATCTTCACTTACATGAGCGCTGTCAAATCTTGGGTACGGAAAAACATTAATTAAATTAATACGGAAATTATTCAAGAGTGTATCCCGAGTATAACCGTTATATGTGTTTAAATGAATTATGTGATTTAAATTATTAACACGTACTTCTAATTCAACTTTTGCGTTTCCTTCCCAAAAACAATGTACTCCTATAGGACATCTTGACTCTTCTAATTGTTTCCGATATTTAACTCCAATGTTTTTATCATAATTCCATTTAGTCTCATGTATAGCAATATAAGTTGTATCATTTAGTAAAAGAGAATTCTCAAGTTCATCTGGATTACTAATATCAGAGCAGCTTAAAACAATAATCACCAATAATAATGATATGAATATTTTAATGTGTAACATGTCTTCTATCATATCTTTTATATAGTCAAATAAAATTACTTTTCCCTTGTAAATATCACTCTCATTATTAGTTCGTATTCTCCTTCAGAATTCTGATTTTCCATTTTTAATATCATCTTATTCGAATCAACCTTTTCAAAAGTTTGAATTAAAAGAGAATCATGCCAACTCATAAACAGAGTTTTATCATTAATAAAATTGCATGTTGCTGTAGAGAAACTTCCTGAACTTTCAAACCACCAAAATCTAATAGCTTTTATTTTTTCATCCCAAGCAAAAATTCCATGTGCTTGACCTTTTTTACCATCAATTAATGTCGAATAATCAAATTGAACATATTTATCATCAAGCGTTCTTTTAAATGTTCCTTTCCCGGTTCCGGTGGTAGCTTCACTGAACTGACTTTTAGGAATATTATATTCCATATCCCAATTTCCAATTAAAAAATTAAATTTTTCCATTATTTACAATTCCTTTTCTAATCGAAAAAAAATGGATACTTCATAATTACATTAATAAAAAATATTGATACTAATTCCAAGCATCTTCAAAGTTTGTAATCGAACCAATTGATTCTTCTATTATTTCCTTTGGGATCGCAAAATATCTAAGAATGTTATTAACTAAGTCTTCTTTATTTTTAATTTCAATCTGTTTAAAATTTTGTTTGTTAGATTCAATTAATGAAAAATTATGAATTCTAATTGATGACTGCTGCCCAAATTGAACAAGTAAAATAGCATTTAAAAAAGTCGCTGATTCTCTGAATGAGGCTTTTATGACTGTTTCAAATTCTGATATCGATCTAGCCTGTGGTTTTACAGAATAACCATGTTTTAAACAACCATTTCGAAACATTTTTAATTCTGAATACCCTTTCGAATTCCTTGGAAATAAAACGTACTCATCAGAACCTAATCCTATTTTATATTCTTGAGTTAAATCTAAAGGGATTGGACCAAAGAAAGGGGCAGCGTATCCGACATCAACAAGGTAATCTCTATTCTCAATACTTACGATGTTAACTATATGAACATCAGGATTTGTCATATCTGCTCCACACAATCGAACCTCATATCCTAAGTAATCCAGTAATCTATTCATATAGAAATTATTTGAATAACAAGTACCACCAAAATTATGCAATGATATGCCATCAAGATACAAATCAAGATCAGGAATATTCATTAATCCATATTTTTTCTTGTAATATATCTTTGATATATTTTCAAATGGTATTGTAGTTATATAGGATCTTATTATTTGAGTTAATGCATCGAGACTAGGATCTCTTGG
Source organism: Bacteroidota bacterium (assembly GCA_039714835.1). Lineage (GTDB taxonomy): Bacteria > Bacteroidota > Ignavibacteria > Ignavibacteriales > Melioribacteraceae > SZUA-22. The sequence goes on along the minus strand of JBDLIN010000011.1, from coordinate 1,642 downwards.
TTGAATTTCAAGTATCTTTAAGAATTTTTTAAACTGTAATTGAGTGTAATTCATCGGATCTTTTTAATATGCAACCGAACGGTGTGTTGGCCAAAGCGTCCACCGTTTGAACGAACTTGCTTAAAGCATACGCCATGTTTATTTATTAAAAACTTAACTTACTAACTTGTCCGTAGGCCTCCTTCGGAGAACTACACTTGCTCGCCAGCCTGTCCGCCTCCGTCGGCTGACGGATTGTTGGGCGGATCTTTTGGTGGATTTCAAAAACTATGCACTTAAATCTCGCTTAAAATAAAGCGGTCGGGACTGCTTAGTGGGTTATGAAGCCACATACAAAATTCGCAAGTAGTCCCGACACTTTAGTCTTAATCTATATTTGCGCCAACAACAGCGGCCATCTGCATCATGTTGATAGTCTGGCCTTCTTTCAAATTTGTAAGGTCAGTGACTTTGCCTGATTTGCTTTTGGATTTTGTGTTTTTGAAGATAGGGAGCAAACTCGCATCAGCCACAATGAACTTGCCTGCGTTTTCAGGCTTTCCATTTTCAGTCTTTGTTTGAAGCTTATTCGTTTTAATATAGTCCCATAGTTTTTTAGTAATCTCTGTCCTAGGAAGCTCTGTTGCTCCCAGAAACTCTGCCAGCTCATTTTTCAGTTTTACCGGTTTCTTCAAACCTTTTGCTTCTGCCATTTTTAACTCCTTTATATTTTAATTAATGGATTTTTTATTGCATTTTTTATTTTAATAGACACACAACGGCCTTTTGGCTTAAGCATCCGACGTTGAAACTTTTAAAGACGCAAATCCTAAACGTTTTTATTAAATAATTAACCTGCCCGCCATCTTTTTGGCGGGTTTTAAAATTTTAACAACTTTTATAAAACTACAACTTCAGATCCACAATTCAAAAACAAAATTGCCCCAGTTTAACGGAGATCACTTTGAGCCAATGTTATATGGCTTTTAATTATCTTAATAATCTTTCACTTAAAATTTCTTGAATATTTCTTCTGCCATCCAAAATACTATGTATATATATTAGATTATTATCGATCTCATAAATTATTCGGTAGGATTTGTTATGAGTTTCTAAATATCTTTTTATTCCTGTTAATTTTAATTCTTGTGGAATATGTCCTCTCTCTGGAAATTCCTCTAAATTGAAGCATGTTTTTTCTAAAGAATTTAATAGCTTATCTGCTACAGAAATTGAATCATTTGTGGCAACATAAATAAATATTTCTTTGAGATCTTGTTCTGCTTGTGGATCTATTACTACTTTGCATTTTCTCATATCATTGTATAGATTTTAATTCTTTTCTGAGTCTATTAAAAGTAGTTTTAATATCTTTTGCTTTCTTACTATGAACATTAGTCATTGCCAATAATTTTAGCATTGCCATTGTTTCTTGCATTTTCTCATATGCTTTTATGTCCTGAACTACAACTTTTGCTTCCCCATTCTGTGTAATAACAAATGTTTTTTGATTCTTATTTATGTCATCAATTAAATTTGCTGCATTTGCTTTTAGGTAGCTTATTGATTTTACAGATTCACTTAATTTCATTATCAGTCCTTTTTTAGACTAAATATAGTTTATTGTTTTTACATTTTCAAGTTCTTTTCAGCCATATAACGG
>JBDLIN010000010.1:0-34925 GCA_039714835.1 Bacteroidota bacterium | reverse complement strand
CCAAGATATTTTTCAGCAATGTGATTGAACGTAGCAAATATCAATTCATTTGTTGCTGTAAGTGTTCCGTCAATATCGAAAATAATTCCTTCAAACTTATTCACAAATCACCTATTTAAAATCTTTATTTTGTTCAAATTGTTATTTCCTTGCAAACACATTATGTTAAACATAAGGATTTTATTTCAATCCCTTTGAGGTTGCGGAGAAATATTTATTGTTTATCTAGGGGTTGCACCCATAGTTATTTATTTTGAACTACTTTGTAGTTCATGTTTAATGACTGCAAAGCAGTCAAATTTATAATAACCACGTATGAAATACGTGGTAAAAGAAAAAATGTCTTAACAACCCCAACGGGATTGAAGTATTTAACCATCAATCTCCATAAGTTTCTTTTTCTAATTATAAAGCTTAAAAACTACAATTTGTCCATCCATATTAGAAGCAATGAACTTGTTATATCCAACTTGTTGAACAGAATGTGTCCTTGCAGTTCCTAAAAATAATAAACTCTTAAACTTATTGTCTTTATCAATTTTATAAATATTACCATTCTTTCCACTGAATAGAATATTGTCCTGCCATTCAATAGGAGTAGTTGGATTTGTGTCTATACCAAATTTCATATTAATATCCCTTACCCAATCTGTTGTTACTGCCGATACAATATGAAAATGATCCTTGTAACTTTTTACAAATAGTTTCCGTTTATCTTTTGAAATTCCAATTGATTCCCATCCATTATAGTTTTTCTTTTTCCAGACAGTTACTCCCTGTCGTAGATCAATTGCATATAAGAATTTTTCAGGTGTTGTTATGTATAGATTTTTACCATCAGTAACAGGCTCGCACACAGCAGGGGAATAGTAAAATGAATCACTTGCTTTCCATTGCCAGATTGTATTTCCAGTTTTATTATCTATGCAATAAAGATGAGAATCCCAGCATCCATAAACTAATTTATTCCCGATAATAATTGGTTCGGTTTCAATCATCCCTTTTGCATCATCATTTCTCCAATGTTCTTGAAGAGTTTCCAGATCGTAGCAGATTACTTCTCCAGTTGCAGTACTAATAATTATTGCTGCATTTGAATTAGTTAGTTTGGGCATTAAAAGGTTCTGAGGACCTGAGTAATTGAAAATTTTTAATGGAGCTATTATTGTTTCATCAAATCCAATAGTCTGTATTTGTTCTCCATATTTTGCATCAAGAATTACTAGATCACCTTGCAGTGTTGCAATCGCAATCACTCCTTCAAATATCGCCGGTTTACTTATCACATCTCCGAACATATCATAATCCCAAACAATAGTCCCAGATGAATCATAACATGTTAATAAGCCAGAGTAATCAACAACATAAACTCTATCATTCCAATAAACAGGTTCTGCTGACAGCGACACATTTAAATCTTTTTGCCATACTATCTCAGTACCATTATTTTTTAATTTTGGAGTCTTTTGATATGGAATGTTGAGTTTCTTATTCTTATGAATAGTTCCCCAGTAATTAAGCATAGTATCTTTTTCTATTTCATAAAAAACCATCGCATCTTCAGAATTTTCAACCAGTGTAAAACCATAACTCTTTTTATTTTGGCTTAAAGTTGATCTGCCCATTGCTGCCGGAATTCCATTATACTTTAGAATTTTATTATTGTGTTCATGTCCGTTTAGAACTGCCTTAATATTATAGTTCCTAAGTAAATTTGTTAACTCATACCAGTTATCGATATCTTCATTTACGGGGTGATGAGTTATTAAAACAATTCCTTTGGTAGAATCTATTTCGTCAAGTTCTTCTTTTAACCACTTAATATCTTCTGGTGTAAAGTGACCGCCACCGCCACGTAAAGTTACGCTGCTGTTTATCCCTATATAAGCTGTATTGTTAGTAATATGAGTGAACTTGTCGTCATCCCAAATTTCCTTAAATTTTGTACAACCGCTTTCACTCCACTTATTATCATGATTGCCAGGAATTATGAATAGTGGTTTTTCCAAATTACTTAATATTGAATTAGCCTTTTCTAATTCTGAATTCATTCCTTTCTCAGTAATATCTCCAGAAGCAATAACAAAATCTATATCATTAAAAGAGTTTATGAGATTTACAACTTCACTAAGTTCCTTATCGGCTCCCTTAAATCCAATATGGCTGTCAGTTATCCATGCAAATTTTTCTTGTGAAAAGACAGATGTACTGCACACAATTAAGAGAAATAATAATAATCTTTTCATTTTATCACTCCATAATTCATTATTCAAATTTAATCGGAATTATACAATAGAACAAACGAAATAACAGACTTATAATGTTTAGAGTTATTAATAGCATATACTTGCTCCACCTAATTCCGAAAATATTCGGGATACAGCGAACAAACCCGCCTTTAAGTAAAAAGTGATAATATTTAAATAAACATCAGATATTATTAGTGATCCGCTATTTTCATTAAACCTTATGAAGGTTAACACATGTGAAACAGGTTTGTTCCATATATTTGTAATTGCCTTTGCCTATATTTATATTCACAAGTTAAATTTTTCTGGTTAAATGAACTCTATTAGAAATTTCTGCATAATTGCACACATAGACCATGGTAAGTCAACTATTGCTGATGGATTACTTGAATTTACAGCTACAGTAAGTCAGCGTGAAGCAAAATCTCAGCTATTAGATGATATGGATCTTGAACGTGAGCGAGGTATCACAATCAAATCGCATGCAATCCAAATGCATCATAGAACTGCAGATGATTCAGAATATACACTTAATCTGATCGATACACCCGGACATGTTGATTTCTCTTATGAAGTATCAAGATCATTAGCTGCATGTGAAGGAGCACTGCTTGTTGTTGATGCTGCTCAAGGTGTAGAAGCTCAAACTATTAGTAATCTCTATCTGGCTATTGAAGCTGGATTGGAGATAATTCCTGTGATAAATAAGATTGATCTTCCAAGTGCAATGGTGGATGTTGTAAGTCAGCAGATTATTGATTTACTCGGATGTGACAGAGAAGAAATAATTTTATCAAGTGCAAAAACACGTGAAGGAATTCCAGAAATAATTGATACAATTATTAAAAAGGTACCGCCTCCTTCAGGCGATATTGCAAAGCCTTTGCAGGCATTGATATTTGATTCGATGTTTGATTCTTACAGAGGTGCAATAGCATATGTAAGAGTTTTTAATGGCACTCTAAAGGAGAAAGATGCAATTAAATTTTTTGCTCATGATAATAAATATCTTGCTGAAGAAGTTGGTGTTCTTGGACTTCAGAAAATAAGAACAAAAGAACTACAGGCTGGGGATGTTGGGTACATTATTGGAAGTATAAAAGATGTGCATGATACAAAAGTTGGCGATACAATTACACATCAAAGTAATGGAGCTGATGAACAATTACCCGGTTATCAAGAAATAAAACCAATGGTTTATAGTGGAATATATCCCACAAACACAGAGGATTATGAGGACCTACGTGATGCACTGGATAAATTCAGGTTAAATGATGCAGCTCTTTCCTTTATTCCAGAAACATCATCTGCTCTTGGATTCGGTTTTAGATGTGGTTTTCTCGGAATGCTTCACATGGAAATTGTTCAAGAGCGATTAGAGCGTGAGTATGACCAAACTATTGTAACAACTCTACCTAATGTTGAGTACTATGTTTATAAAAAAGATGGTAAAAAACTAGTTGTTGATAATCCAGCATTAATGCCGGAATTGGGTGATATTGATCATATCGAAGAACCATACATTAAAGCACAGATCATTACTCCGAGTGAATATGTTGGAAGTATTATGAAGCTGGCAATTGAAAAGCGCGGAACATATAAAAATACAACATACATCGATCCAACTCGTGCAGACTTAGAATATGAATTCCCTCTATCTGAAGTTATTTTTGATTTCTTTGATCGTTTAAAATCCATTACTCGCGGATATGCTTCACTTGATTATGAGTACATGTCTTATCGTCAATCTGATCTTTCAAAATTAGAAATAATGCTCAATGGAGAAAAAGTTGATGCACTATCTGTGATTGTTCATAAAGATAAAGCACAACTTTGGGGAAGAAAAGTTTGCAGTAAATTAAAAGAGCTAATTCCTAGACAAATGTTTGAAATAGCAATCCAAGCTAGTATTGGAAGTAAAGTAATTTCAAGAACTACTGTAAAAGCGCTTCGAAAAAATGTTTTAGCAAAGTGTTATGGCGGAGATATTACAAGGAAACGAAAACTGCTGGAGAAACAAAAGGAAGGGAAGAAGAGAATGAAGCAAGTGGGCAACGTTGAAATACCGCAAGAAGCTTTCCTAGCTGTTCTTCAGATTGAGGATTAATTTTTGCACTAAAAATTAGAAACTTAATTGTATTTTTAAACGTCAAAGTATTAGAATTAATTAGAGTTATTTGAATGAAACAAAAGAAAAAAGAAGAAAAAACACCCAAGCAAAAGAGTATTGATTTTATAAAAAATTTATTATTTGCCTTAGTAGCTGCATTATTGATTAAGTCATTTTTGATTGAAACTTCCAGAGTTCCAACCGGTTCTATGGAAACTACTATAAAAGTAGGTGATTTTTTATTTGTTAATAAATTTATATATGGCTCTTCATCACCAAGGAATATACCATTTACAAATATTGCACTTCCATATTTTCAGCTCCCAGCAATTTCAGATCCGGAAAGAGGGGATATTGTTGTATTTGAATATCCGGGAGATAGAGATCAACTAGTTCCGACAGAAATAAATAATTACGTAAAAAGATGTATGGCGTTGCCTGGCGATACAATTGAAATAAGAAATAAAGTTGTTTTTATTAATGGTAAAGAATTACCAATTCCATCTCATATCCAATATTTAGATGAGTATCCTAATCCAGCAGGAGTTTCTGACTTTAGAATTTTTCCAAAAGGCTCACCATGGAATAAAGATAATTACGGCCCGTATATCATACCAAAAACTGGAGATATGATAGAACTGAATGCACAGAACATTGACTGGTGGAGAACAATAATTGATCGTGAACATGGTGAGAAAGTTGTTAAAGTAAGAAATGGGAAAGTTACCATTAAAGGAATTGAAGTTGATTCTTACACTATTCAAAAGGATTACTATTTCATGATGGGTGATAATCGTGACGATAGTGCCGATAGCCGTTATTGGGGTTTAGTTTCTAGAGATTTAGTAGTTGGTGAAGCTCTAATGATCTATTGGTCATGGGATCCAAGTATTTCATTTGCAAATATTTTCCGATTGTTGGGTTCAGTTAGAATAAACAGAATTGCTAAAATAGTTCATTAGTTTTTCTATTCTATTAACTTATTCCTAAAATTTTAATTATAATAATAAATGAAATACATCTTAACGATTATATTTCTATTCAGTTCTCTGATTTATTCCCAGCAGTCAACTAAATATCTTGTCTATTTTAAAGATAAGGGAATAACTAAATCAAACACACTTTCAAAGACTTCACAAGAATATATCACAGCATTAGATGGACTTTCACCAAGGAGTATTGAACGACGAAAAAAAGTAATTGGTGATAATATTGTTGAATATAATGATGTCCCCATTAAGATTGAATATGTTGAAACTATCGAAAAAACTAGTGCAAAAATAGTTTGGAAACTGAAATGGTTTAATGCTGTTTCCTGTTGGGCTACAGAAAAACAATTTGCTGAGATTCAAAAATTATCATTCGTTGATAAAATAGAAAAAATTAAAACAATTCGCTATCGTAAAACTGAAGAGAATGATAATAGAATGTCTAAAGTTCAAGTAGATAGTGACAGCACTTATGAATTAGATTACGGATTTTCTTTAACTCAAAATGAATTGTCTGATATTCCAACTGTACATGATTTAGGATATTCCGGACGGAATGTTATTGTCGGTTTATTAGATGCCGGATTTGCTTGGAGAGAGCATCCTTCATTGAGTAATGCAAATGTATTAGCTGAATATGATTTTGTTTATGGTGACTCATTAACTGATGATGGAGATGCATCTCATGGCACATCCGTTTTTTCTATTATTGGTGGATTTCACGAAAGCTGGTTGATTGGTCCTGCTTATAATGCTCAATATATACTTGCTAAAACTGAAGATATATTTTCGGAGACTCGAGTTGAAGAAGATAATTTTGCTGCTGCTTTGGAATGGATGGAAGCCCTCGGAGTTGATATAACATCTAGTTCTCTTGGCTACAGCGAATTTGATGATACTACAGAATCTTACACATACAAGGATATGGATGGGAAGACAACTATTGTAACAAAAGCTTCTGAGATTGCTTTTTCGAAAGGAGTGTTGACAATCTCATCAGCTGGAAATGAAGGGAATAAATCGTGGAAATATATTACTGCTCCGGCTGATGGATTTAATACATTAGCAATTGGTGCAGTTAATGCTTCGAATGAAATTGCAGCTTTCAGTTCTCATGGGCCAACTTATGATAATAGAATGAAGCCGGAAATTTTAGCTCAAGGAGTTAGCTGTTATAATGCAAGAGCATATTCAGAAGGATATGGTTTTGGTTCAGGGACTTCATTTTCTGCTCCAATAGCATCTGGAATTGCTGCACAATTATTATCAACTTACCCTCACCTTAACAATAATCAGATGAGAAGAATTATAATTGAAGCAGGAGATAATGCTGATAAACCCGATGTTAAAGAATATAAAAGAGGATATGGACTACTTTCAGCAGTCCGTGCATTAGAGTATCCAAATTTAAAAGAAGAGAATGGAAACTATATTTTAAATAAAATGTTTATCAATGAAATAATTGGTGATGAAGATTCAGTTTTTGCAGCAATATATGATCCAAAGACAGATGTAGTTCCTTTTAGTTTAATGCAAGAGAATAATGGTTATTATTCGATTGATGTACCTTCTTATCAACCTGGTACCGAGCTTATGTTACAATTTATGATCGGAAATAGAGGGGGAAATAATGAATTTTACAGATTTATTTATGGCTCTTTGGACATTGTAAAAGCAACTGATAAAGTAATTCCAACACAATATGAGGTTTATCAAAATTATCCTAATCCCTTTAATTCATCAACAACTATTGTTATAGATCTTCCTCAACCAACAAATTTTAAATTAAAAGTTTATAATATTTTAGGTCAGGAGATCAAAACAATCTATAGTGGTTCAAAGTTGCAAGGACAGCATAAATTCTTTTGGAATGGAAATGATAATTTTGGTAGTAGAGTTTCTAGCGGTGTATATATTTATAATCTCTATTCTGAGGGAATGAAAGTATCAAGAAAGATGATACTATTAAATTAAAGTTTTTGAAAAAGATGGGCTAAAGAATAATAGCCCATCTAATTACATTTCCATATTCTTCTGCAACGTTTTTGAATACTCTGTTGCTACTTCTAAAACTGATTTGCTTGAGATTAGGTTGTAGATCTGATCACGTAACTTTGACCATTCCTCGTGTAATGGGCAAGGTGCCTCATCAGCACATTCTTTTAGACCGGTTACACATTTCAGATTTATTACTGGTCCCTCAATTCGTTCAACTATTTCTAATATTGAACTATTGTTGGCAAGATCAGTAATTTTAAATCCCCCACCTCTACCTTTAAACGAATCTACGTATCCATATTTAGCCATCCTCTGAAGAATTTTCGCAAGATAATGAGCTGGAATTTCCTCACTCTTTGCAATATCTGAGGACATAATTAAAGTATCCTTCGGTTGTCTAGCCAAAAAAAGAATAGCTCTTATTGCGTACTCTCCTGTTTTTGTATAAATCATCTCTTGGTCCTTTTTTTAGGGTTAGTTTATTCTTCATTTGTAACTTTATAATTAAAATAAGTAAATGAAACCTTTTTGTCAAGTATTGCTAAAAATAATCGAACATTTAAATTTCATTACCATAGATATTCTCATAGAAATAGAATTTATTTCAATAATTTGTATAATGCTAAGGAGATCAGTTTACTTTTATATGCTATCATAAAAATGTGTTTGAACTTAAATTCCCTCCTAACACATAAGTAGATATTTTTCCACTTTGTTGCAAATTTATTTTTAAAGAAATATAATCCTTCGTAGTTATAGGCATATTTAAACATCCGTCCAATTATATTAATAATAAATTGCATTGATAAGTATGGAATATCATCAGAATCTGCAATGAAAGGAACTTCACCTAAACTAAATTCAGAATATCCTTCCAGTTTTAATATTTTATACGTATAGTAAATTAGTGCCTCCATAATCCCATTTGGAGCAGATTTCCTTCTTAACAGCAATTCTGCTTGAATTTTATTTGGAGAATTTTTTGAAACTAATATTGCTCCTTCCCAAGAATCATGATTATTAACAAACACAAAAAGTCTGGTTTCGTTAATGAAATGATCAACAAACAAGTATTTCAATTGTGGTTCTTTTGAATGTGCCGAATTAGATTTGAGTTCTTCGAGTTTAATTAATGCCTTTTCTGAGTATTGAACCTCTTCTACGTGTCCAAATTTCAACCCCCTTTTTACCAATTCCTTCAAGGATTTTTTTGTAAATGGATTCTGATTTAATTCAATAATCGCCTCTTTCCCAATTATAATTGAACTGAAATTAAGTTTCATCAATTGCTTTGAGACAATTTTATTGCAACCCCTTATAACTAGTTCTGTTTTGGGATGAGAATAAAAATTATTAAGCACTTTATGAAAAGATGAAATATTTGCTATTTCCCCTGAGTATAACCAGTAGGTAGATTTCCACAATTTTACATGTTTTTCTATATTATTTTCTTGAGAATATATCCAACTTAGGGGTAGATAATCTAATTTTGATAATTTTTTTACCATTAACTAATCAATATTTGAATAAGTAATTAAAATTAAACAACTTTTAATGTCAAAATGTAAATTAAAATAATAATTAATACTGAACTCATTAAGGAGTTTTACGTCTAAAAAACTGGTAAAACACAACAATGGATATAAGATGTCTGATCGTCAAAATATTTTATTATTTACAGTAATTGTAGTCTTGGTTTTTTCTTTTGTTACTAGTGCTCAGATTCAGTCATTAAAGGTAGGAAATGTTCTTCCTGGTCAGATTGATATGGGTGCATTCTATCTTTCTGAAAAATCAAAGATTGAGATCGACGGTCTTGCCGCGTCGTTTGATCAATGGCAGAGTTATTTAAATTATTATGCATGGATAATTAAAACAGATAGTAGAAAGTTAGTATGGAGAACATCAACATGTGAGGATTATGAAAAGGAAGTTGGTGAGTTTGTCGTAAATAGAGAACTTGAATTATCTGAAGGAAATTATGAAGTCTATTTTGCTGCTGGTCATGATTATGATGAATTTAAGTTTAACGGATTGGAAAATTTTTTAGGTAATGTTTTTAAGAAGAAGAAAGAATATATAGGTGAATTTAGAGATAATTTTTTTATTGCAGTAACCGGTACCGAAAAGTTTACTATTGTTGATCCGGAAGAAGTTGTTAATGAAAGAAATAAAAATGCTATTGCTGCTATAACTCGAGTAGGTGATTATGAAAATATTGTAAAGAAATTTTCATTATTAAATTCTACTGAAATAATTGTATATGGCGTGGGGGAAGGAATTAATAAACAATTTTATGACTTCGGTTATATCTACGATGTTAATAAAAACAAACGTGTGTGGATGTTTAATACAAACGATGCAGAAAAAGGTGGGGGTTGTAGAAAAAACATAAAGGTTCAAGCTAACTTAACGTTGCCTAAAGGGAGTTATTATGTAACTTACATTTCAGATGACTCTCACTCATTCGATGAATGGAATGCAATTCCCCCTAGTGATCCACAATATTGGGGAATTACGATTTTTGCGGCTAATGATAAGGGTAAAGAAAATGTGATTCCATTTATTGAAGCAGATGTGAATAATCCAGTTGTAGATCTCTCAAAAGCCCAGAATGATCAGCTCCTTTCTCAAGGATTTTCTATTTCGAAAAAATTAAAAGTTAGAGTAAAAGCTATTGGAGAGGGAATAAATGAAATGGCAGATTATGGATGGATTATTAATGCCGATACTCGTGAAACTGTTTGGAAAATGCGAGCACGTAATACCGATTATGCTGGGGGATCTTATAAAAATCGTATAGTTGATGAAACGATCTATCTTAAAAAAGGTACTTATATTGCTTATTATGTAACTGATGATAGCCATTCGTTCATGAATTGGAATGATGCACCACCATATCAAGCTGATGATTGGGGTTTAAAAATTTGGACTGAAGATCCAGCTGATTATGAATATGTTGAGTTGTTTGATGATAAAGGCTACATGAATAAAAATCTGATAATTGAAATTATTCAAGTAGAGAATGATGAGTTGAGGAGTGAGAATTTTCATTTAGAAGAAAGTTCAAATATTCGTATTATCTCTCTTGGTGAAGGTGGAAATAATGAAATGTTTGATTACAGTTGGATTGAAACAACTGATGGAAAAGTAGTGTGGGAAATGAAATTAAAAAAAACCTATCATGCTGGAGGAGCAAAGAAGAATAGAATTTTTAATGATGTTATCTCACTACCTTCCGGAGAATATAAAGTTTATTATAAATCGGATGATTCACATTCTTATATTGACTGGAATATGACACCGCCAGATGATAAAGAAAGATATGGAATAACAATTTTGTTAGAGGAAGAGTAATCCTAAATCTTTATCTATTTTTAAAATTGATCTTCGAGACTTGGATAATACTGTAAATCAATAATATTGCTCCCAACCATTGAAGCCAATCAAGAATATTATCATGAAGCAGATACTCTAAAAGAATCGCAGTTAGTGGAAATGATAATTCTGCTATTGTTGCTACCGAGGCAGTGATTCGCTTTAATCCATAGTAATAAAGAAAAATAGCCAAACCTCCAGATGTAAATGCAATTATCAAAAAGATATACCATTGTATGTTTGATACATCTCTTATTGATGAAAGATCACCCGAGATACCAACAACAATAAACATTAGGAATGCTGATATAATAAACCTTAAGTAAGTTCCGAGTTCATAAGTTACATTACGGAGAGCTCTTTTGCTGAGCACCGTAGAAAAGCCAAAACTAAAGGCAGCTAATAAAGCGAAAAGTGCAGCGATAAATGTTTTATCACCAGTGTCCAAATTTGGAATATTCATTCCAAAAGTCATAAAAAATGCACCGAAAACAGATAATCCAGCCCAAATGAAAAACTGAATTGGTAACTTTTCTTTCAATAATATTGCCGCCAATATTAAAGCAAAGACCGGTTGCAATTTTTGCATTAATACGACAACAGATAAATTCACATAGTTTACGTAAAAAAGAGCTTTTGTTATTGCCATCGTACCGATTGCGCCACCAAAAATTGCAACTCCTAGAAATGCCAGAAGATCCTTTGTTTTTAGATTTCGTAGATCACTGAACTTTTTAAAAAGAATTGGTAAAAGTAGAACAGCAACGATTATACTTTCAATAAATACCACTAATGGAACAGGTAATGTATAAAGATGTGGTCGAAGTACAATAGAATCAATACCCCAAAGAGAGGCGGCAGCAATTACAAATAAGGGAGCTAATTTATTCACCAGAAATTTTCACTTTCAAATAATTGCAAAATTTGACGAACAAATATAAGTATTAATATTAAGTTATTATGCTCATAATTAAAATGAAACTAAAATATTGAAAGTATTTCATTTCCTTCTTTTTAAGTTTCATAATTATCTAATTATGAAATTGTCAAATAGCTGACAATTTATAAAAAAAGGTTGCGTAAATTGAAATGAATTTAAATTGGTTGTATCTTTAAGCAAAATTATTATTCAATAGCGATGGAAAGAAAATGGCAGATAAATCAAAGTTATGGTATTTAGAAAATTTCAATTTATTTGAGGGACTCGATCAGAGCAATATGGAACGGTTAAATACTATTACAACTATGCAAGATGTTCCAAAATCACAACCAATCTATTTTGCACAGGATCCTTCAAATTCTATTTTCTTTTTAAAAAAGGGTAGAGTTAAATTAACAAGAACATCTCCTGATGGGAAAGAGATGATAATTGCCTTAATAAATCCAGGTGATGTTTTTGGAGAGATGTCAATTGTTGAGGATTCTCAGAGAACTGATTATGCGATAACAATGGATGAGTCTCTTATCTGTGCAATAAGTAAAAATGATTTTAGAGACTTCATTGAGAAGAATCCTTCACTCAATCTTAAACTTACTAAGCTGATCGGATTTAGGATGAGAAAATATACTGAAAGGATTGAAGGATTAGTATTTAAAGATGCTTATCAGCGTGTAGTTTCTTTTCTCATAAATTTGGCTGAAGATCAAGGAAAGAGGATTGGTGATGAAATATTTATTAAACCATTTCTTAAACATCAGGATATTGCCTCACTAACTGCATGTTCGCGACAGACTGTGAATTCTATCTTAACTAAACTCCGTGAAGATGGATTGATAGATTTTGACCGAAGGAAACTTATTATTAAAGACAAAAATTCTTTACAAAAAATGGCTCTATAATATCTGTTTGTCATTAGTACGACATTTTCTTGATTTGACCCTTACTATTTTTCCACTCAGATATGAAGAAAAAATTAGATTTAATAATTGCTAAAGATTGTGAAATGTGTAAACGAATTGAGAAAGAACTATTAGTTTATACATCTCAAAGGAGTGATATTCAACTTGAGATAAATTTGAATAGAAAAACTCAGTTTGAAAACGTTTCAATTGTACCAGCATTAATCGTTGACGGAACTCTCTTCAGTTATGGTGAGGTCGATTTTGAGAAGTTAAATGTAAAATTAAATCAATTTGATATCTTTTAAGAAGGGTAGTGACTCTCTTGTCTTTTTTACATTGTCGATGTCAATTGTTGTGAAAATTATTTTTTCTTCCTCGGATGTTATTATAATATTTCCCATAGGATCAACAACAGCACTATGACCGTTATAAGAGAATTTTGGATCGCTGCCTACCCGATTAACTCCAATAAAATAGGATAGGTTTTCTATTGCTCTTGCTTGTAACAGTTTATCCCAGTGATTTATCCTATCAACAGGCCAATTTGCGACATTGCAAAGTATATCTACTTCTGTTTTAGCATATTCTCTAAATAATTCTGGAAATCTAAGATCATAACAAATTGATAATCCAAAAATTACTTTACCAATTTTTGTAGTGATTATAGAATTACCTGAAGTGAAACTCTCATGTTCACCTGTGTTTGTAAAAGGATGGATTTTATGATATCTAACACGAATAAGTCCTTTGCTATCAAAGTGAATTAAGGAATTAAATATTTTTTCATCATAATATTCAATTAATCCGGCAAAAATATCTACCTTCAATTTTTTGGAAAGCTCCATGAAATATCTGAAAGAAATACTATCCAATTCTTCAGCAAATTCTTTTGATCTCATGGTAAAACCGGTTAGAGACATTTCTGGAAATATCAACAGATCAGTATCTTCTAAATCAATTGAGTTTATCATGGACTCAAGCTTTCTGATCGATAACTCTGGATTTTCCCATTCAGGAGAATATTGAACTAAACCAATTCTTAATACATTCATTATAATTATTCAATTCGTTTACTTTAAATTTAATAAGAAAGTTTAATTATTCAGTAATAATTTTTAAGTTATACCCTCAAATCTATTAATATGATGAGGAGTACTATGCTGAATTATGTCTGGCTTGCTCTCTTGGTTCTTGGTATTGGAACTGCTTTAACAACCGATGTTATGGATCAAAGCGATAATAAGTTTCGTAATGGTGATCAACTTCCTGTAGAAATTAAATTTGATGATTCAATTGCAGTTGATCAGAGTGGATCATATGATGGTATATTATCGGTTGAAGAAAGTGTTTATAATAACTTTTACAATTCTGATTTTGAAGGGAAAATTGATGTACCAGCTAAAGTCACTTTTAATAAAGATGAAGATAAGATTATTGTATTTTTTAAAGTAGATGATTCGAGTCCAGAAATATGGACTTATATGGCAAAGATTTCAGGTAAAGAGGATGATTTGACTGGAAATCTAAACGTTGTAAAAAGACTAAATGCAACGAACTTTTCAGCAACAATAATCCTTGAAGAAATCGCCTTTGCTAAAATGAAAGATGTAACGAATTCAGCTCTAGACTATGCCGGGATTGCAGTAAATATTGCTATTGGTTTAATTGGTATTATGGCGCTCTGGCTCGGAGTAATGAGGGTTGCCGAAGATGCTGGGCTTATTAAAATTATTGCTAGAGCAGTTAGACCAATAACAAAATTCCTATTCCCGGATGTACCTTCAGATCATCCGGCAATGGGTTCGATGATTATGAATATTGCTGCAAATATGTTAGGATTGGGAAATGCAGCTACTCCATTTGGACTAAAAGCGATGGAGGAACTTGACGAATTAAATGAAAATAAAGGTACTGCTACTAATGCTATGGTTACTTTTCTTGCAGTAAATACAGCTGGACTAACTTTAATTCCTGTTACTGCTATTGCTATTAGAGCTGCTTCTGGTAGCAGCAATCCAGCAATCATTATTGGAACTGCAATATTTGGAGCCATTTGTGCTACTACTGTTGGTATTACTGCAACAAAGATACTTGAAAAATTTCCGATCAAAAAGGGTGAATTTGGTAATTGGCTACATTCCTATAAAAGAGGATTCATAACTTTATTATCAATTGCTACAATTGTTGTAATTCTAAGTTTAACAGGTCTACTCAGTAAAATGTTTTCGCTTTTAAGTTTTATTAATCCTGAATTTTTTAGATCTATAATTACTATGATCTCAATCTTGGCGATACCAGGTTTAATCTTTTTATTCATCGGTTATGGTGCTTTGAAAAAAGTTAAGGTTTATGAAATATTTGTTGAAGGAGCAAAAGAAGGATTTGATGTAGCTGTAAGAATTATTCCTTACCTAGTAGCAATGTTGGTTGCAATTGGAATTTTCAGAGCCGGTGGAGGAATGGAGATTTTGATCACTATGCTGACACCTGTAACAGATTTTATTGGTATGCCGGCTGAAGCTTTACCCATGGCTATTATGCGTCCACTTTCCGGAAGTGGATCTCTAGGAATAATGGCTGAAATTATTTCAGTACACGGGCCAGATTCTTTTATTGGGATTTTGGTTTCCACATTTTTTGGGAGTACTGAAACAACTTTTTATGTTCTGGCTGTATATTTTGGATCTGTTAATATAAGAAATTCGAGACATGCTTTAGCAGCTGGTCTTATGGCTGATGTAGCTGGCATTCTAGGAGCAGTGTTTATTGTGAAATTATTATTCGGCTAGTTATTATTATAAATGTTTATTTTCACTATTAATTTGGTATTAAAAAAGTATTTGCTGGCATTGTTTATGATGGATTTAATAAATAGAATAGAGTATTTACAATGAGAATAGGAATTCCAAAAGAAACTCATCATGAGGAAAAAAGAGTATCTATTGCTCCGGCTGGAGTAGATACATTGAGTAAATCTGGTCAAACTGTCTATATAGAAACTGGTGCTGGGGATGGGAGTCATTTCAGTGATGAGGAATATGTTAAATCTGGTGCTACAATAGTTTATAGTAAAGAGGAAGTATATCAAAGATCGGAGTTGATTGCACAAGTTTCCCCATTAGCTGAAGAAGAAATTGAACTACTTGAAGAGCATCAGATAGTTATTGCTTTTCATAATTTTGCTGTTGGGAAAAAGAACATCATAGAAAAGATTATTGATAAAAAAATCACTGCTATTTCCTATGAACTAATTGAGAAAAATGAGGAATTACCAGTTCTTCAATCTATGAGTGAGATTGCAGGACAGCTTTCTGTACAGATCGGTGAAAAATATATGAGTAGTGATTGTCAGCATGGTAGGGGAATACTTCTTGGTGGAATAACAGGAGTTGCGCCGGCTGCTGTAGTTATTCTAGGTGCTGGAGTTGTTGGTTTGAACGCTGCGCGATCAGTTATTGGCAGAGGTGCTCAAGTGATAGTTCTTGATAGAGACATGAGGAGATTGAAAAGGATAGAAAATATTCTTGGAAAGAATATTACAACAGTTGTTGCTAATCCTTATACTATTGATCGAGGAGTAAAATTTGCTGATTTATTTATTGGAGCAGTTCAATTTAAAGGGGAAAAAGTTCCTCACATCGTAACGGAAGAAATGGTTAAATCAATGAAGAAAGGTGCTGTAATAGTTGATCTTTCTATTGATCGTGGTGGATGTGTTGAAACAAGCAGACCAACAACATTATCAAACCCTGTATATATTGAGCACGATGTTATACATTTCTGTGTGCCAAATATTCCAGCAATGGTTCCAAGAACAGCTTCATATGGATTAACAAATGCATCAATTGAATATATACTTGAAATTGCAAACAACGGATTATCTAATGCTGTATTAGGCGATGCCGATTTCTCAAAAGGTATTTGCACTTATAACGGCTATTGTTCAAATAAAACTGTAGCAGATGCTTTTAATCTAGAGTATAGACGCCTGCATATTTTTTCAACTAATTAAGTGCTAAACTATGACGATCGATGAAATGAAAGTTAAAATGGTTAAGCAGCCTTCGTGGATGGATAAGTATAAAGAAAAATTAATTACTTCTGATGAAGCTGTTAAGTTTATTAAGTCGGAAGATAGTATTGTAGTTCAGCCTGGCTGTGGTGCTCCTATGGAATTATTAAGAGCAATGGTCAGAAGAAAAGAAGAACTGTTCGGAGTGAAACTATACCACATCTTAATAGTGGGAGATGTACCATACTTAAAGCCAGGTATGGAAAAACATTTTAGACATAGAGCATTTTTTATTGGAGCTAACTCAAGAAAAGCTGTTAATGAAGGGCGTGCTGATTTTATCCCGATTTTTTTATCAGAAGTAACTCTTCTATTTAAAAATAAAATTTTACCTGTTGATGTATCCCTTATTAATGTTTCTCCACCAGACGAGCACGGATTCTGCAGTTATGGTATTGATGTCGGCAATATTAAAACACCAACTGATAAAGCGAAGATAGTTATTGCACAAGTCAACCCTGAAATGCCTAGAGGTCTTGGTAATAGTTTTATTCACATAAATAAAATTGATCATATTGTTGAGTATGATGAACCTCTTTTGGAACTCCCTCAAGTTGATCCAAATGCGACTCAGGAAGTCATTGATATATATGATAATATTGGAAAAAATGTTGCTGAACTAATTGAGGATGGATCGACTCTGCAAATGGGTATTGGGGCAATCCCCGATAATGTAATGAAATACCTTCGAGATAAGAATGATCTTGGTGTACATACCGAAATGTTTTCGGACGGAATGATTGAACTTGTTGAAGAGGGAATAATTACTGGTGATCAGAAAACACTTCATCAAGGAAAAATTATAGCTGGATTTGTATTAGGGACAAAAAGAGCATATGATTATATAGATAATAATCCGGTATTTGAATTTCATCCACAAGAATATGTGAATGATCCATTTATTATTGCGAAGAATGATAAAATGGTAGCAATAAATTCCGCAATTGAGGTCGATCTAACTGGTCAAGTTTGTGCAGATTCAATTGGAACAAAACTTTTTAGTGGTATTGGCGGTCAGGTTGATTTTATTAGAGGAGCAGCCTATTCAAGCGGTGGTAAGCCAATTATAGCTTTGCCATCAACAACTAAGGATGGAAAAATTTCTCGAATTGTTCCAACATTGAAACCAGGAGCAGGAGTCGTAACATCCAGGGGTGATGTTCATTATGTTGTGACAGAATATGGAATAGCTCAATTGTGGGGCAAATCTATTAAAGAAAGAACAATTGAATTGATTAAAATTTCTCATCCAAAATTTCGAGATGAATTAACAGAATTTGCAAAAGAAACTTATAATGTGATTTTATGATAGCTGTAATTGGAGATATTCATGGCTGCTATTTTACTTTGGTAGAATTGTATGACCAGATCAAGAAAAAATATCCAGATATAACTATCTATTCAGTTGGTGATTTAATTGATAGAGGTAATAAAAGTTTTGAAGTGATGGAATTTATAATTGAAAATAAAATACTTTTTACTCCCGGCAATCATGAATATATGTTTTATTATTTTTTCAAAGAGCCATCAAGTGTTTTTGCAAGATCGTGGGTATTTAATGGAAGTGAAGCAACCTTAGAATCGTATGAAGATCATGGGGAAAAAGTATTCGAGCATATTGAGTTCATTAAAAGTGCCCCTCTCTATTTTGATACTCCAGATTGTTTTATCACTCATGCTGGAATAGCTAAAGAATATGAAAAATCCTTAGTCCCAGATTTTCAGAATGATTATACATCACTTATTGAATATATAAATAAGGATTTTCGCACAGATAGAGGAGTTCTCTGGTTGAGAGAGAAAGCCTTGAATATTGGGAAATTGCAAATAATAGGACATACGAAGCATCAAGAAATAATTCTTGATGAGGAAGCAAATGCGGTTTATATTGATACTGGTGCTTATGTTGGTAATAAACTGAGCGCTGTAATTGTTAATAATGAGCAAATAGTTGACGTTATTGATGTAAAAACACATTTAAATGATATTATATAGGAAAGTGTAATTATAAATCCCTATGTAAAAACAATTGAAATTCATGCTCTATTTGGATAATTTTTAGGATCAGTTTTAATAGTTAATGGAGGACTATAGATAACAATTCTACCTTAATTGGATTTTAATAAATAATCTGTAGGTAATTCGATTTACGGTAGAAAATCAAAACTGATGCAGAATAGCAAGGAAGGTTTTTTTCTCCTTCTTTTAATTGTCTCTATCTCCGCATCTTTAGGTTTCACTGGACGAAGTTACAGTAATTCTGGACGTCATGATATAAATGGCGAACAGGTGGATTATACCTTGTCAGATAATAGTAGTAACTATTTAGAAAATGAAATCTCCTCTTCAGATCAGCTCAATCTTTTTTTCTTATCCGATACTACTGATTCAATTTCAAATGCTTTATTGAATAGTTCTGATTCTCTTTTAAGTGATTCTCTTTTAGCAGACTCAGTTGTTGCTATTGATTCAATGGCTCTTGATTCTACTGCACGTTTGAAGTATTTCCATTATGATCAACCAGACAATTACAGCACAAATGTTTCAGAAGGATATAAATCAAATTTATTTATTTATCCCTCTAAACAACATATTCAGCGGAGCGTGGAATTAGATTCAACTGGACAATTTGTCTTGATCAAGGAAAAAATTGCTGGGCAGGATACAAAAGTTGCCCTTAAAATGCCTTTAAGTGATTACATCGATAAAATGATTGATGCAGTTAATAAACAGGGCATTGATAATCTGGGAAGAAAGTATGAACTAGTTGGGGGTAAAAAGGACCTTGGAAAACTTCTCACAGATATTACAAATATCGATATTCCATTACCAAGTGCTTCATTTTTAAGTATTTTTGGGCCTCCTAAAATTAGTCTTAAAATCAATGGTGCCGTAGATATACATGGGGCATGGCGAAATGAAACTACCGAAGGGCAAACTGTTTCAAGACTAGGAAACACTAGGAATGAACCGGATTTTAGTCAGCAAGTACAAATTAGTGTTAACGGAAGCATTGGAGATAAGTTAACAATCAACGCTGACTGGAACACTGAACGTACTTTTGAATATGAAAATCAGCTAAGACTTTCATACAAAGGTTACGACGACGAGATAATTCAAAGTATTGAAGCCGGAAATGTTTCATTACAAACCTCTCCGTTAATTGGAGGTAGTGAAGCACTCTTCGGTGTGAAAGCTAAATTCCAGTTTGGACCATTTACACTTACAGCTTTAGCTTCACAAAAGAAAGGCGAAATAAAAGAAGTTTCAGTTTCCGGCGGTAGTAAAAAACAAGAATTTGAGATAAGTGCTGCTAATTATTCCGATAATCATTACTTTCTCGATGCAGTATATGCCAATACTGATGAACAACATAATTTCTTTAATAATTATTACGGAAATGCAACTGCAATAGAAACCGATTCCTCACGAAAATATTTTGTTAAAGAACTTGAAGTTTGGAGAACCGCTTCAGGAAGCTATGTAGAAACGGACAAACAAAGAAAAGTAAACGCCTTCATTGATCTTCCCTCCATTCCAGTAGGTAACAGTATAGATCCAAGTTATAAAGATGCTTCATTAACATCAGAGGCAGGACGAAGTATAATCAATAATTATTTTGAACCTCTTGTTGATGGTATTGACTATGTCTATAATCCATATACTGGGTATATAAGTTTTAAAACAAATATTCAGAAAAGTGATGGTATTGCAGTAGCTTATAGAATTGAGGGTGAGGGAGGAGTAAATCTGCAATATGGAGAATTTATTACTAATTTAGAAGATTCAGCAGTTGCAGTGTTAAAACTTATTAAACCAGATCATGAACTTACACCAGAAAGCCCAGCATGGAATTTAAAATTGAGAAACATTTATCCGCTTGGTGGTCGGGAAATAAATGAAGAGGAATTTAAACTTGATATTTATTATGAAATAGCTGGTCAAGAGCCAAGAAACGATTATAATGGTGTAAAACTATTAGAAAATTTTGGATTTGATTTTTATGATGATAGTAAAAATCCAAAACCTGATGGTGCTTTCGATTTTATGCAAAAAACAATTATGCCGGAAACCGGTGAAATTATTTTTCCAGTTCTGCAACCTTTTGGGGAAGATCTTCCTGCTGCTTTACCAGATACAATTGCATATCAAAATGTGTATAATAAAACAAAAACATTTGCTCGGGAAGATAGAACAAAAGATAAGTTTCGAATTAAAGGATCATATTCGGCAGCAACATCCTCAACTTTTCAAATCGGTTTTAATGTTGTTGAAAATTCTGTTAGAGTTACACTTGATGGCCGCGAATTAAAAGCAGGGGTTGATTATTCAGTAGATTATAATATAGGACAAATTTCTATTAGAAACGAAGCTGCTCTAGTCCCAGGCGCAAAATTGAGTATTACTTATGAGCAAAATGATCTTTTCCAACTTGCTTCAAAAACATTATTAGGTTTTAGGGGAATTTATGAGTTCAGCAAAAAAACAAATCTAGGATTCTCTTTCTTAAACTTAAATCAAAAGTCTCTTAGCGATAAAGTAAGAATTGGAGAGGAACCACTCAATAACTCAATTTATGGTGTTGACTTTGGCACTAGTGCTGATCTTCCTTTCATAACAGCCGCGCTTGATAAGGTTATCTCAACAAGTACGAAGTCCACATTTACATTAAAGGGTGAAGCAGCATATATGAGTCCCGATCCTAATACCAAGAAGAGTACAATTGCTTCTGATAATGGGGAAAGTATAGCATATATAGATGATTTTGAGGGATCTAAGCGTACAATCCCAATTGGGATAAGTTACACAACATGGAAAGATGCAAGTATCCCAAATAATCTGCCAGATATTGGTGATTTACCAAAAGAAGATCAAATGGATTACAAAGGGAAAAGTTTTTGGTTCAATATACTACCATCTAATGTAACTACTGATCAAATATGGCCGGAGAAAGATGTGCCTCAAAAAGACCGTGATGTTACTGTTATGGATTATATATTCCGTCCGGATGACAGAGGAATGTATAATTATGAACCTGATCAAAGTGATCCTACAAAAATGTGGGGTGGAATGATGAAAGGATTATCTTCCAGTGCAAATAACCTAATAGAAGAAAAAATTGAAGCAATAGAATTTTGGATAAATATTAAAAATGTTCCTGAAGATGCAAAGCTTAAAATTGATCTTGGGATGATCAGTGAAGACGTAATTCCAAATAATGAATTTGATTCGGAGGATAAGAACTTTAACAGTATTGTGGATGAAGGAGAGGATACTGGTATCGATGGAATTCGTAGTTCACAAGAGCCGGGTTATGACGCTGCTAATAACAAGGACCCTGCAGGAGATAATTTTAGACTTAGACAAAATAATTCAGGAGTAATTTATTACGATGATTTCTACTCAGTTAATGGTACAGAAGGGAATGCTGCACTTTCAGATATTGGAAAATTTCCTGATAGTGAAGATCTAAACGGAAATAACAATCTGGATAAGACAGATAGCTATTTCAGATATGATATTCCTCTTGATACAAGTAAATTAGCTAATCCTTTTGTTTCTGGTGGTGGTGCAATTATTAAGAGAGGAAACCCAGATTTAATTGGTAAAAAATCTACATGGTATCAATTTAAAATACCCCTTAAAGATTTTGCGGAGAAAATTGGGAGTCCAACTTTTGCCTTAGTTGAATTTATTAGGCTTTGGGTTACTGGAGTTGACGAGGAGATCCACTTTCAGATTACTGAATTTAACTTAGTGGGTAATCAGTGGCAGAAAGTAATTGCTCCTCCAAGAGTAACTGAAGATGATTCAGTTCTGACCGTTTCTAATGTTAGTATTGAAGAGAATCCGGATTACTATTCTCCGAAGGGTTTGGCTAGAGAGAGAGATAGGACACAGATTGAAGAGAACATTTTAAAAAATGAACAATCCCTTGACCTAATTATTAATAATTTAGAAGATGGAGAGCATCGAGAAGTCGTTAAGTATCTTATTAAAGGAATGGATGTATTCAATTATTCCAAAATGAAACTTTTTGTTCATGGTGATCTGGATAGCTCATTAGGTTCGATATCCTACTATGATCCTGAAAATCCAAACGACTACGCAACCGATATGTACTTCCGTTTTGGTTCTGACAGTACAAATTACTACGAATACATTCGTCCTGTCAGACCCAGATGGCATGAAATATCTATTAATTTTGATGAATTAACTGCAATTAAAGAGTTACGACCAGTTGATTCATTGACATCAGTATACAGAATACCCGTCCCGGGTAAACCAGAACACTACTATGGAATAAGAGGGAATCCAAGTTTAACAAAGGTGACCTCTTTCGCTTTTGGGATAGATAATCCGAAAGAAAAAGGTGATCCAATGCAATCAGTTTCCGGCAGACTTTGGGTGAACGAGTTAAGGGTTCTCGGAGCTAATGATACGCCTGGTTATGCATTTAGTGGTTCTTCATCATTAAATTTTGCAGATCTTCTTAGTGTTAGTGCTAACTATAGGCAAACTGATCCGTATTTCCATAAATTAGGAAATCAATTTGGTAGCAGAGTTGATTCAAGAAGTTGGGGTGTTTCGAGTAGTTTAGATATTATTAAAATGCTCCCTGTCAATTTACCTGGTAGTAATCTGAAGGTAAATTATTCACATACAGAATCTCAGTCCAAACCTCTCTATAAACCTCAAACAGATATCCTTGTTGAAAAAGCAGCGGCAGCATCAAGTAATCCTGATAGTTTAAGAGAAGAAACGCATACCATTAATGTCTCTGATACATGGTCTGTTTCTAATATAAAATTAAAAATTCCATCTAAAAAATGGTATATAGATGATACTTTTAATGGATTAGTATTTAGCTATAATTATAATAGCTCAGAAGCGCGAAGTCCATCAGTGAAAGCATCCAACAGCTGGTTATGGAATGCAAGTGGTAAATATTCAGTTAGTTTTAGCAAAGAGAATTTTATTTATCCTGCAAATATTCCCATCATCGGTTGGATCTTTCAATTATTTTCTGACTATAGAAATTTTAAATTATATTACACACCTCAGAAATTTGATGCAGGTATTACAGCTAAGAGAAATTACTCATACAGTCAATCACGTAATGCTGAAGTTGCCCCGAATATTAGAAGAGATTTTAACTCATCAAGAAACGCAAGTTTTAATTGGCAATTGACTAATGGTGGATTTCTAAACCTATCTACCTCATATACTTTAAATGTAGCATCATCATTAGCGTATCTATTAACTGATGAATTTGAAAATCCAAGACAAGAGAAAGATGTTTGGAATGATATATTTAACGGACATATGTTTGGAAAAGATAATAATTATGGACAAAGTATTTCTCTGAATAGTAAACCGAAAATGCCTTCTCTATTGAGTTTAGATAAATTTTTAACATTGACTGCTAGTTACAGTATATCCTATAACTGGAGAAATAATTTTGCTCAACCAAGATTAGGTAGAAGTGTTGGTTGGAGTAATAGAATTAATAGTAGCCTAACAGTTAAGGTAAAATCTATTATGGATCCTGTCTTCAAATTATTTGGAGGAGATTCAAAACAATCGTTGGAAAAACCACGATCAAGAAGTAAGCCTAAGAGAGGTCAGGGACGTAACGTTGATAAGCAGATCAAAGAGGATGATGAGGCCAATAAAGCTGCAAATTCCACTACGGATAGTTTGGCTGCAGCGAATAAACCATCAATTTTCAATAATATTCTTGGAGTGATGCTGAATTCGATTCAATATGTCTTGTTTGATTACGATCAATTCTCATTTAACTTTAGCCAAAACAATTCAATGGGTAACAGTGGAATGTTATCGGAAAGAACAGGTTTTGGGAATTTCTGGGGAGGCGCTCAAGATCTAATGAATGGTCCATCTCGCTTGTATCAATTGGGATTATCGTCTGATCCAGGTCCTCGTGCAATAGGTGGGACATTATCCAATAATTTTTCTCAGAAAAATAATTTTACTATTAAAACAAGCAGACCTCTTTGGGAGGGAGCAGATATAGATGTTAACTGGAATGTTGGATGGGGATATAATGAATCTATTTCGTTATATGTTGATTCACTTTCTGGTGAGCATATTATCACAAACAGAAATGTTTCTGGAAATATTAACCGATCTTTCATGAGTCTTCCAATTGTTGGAGCATCCGTTAGTAAAGTAAATGAACTTTATGATCCAAATGCAGATGACCAGAGTAGAAGTCTTTCAGATGCATTTGTTACAGGTATGGAGTCTATTCCGCTATTAGCAAATATACCATTTTTCAATGGGATTGCACAATATATCCCAAGACCTAATTGGCGGATCAATTGGTCAGGTCTTGAAAAACTTCCCATATTTGAAAACTTTTTTAAGAGAGCTTCTCTTAACCATGCATACACATCAACATACATGGAAGGATGGAAGATCAATACAAATGGTATAGAGGAAGTTCAGACTCAAAAAGTGAGTTATGGTTTTGCACCTCTTGTTGGTCTAAATTTAACATTTGCTGAACTTTGGGGCGGTAATATAAAGGGGACTGTAAAGTATTCGACAAAATCTAATTTCGATTTAGGAATTGCAACAAAATCAACAACTCAAACATTATCACGAGATATAAACTTTGCCTTCAGTTTTGCTAAATCAGGATTTGAACTTCCGTTATTTGGTCTTTCATTGAAGAATGATATAGAGATTTCAATAGCATATACAATGGGTAGAAATGCTGTTACGATCTTTGATATGGGAGATTCATTTACTGAAGAAGGCAAACCGAAAGATGGCAATACAAGAACAACAATAGAACCGCGTGTTAGGTATGTAATGAGCTCAAGGGTTACGCTTTCAGTATTTTATCGCAGGTCTTCGGTTCAACCGGAAGGAGCATCACGTATTCCTGCCACAACTACAAATGAAGCAGGATTGGATGTTCATATTTCAATTCAGTAATTAAATATTTATTACTATAATTATATTTTAATATTAAAGGAAAGAGATGGGAATACATAAGATATTATGGGTTGACGATCAGATTGAAATGCTAAAATCGCATGTGATTTTTTTAACTGAGAAAGGTTACGAAGTTGAGACAGTTACAAATGGAGAGGATGCAATAAATTTGGTTGAGCAAAAGGAATTCTCATTGATCTTCCTCGATGAGATGATGCCTGGGATGGGAGGATTAGAAACTCTAGCAAAAATAAAAGAGATTGATCCTAATATTCCTGTTGTAATGGTCACAAAAAGTGAAGAAGAAAGTTTAATGAATGATGCTATTGGTCAAAAGATAAGTGATTACCTTATTAAACCAGTTGTCCCTTCACAAATGTTAATGGTCTGTAAAAGACTACTTGAAGGGAAAAAGATTTCCGGACAGTATGTTCAGCAGGATTATCTAAAAGACTTTGCCCAAATAAGTCAATCCTTAGCTCAAGATCTCAATTATGAAGATTGGAAAGAAATTTATCTAAAGTTAGTTAACTGGGATTTAGAACTTGATGAACATCCTGAAATCGATCTACGTCAAACATTAGATGAACAAAGAAAAGAAGCAAATAAAGAATTTGGAAAGTTTGTTGAACGAAATTATAAAAATTGGATTAATAATGTTGGTGATCCAAACACTCCAAAACTAAGCACCGAGATTGTATCAGATTATGTTATTCCGAAGGTTAAGGAGTCAACGGGACCTGTCTTCTTCTTTGTAATTGATTGTTTGAGATTAGATCAATGGATGGTGATGGAAAAGCATCTTGCTGATTTATTTAAAATTAACAAAGAGTATTATTATTCTATCCTTCCGACAGCAACACCTTATTCTAGAAATTCATTGTTTGCCGGATTGTTTCCCTCAGAGATTGAACGCTATTACCCTGATCTTTGGCATACTGGGAACGATGATGAAAAAAGTATGAACAAACATGAGAAGGAATTACTTCAGAAATTAGTTCAGCGTAAAAATGTCACTTTAAAAAATGATATAAAATATATGAAGATCATTGATCCTGAAGTTGGAAGGAGCTTTGAACAGAATATTGCCTCACATCAGCGAACACATTTGATGGCTGTTGTTGTTAATTTCTTGGACATGATTGCTCATGGTCGCTCTGACTCAGATATTCTTAAGGAAATTGCACCGGATGAGGCTGCTTACAGATCACTTACAAACAGTTGGTTTATGCACTCCTCTTTGCTCGGAATGTTTAAAGTAATATCAAAAATGAAAGGAGCTAAAGTAATAGTAACTACTGATCATGGAAGTATACGGACTTTGAGAGGTTCAAAAGTACTTGGTGATAGGGAAGCATCTACTAATCTTAGATTCAAGTTTGGTCGTAATCTTAAAGCTGATGATAAACATGCAATTTATGTTAAGAATCCCAATGAATATAAATTACCAAAACGTGGTGTTACAATTAGTTATATTTTTGCAAAAGAAGATTACTATTTTGTTTATCCAACTGATTATCACAAATATCTGGCACACTATAAAGATTCATTCCAGCATGGTGGTATATCTATGGAAGAAATGATTCTTCCTGTTATTACAATGGAGAGTTTAACATAATTGGAATTCCCAATAAAAACAATAGCAACTGCTGAAGCAGAAACAGCTAAATTAGCGATACAATTTGCAAAAATAATAAAGCCCGGTGATGTAATTTCATTGGTAGGGGATCTAGGGACAGGCAAAACTTTTTTTGTTAAAAATGTTGCATCAGAATTTGAATGTATAGATGTAAATAGTCCAACATTTGCAATAGTTAATGTTTATAGTGGAACTCTAAAGGTAAATCATTTCGATTTTTATAGAATTAAAAAGATTGAAGAACTTTACGATCTCGGTTTTGAAGATTATATTATGGATAGGGATTCTATAACTTTTATTGAATGGTCTGATATGTATCATGACATTTTACCGACTAGCCGATATGAAGTAAGAATTAAATTTTTAAGTGAGAGCAAACGGGAATTTAATATCATTAAATTTGGTAAATAATCTCTGATTATAATAGATCCCTTTTAATGATTAATACTCTTTGTGAACGCAGTATATTTCTGAAATACATAGTGCTCCTTGTGGTTAAAGGAATAACCACTAAGATCACAATAGAATTCACAAAGAGCACAAGGAAAAAATAAAACAAATATAAATAGATCCATTAATAGACATGTTTAAACCAATATTATCAATAGAAACATCAGAAAAATTATGCAGCGCTGCAATAATGTTAGCTGAGGATGATTTCATTGAATTTAATTTTCAGCAGAAAAATATTCATTCAGAAAAGCTGATGGAGATGATCTCGACATTAATCGAAACTTCTGGTGTGAAATTAACTGACCTTGGTCACATTGCTGTTTCAATTGGACCCGGCTCATTTACTGGTTTGCGCATTGGATTATCCGTAGCAAAAGGATTAGCTTATGGCTCTGATGTACCATTGCTTCCTGTTCCTAACTTTGATGCATTAGCTATGCAATTATCCAATTCTGTTAAGTTTGGAAGTCAATTTATTATTGCAAATCGAGCAAATATGAATGAGTTGTATGTTGGTAAATATGAAGTATTGAAAGACTATTATAAACAACTTGAAGAAGTTAAATTGATGAATTCCGAAGATTTCAAAAATTCTATTCACGAAAATGATTTAGTATTTGGTAATTCTTCATTACAGAATTCGAAAGATATCATTTCGTCTCCAAATGCATTCTCTGTTGCAAAATGGTCTTATATTTTTGGAAAGGATTTAGTAACTTATGACCACGATTTTTTAGAACCAAATTATCTTAAAAAATTTATTGCGAAGGTGAAAAAGTGAAATTGATAAAATTCTTATTAGTGATTTTTCTCGTCTCTTATTCAATTTCTGCCCAATTTGTTGGACCGAAAATATCAGTCAGTGAAAAGGAATATGATTTTGGTACTATAGTGGAAGGAGCAATTGTTTCGCATGAATTTTATATAACGAATGAAGGTACATCTGAACTAAATATTATGAAAGTTAAAGCATCATGCGGATGTACAGTAGCAAAACCGAAAGAAGATAAACTTGAACCCGGGGAATCTACAATTCTGAAAGTTACTTTCAACTCTACTCATAAGAGAGGAAAAAGAAAGAACTACGTTACCATTTATACAAATGACAAAACAAACGAGAAATTTAAAATTCTTACTACTGCAAAAGTATTAGATCGTCAAGAGCAATCGGATGAAATAAAGAATGCACCGGCAGTTGTTCTTTCAAAACTGAATCACGATTTTGGAACTGTGGAAGAGGGAAGTGTTTTAGAGCTTGATATAATTGTAAAAAACAATGGGAAGGGCAATTTAGAGATAAGAAAGGTTAGTGCATCTTGCGGCTGTACAGCAGCTTTAATGAGTGATGAGTTTATAGAACCTGGGAAATCCGGGAATTTACATCTTGAATTGGATACTTCGAATATGGCAGGTAAAAAGTCGAGAACCGTTTCTATTTTATCAAATGATCCAATCAATCCAAGATTAGTATTAACACTATTTGTAAACGTTAAAGGATAAGGTATACAATGGGATTTTTTACAAGATCTAAAGAAAATATATCACCAAATAGCCAGAAAAGAGAAATTCCCGACGGTCAGTGGGTAAAATGTAAAGAATGTGAAGAGATAATTCACATTAAACAATTAGAAATGCATCAATGGGTTTGTCATAAATGTAATTATCATTTTAGAATTGGAAGTGATGAATATATTTCCATTTTATTGGATAAAGGAAGTTTTAAAGAGATAAATAAAAAAATGCGTTCTGTCGATCCTTTGGAATTTTCAGATACAAAAAAGTATAGTGACAGAATAAATTCTACAATTAAAAAAACTGGTCTGAATGACGCAGTTCGTACTGGATTAGGTAAAATTGAAGGTAAAAAAGTTTCATTTGCTTGTATGGATTTTAAATTTATCGGTGGTTCTATGGGATCTGTAGTTGGAGAAAAAATTGCACGAGCAATTGATAAAGCGTATGAGCAAAAAATTCCTATGATCATCATTTCTCAGAGTGGTGGTGCACGAATGATGGAAGCCGCCTTATCCCTTATGCAGATGGCGAAGACAAGTTCAAGATTAGCAAGATTAGCTGATGCCAACTTACCCTACATCTCATTATTAACTGATCCAACTACTGGTGGGATAACAGCAAGTTATGCAATGTTAGGGGATATTAATATTGCTGAACCAAATGCCCTAATTGGTTTTGCTGGACCAAGAGTTATTAAAGAAACAATTGGGAGGGATCTTCCTGAAGGATTTCAAAGGTCCGAATTTTTAGAGGATCATGGTTTTGTTGATCTTATTGTAGATAGAAAAGATCTTAAGGAAAAAATTGCTCAATTAATAGATTATATGAGTTAGTTAACAATTCTCAATACATTGAAATAAATACATATAGTGTTTTTATTTTTTTTTTGTTCTAACCGTAGATTCAACGACAAAAACCGCTTCATTAAGTATCTCAAGTTTTAATTACCCACTCCAAATGTTACAATTATAATAATTTAAGCTTAATGCAGATTGAAAATCGGATTATTATTTACTATTTTAGCACAATATTTTACAAAATGAGAGTTCTATGAAGGTAATCAAACCCAAAAGGCTGAAAAAAGGCGATTTAATTGGTGTTATTTCACCAGCATCTTCCCCAAGTGATCTAGAAAGAATAGAAAAGGGTGTTAATTATTTAGAAAAACTAGGATATCGAGTCGAAGTTGGTAAAAATGTAGGAAAAACTCATGGTTATTTAGCTGGTACCGATGATGAAAGATTGGAAGATCTTCATAGTATGTTTAGGAATAAGGATGTAAAAGCAATATTTAATGTAAGAGGGGGATATGGGACAGGGAGATTACTGAATCGTATAAACTATGGTTTAATAAAGAAGAATCCGAAAATATTTGTTGGTTACAGCGATATTACAGCATTACAATTAGCATTTCTAAAAAAAACTGGTTTAGTAACATTTGCTGGACCTATGGTAGCTGTTGATTTTGCTGCAGATAAAGTTGATCCTTTTACTGAAGAAGTTTTTTGGAAAACAATTACATCAAGCAGAAAAATTGGCAAAATTAGTAACCCTGACAACGAAAAATTTTACACACTCACTAAAGGAAGAGGTGAGGGAAGTCTGATTGGTGGTAATCTAGCTCTTATAATTTCTTTAATGGGAACAGACTATCAACCGAATTTTAACAATTCAATCCTTCTATTTGAAGATATCGGAGAAGAACCGTACAGAATTGATAGAATGTTTTATCAATTAAAACATGCTAAAGCATTCAGTAAGGCTAAGGGAATAGTATTAGGAAGATTTGTTGATTGTTACATTAAAGATAAATCACAACCTTCACTCACATTAAATGATGTTATTTCTGATTACTTTAGTGATCTAAAAATACCTGTTATCTACAATGTTAAACATGGTCATATAAAGAAAAACATTACTATTCCATGGGGTCTGAAAACTAAAATAAACTCATCTCGCTGTTTTATTGAGGTTATGGAATCAGCAGTCACTTAACTAAAAACAGTTATTATAGGTATCAACAAATTCAATATTTTTAGAATTCATTTCTCTAAAATAAGAATCAGATCAGTGTAGAATTCCTTTTTCAATCGATTTCCTACTTATCGACTTTGGTATATAATTTGTTGATTGGTTCTACTGGAGCTATGTATCTAGAACCATTAAATATAGAGAATCTATTAAATCAGTCAACTTTTTCAAAAGATGATATCACCTACCTTCTTAATATAAAAGAAGAATCAGATAAAAATCTATTGCTGCAACGATCCAAACAGTTAGAAGAAAAATATTCGCTAACTTCAGTTAATTCTTATGGATTAATTGAAATATCAACACATTGTTCTGAAAATTGCACTTATTGCCGATTAAGAAAAGATAATAAGGAAATTTTAAGAGAGCGAATGAACAGAGAGAGAATAATTGAAATTGCTAAGGAAATAAATAAATCCGGGATAAAATCAATTGTTATTCGCTCTGGTTATGATGATTTCTATGATCAGGATAGAATTGCTTATATAATTTACTCCATTAAAAAACATGCAGATGTTGAAATAATGCTTAGTTTTGGGGAGCGAACATACGAAGAATATAAAGAGTGGAAAATTGCAGGAGCAAGCGGATATCGTCTAAGATTCAAATCATCAAATCAAGACATTTACAATTCGCTGAATGCACATGGATCTTTTGAAGAAAGGATCAAGCATATTGATCAATTAAAAATGTTGGGTTACCAAGTATGTTCAGGATCAATTATTGGTTTACCAGAACAGACAGATATGGATATAGCCAATGATATTTGTTTGTGTAAGCATCTTAATCTTGATATAGCAGAATTTCTTCCATTTTCATCACAAAACAATACACCTTTACAAAACAACAAACCCTGCAGTGAAGAAAAGACCAAGTGTATAACTGCTGTGGTTAGGATTGTATTAAAAGATATTGTTAGATGTTCAAAACCAAAGTATTCATATAGTCTAGAGAATGATATAGTCAGTTAATTGCACTGTTAAGGATTTTAAAACCCTTAGTTCTTACTCTAATCTTATAAACAGAATTATTTTCATCCTCAGTTAAATAAATAGTTCTTAGATCTTTTCCACCAAATTCTAAATTACTTGGCTGTTTTCCTGGAGTTTTAATTTCCTGGAGAATTTGACCTTTTTGAGATACTATATAAAGAGTTCCGGAACCAAAATGAGCAACGTACAAATTACCCAGAACATCAAAATCTAATCCATCCGGATCTCCTCCTTTGAGTTCAATGAATGTTCTCTTATTAATTAAGTTTCCATCTTCAGTTTTTTCAAATTCTAATACCCTATTTTGTCCCGATTCAGATAAATAGAGTTTTTTTGTGATGGGGGAGATTGCAATTCCATTAGGAAAATCTAAACCATCAACAACTAATTTCAAACTATTATCAGAAAAATTATAGTAAAATACTCTACCTTCATCTTTTTCAGCACGGTAATCCTTTGGATCGGTAAAATATAGATTCCCTTTTTCATCGAATGTAAGATCATTAGGGCGGTTAAATGATTTTCCTTTGTAGCCATCCAATAAAGTAGTTACTTCACCATCTTTCGTAATTTTAATAATTTTGCCTTTACCATATTCACAGACAAATAAATCTCCCGAATTTCCAACAACTATTCCATTAGTCTTGATAAATGTTGTGTCAGAAGCAGAAAGTAAAGTATCAACTTTATTTTCAGAAATTTTAGCTAGCCATCCACCATGACAATTTGAAAGATACAAATTCCCATTCTTGTGCCAGGCTGGTCCCTCTGGAAAACTAAAACCTGTAGCTACTAATTCCCAATTTATATTTTCAACTGTTGATTGACCATTAAGTGTTACGGTAAAAGTAATTGCAATAAATAAAAATATTCGATTCATTCTTAACCTCATTGTATGAATAAAAATATAAAAACATTTTTTTTGATTCTACTTTCTAATGAAGACAAATTTTATCCTTTTATTTATTTGTTGATGCTTAGTATATTCGTAAACATAATGATAAAAAATTAGGAAAACTACGCATGAAAAAAACAATCATTTCATTTATTATCGGCTCACTCCTCTTTTTAATTAATTGCGGGGGAAAAACTGACAAAGAAGTTTACGAATCAGCTAAACTAAACATTGATGAAGAAAATTATATCGCTGCTCTTGAAGATTTTAAGGAACTTGTTAGAGATTATCCAAACAGTGAATTTTATCAAGATGCGCTTCTGCAGACCGGACAATTATATCAAGGGCATGTGAATGAAGATATGACTTATCAAGAATCATTAAAAAAAGCTATTGACTCATATAGATTGTATTATTCAAAATATGAAGATGATCCCAAAGCAGCACAAACGCTTTTTATGATCGGGTTCATTCAAGCTAATGAGCTGGGTGAGTTGGATTCTGCAAAAATAACATACACTGAATTTGTTGAAAAATATCCAGATAACGAGATGGCTGAATCTGCAAGAACAGAGTTAGAAAATCTTGGGCTTAGTGCTGACGAGATATTAGCAAAAAAAATTGAGAACAAACCAGAATGACATCTGTGAAAAGTTCAAATTCACAGGTATCTAAGTATTTAGATCCAGCATTGGTATCAAAATTAAATTCTTTGGAATTAAAAGCAAAAACTGTTGTTGAGGGCTTTAAAGTAGGGTTACATAAATCTCCCTATCATGGTTTTAGTGTAGAGTTCAGTGAACACAAACCATATATGCAGGGGGACCCAATCAAGAATATTGACTGGAAATTATATGGCAAGTCTGACAAATTCTTTATCAAGCAATTTGAGGAAGAAACTAATCTTAGCTGCCATATACTTTTAGATGTCAGTGCTTCGATGAATTACAAAGAAAAAGGTGATGTAACCAAGTTAGATTTTGGAATTACTTTAGCCGCAAGTTTGAGTTATCTTATGATTCAGCAACAAGATGCTGTTGGATTGTCACTCTATTCTGATAAGATAGAAAATTATTTGTCGCCAAAAGCTACAAGAGTTTATTTACAATCAATACTTTCCACATTACATAACGTTAAGCCAGTTAATAAAACTGAAACAGCAAGTTGTTTGAATCAAATTGCTAAGAAGATTAATAAGAGAGGGTTGGTAATTATAATTTCTGATTTCTTTGATGATGTTAATAATATTATCTCTTCTTTAAAGCATTTTCATCATAAAAAAAATGAAGTACTTGTTTTTCAAATACTTGATCCCATTGAAAAAAGTTTTGCTTTTAGTAATGATGC
Organism: Bacteroidota bacterium; assembly: GCA_039714835.1. Classification (GTDB taxonomy): domain Bacteria; phylum Bacteroidota; class Ignavibacteria; order Ignavibacteriales; family Melioribacteraceae; genus SZUA-22. The sequence continues at coordinate 448 of JBDLIN010000010.1, read as the reverse complement.
GGTGTTTATTGATAAGGAAACGAATGAAGAATTAACTACACAACCCTATCAAATTCAAAAAGCATATCAAACAGCAATGAAAGAGTTTCTACATGAATTGAAAGCTGAATGCCTTAATAATAAAATTGAATATAATCTAATTGAAACAACCACTCCTTTTGATAAAGCATTATTTGCTTATTTTAAAAAGAGAGCTAGAATGAATTAGGGATTGATGCGTAAGTGTCAGTTTGAATACTTGTCATTCCCGTCCCACTCCGCGCTCAAGCGTCAACTTAAGGTTTTTACTTCAACCCCGTTGGGGTTGCGATATAACATTTGTTCTCATACTATGGGTTACACCCATAGTTATTATGACTTGAACTACTTCGTAGTTCATTTATGATGACTGCAAAGCAGTCAAATTTATAATAACCACGTATGAAATACGTGGTAAAAGAAAAAATGC
>JBDLIN010000009.1:0-36400 GCA_039714835.1 Bacteroidota bacterium | reverse complement strand
AATAACACGAACAAGCGGTACGGTTTATTATTTACGATCTAAGAATACATCTAACCAATGGAGTACTGCAAGAACGATCAACTATACAATAACTTCACCAACTACCTGGTATGAAGATCAGGATGGAGATGATTTAGGAGATCCGAACAGTACACAATCTGCTTGCAGCCAGCCCTCGGGTTATGTATCCAACAGTGATGATCTGTGTCCCACACAGAGCGGTACTGTTGCCAACAATGGATGCCCGGAAAATGGTGTCACTACATATACTTCTAATTTTGAGGCTGGTTTTGGAGACTGGTCACAGGAAACCTATGAGGACTTTGACTGGACACATAAGAGTGGCTCTACAGGTTCCGGTAGTACAGGCCCTACATCGGCAAGCGAAGGGAGCTACTATATTTACACGGAGGCTTCAAGTCCGAACTATCCATCAAAGACTGCTGTGATCACTTCCACAGCCTATGCTTTGGAGTCATCAGGTACGTTTACTTTTGACTATCACATGTACGGTGCTACAATGGGACAATTAACACTATCGGCAAGCACTAACGGAGGAAGCAGCTGGCAGGCCATCTGGTCTATGCAGGGCGATCAGGGTAACTTATGGCATACGGCACAGGTGGATTTGTCAGGTTATCAGGATACTTCAGTTATGTTCAGGTTTACAGGGGTAACGGGAAGTTCCTATACCGGTGATATGAGTATCGATAATATAATAATTACCTCTCAGGCCTCAGTTTCTACCACTCTAAGCGATGAAAACTACATTTATACGATCACCCCAACAGAACCCACTACGGATGTTTCATCATTGGACCCGGAACAGAAAATAGAAGCTGTCACCTATTATGATGGTTTGGGCAGACCGATGCAAAGTGTTGGTATACGAGCAGGTGGCGATAGTGAGGATATTATTACCCATATCGAATATGATGCCTATGGCAGGCAGGTAAAGGAGTATTTGCCAATTCCTGGAATATCCAACAACGGGAGTTATAAGGCAATAGACACGTTGATTGATATTCATGATTATTATTACGATGCGTTCCCTGGGGAGTGGTCCTCAAATTCAGTTGCAAACCCATACTCCAGGAAACAATTTGAAAACTCTCCGCTTAACAGAGTGTTAAAGCAGGCTGCTCCCGGAGAAGACTGGAAACTTGGTAATAGTAATGAGATTGAGTTTGATTACAAAGCAAACACAACAAATGAAGTAAGGTTATTTACTGTTGATTTAACAACGGATAATATCACCTATACACCCACGTTAAATGAAAATGGTTATTATCTGCTCAACACACTTTATAAGACGATTACCAGGGATGAGAATAATTCAGGAACAACAAAGAATCATACCACGGAAGAGTTTAAGGACAAGCAAGGAAGAGTTGTTTTAAAAAGAACATATGCCGATGTAGATTTAAATGGAGATGGAGATACTAATGACACAGGAGAGACAGAAGTACCACATGACACGTATTATGTCTATGATGACTATGGAAACCTTACCTATGTATTACCACCGAAGATTGATGCAACTCCTAACACAAATACCATAAGCAATATAAGAAGCCTGTTAGATGAACTGGGTTACCAATATAAATATGACAAAAGGAATCGATTGGTAGAAAAGAAGATTCCCGGTAAGGATTGGGAGTATATTGTTTATAGCCTTATGGATCAACCTGTAATGACACAGGACAAATTACTTCAAGATCAGGATAAATGGTTATTTACTAAATACGATGCCTTTGGAAGAGTAGTGTATACAGGAGTTAAAAATTCTACAGCTTCAAGAACTGTTTTTGATAGCCAAAGCTATAATACTACTTCTTATACACAATTTGAAGAACGAATTACCAGTCCAAGGGTGGTTAATGGAACACAAGTTTATTATTCATCCACCACAAATCCTTCTGTTATAGATGACATTTATACGATCAATTATTATGATGATTATGTTGATTTGCCTTCAGGTTTGTCAAATACTATTACGACCTATTACGGATTAACAAGTACAGCAAATACAAAAGGCTTGCCCACTGTATCAAAAGTAAAGGTGTTAGGGACTAGTAATTGGATCACCACAGTTACCTATTATGATGATAAAGGAAGGGTGATTTATGTGTATAGTAAAAATGATTATTTAGAGACTACCGATATAGTAGAAAGTAAACTGGACTTTACAAGAGTGTTAGAAACCAAGACCACTCATCAAAAAACAAACAAAGATGATATTGTAACTATAGACAAGTTTGATTATGACCATGCAGGAAGGTTTACAAAGCAAACCCAGACATTAGACGGAAATACAGAAGTTATTGCTGAAAACACTTATGATGAGTTAGGCCAAGTAGAAAGTAAAGGAGTAGGAGGAAAAACGACACAATCACGTTTACAAACCATAGATTACACTTATAATGTCAGGGGTTGGTTAAAAAATATCAACCAGGATGCATATAGTGACAATGATTTGTTTAATTATACCCTAATGTATAATGATATAGCAGATACGAGTAAGAAACTATTCAATGGTAATATAAGCCAGACAAGTTGGAATACATTGAATGATGATTCAAGTATAAAAACTTATACTTATACATATGATGCCTTAAATAGAATTACTGCAGCTATCGATAATACAGCGAACTACAATTTGACTAATGTAGATTATGATAAAAATGGTAATATATCAAATCTTGTAAGGGAAGGGTATGTTGTAGATAACCCTGTATTGGGCAATAGTTCTCATTTTGGAACTATGGATAACCTTACATATTCATATGATAGTGGTAATAAGTTATTAAAAGTATCAGATGTAGCCGCTATTGACCAGTTTGGTTTTAAGGATGATGCAGTAAATACTACAGCAGATACGGTTAATGATTATACATATGATGAAAACGGGAATCTTAAAAGTGATACCAATAAAGGGATAACCAATATTACTTATAATCATTTAAACTTACCGGAAACGATAGCCATTAATAGCCACCCTGAAATAGGAACTATTTTGTATATTTACGACGCCACAGGGGTTAAGTTACGAAAGGTAGTAAATAACACTGTGGAAAGTTCTGTGGCAACTACTGATTACGCAGGTAATTATGTTTATGAGAATGATCAATTGCAGTTCTTTAATCACGCTGAAGGGTATGTTGAACCAAACACTTCAGGAGGATTTGATTATATATACCAATATAAAGATCAGGTTGGAAATATTAGGCTCTCGTATTCAGATAGTGACGAAAATGGCAGTATTAACCCGTCCACTGAAATCGTAGAGGAAAACAACTACTATCCTTTTGGGCTTAAACACAAGGGTTATAATAACGTAATTAACGGCACAGACCATCCTTATGGGTTTGGTGGTAAAGAAGAACAAGACGAACTAGGTCTTGGTTGGCATGATTTTGATGCTCGGAATTATGATGCTGCTTTGGGAAGATGGATGAATTTAGACCCTCTTGCAGAAGATTATTATCAATGGTCACCATATAATTATGCTTTTAGTAGTCCGATGATTTTTGTTGACCCTACTGGGTTAGGTCCTATCTATGATAAAGACGGAAATCTTATTGGATATGAAGTAGAAGAAGGTCAGGGACCTACACAGATTGCTGAAGATTTAAATACCATTGGACTTCAGGCAGAAGTTACACATATGGATATTGTAAATTCGAATCCTGAAAAATTTGAGCATATTGAAGACCCTACAGATGTTAATGATGAAGGGTTTACTGAATTGGATATTAATACTGGAGATATAATTAGTGTAGATACCGTTGTTGATAGAGAGAATTCTATTACTGAAGACAAAAAGATTGATGGTGAGATTTCTAAAACAGAAACCGAAATGGATGCTTCTGTTGCTGCAGAAGATAAATTTAACAAACAAGTTGATTCACTTCAACAAGAATGGCTTGATTTTATGGATGACCCAAAGAACTCTCATGAAAAATATGGAAATGAACCTAGTGGTGGTATGGGACTATGGCGTAGTTATAAAGGAGGTAAAATTGAAAAGAAACAAAAAGAGAAAAAAAGTAAAGCAGATAGCGTAAAAAAGGTAATTAAAAAGCAAAAGAAAAAACTTGATAGTTTAAATAATGAAAAGAGAAATTAGTTAGTATCTAATTTACTTTTAATCTTTGGTATTGTTTTATGATTAAATATATTAAGCCAATGCCGAAGATTACAACTAGCCAATAACCGATATTGAAGTTTAGCTCTTCTAGTAATATCCAATAGTTTTTTGGATTAATAAATATTGCAAACCAAAGTAGATTAGATAGTATATGAAATGATATAGGATACCAAATATTGTTAGTCTTATAATAGATATAAGCTGCTGTAATACCAAAAAGTAAAGTAGGTATTGCGTTTCTTAAACTTAAGTGAGTAGCAGAGAAAAGTATGCTAGAAATTAAAATTGCCAACCAAAGGTTTGAATATTTGATTAATAGGGATTTGAAAATTATTTTTCTGAATAGTAATTCTTCAAAAACAGGAACTAACAAAATTGTATAAATAAACTTAAAGACAATATCAGTTGAAAAACCTATGGATTTAATCTCATCAGGATTTATATTAGGCTCGTTAAATAGAATATTCTTATAACGAAAAAAAGGGTCTTCTATAAACCTTAAACCAATTACCAGTATTACCAATAAGAATAGCAGCTTCCAGTTTGGGTACGAAATATAGTTGTTTTCTTTTACAGAAAAATATCTTTTGAAAAGTAATATGAGTAATAGAACGGTAATAAAAGCAGATATAAATTCCCCAAATTCTATTTGAAGAAAAGGGTCTTCTATTGAATTTTCAATTATATCAAAAAGCCCTATTACCAATAAAAATTTTAATAACACATAAAAGAAAGTTAAGATTAATACTTCCCAAATATTAAGTCCTCTGGCAGATATATTTTTAAACATATTTTATGAGTGATTTTTTATTGCGCTAACTTTTGAGTCAAATCAGCTTTAAGGACAAAAGCAGAAAGGAAATCTTTAACGGTTTCCTTTTGTTTTTTAGAGAGTTTTTGAGCTTTATTAAACAACGTAAGTAAGTCTATGTCGTCAATAGTGTCTTTTGCTTTATTCTCACCGTGTACTAACTTATCTAAAGAAATTTCTAATACTTCTGCCATACGCTTTGCAACTTCTAAAGAAGGAATTGAAAGATTACGCTCATATTTAGAAAGGTTGGTAACGTGAACACCTATTTTACTCGCAAATGATTCTTGCGAGAAACCTTTTTTACTACGTAAACTTTTTAATATAGAACCGAAATCACTCATAGTCTTTATACTTATTAACAAGGCGAATAATGTCTAAACGCTATACAAATCTACAAATACAACAGCAAATAATACTAATATTGTGAATAAATATGATTCTAAATGGGAATTATCAAAAGCAAGTAATGATTTTGGAAATAGTTTTGTAATACCATTTATCAAAGTCAATGGAGAAGATTTAGAGTTAAGTAGAAAAATTTATAGATACCTGAATCATCCGAAATTAAAATATGGAGATGAAAAGTTCAGGTTTAGCTATTTTTTAGATTTAGATTTTATAGTTACACAATCTTTGATTGAACCTAAAAAGCAAGGTTAGATAAAGAATCCTCAAAAACAGAAACCGCTCTAAATGAGCGGTTTTTTTACTTTAAAGCGAAGCTACATTTTTATTAAAAAAGTCCTTGAACTTCTTTTTGGATAGAAAGGAATCAATCATCTTGAAAATCATAGAGCTTTCTTCCTCGTCTAGCTCTTGCATTAGTTTAAGCTGTTCCGTGCTATTCCCACGATTATTTTACAAAAACTATTCCCATTTAAGGGAAGTGAAAGATTTTGAAGTAGTTATGATATTAGGATGCCTTTTCTAATATTTGAGATATACTTTCTTAAGCTATTGTTTAAACTTAAAAGGTCTCCACCTAAAACATAATTATTTACAGTTCTCTTTTTTGCTGACAAAATTGGGATGTTATTTTTATACACAAAATGCAAAATTTGGTTTTAAAAAAATTACTTCTTACTTGATTTGTATTAAAAAAGTTGAATCTCTAAAATGAATAATTATGAGAAGTGTAAGTGAAATATCCAATTAAGATTTAAGACTATTTATTTTTGAATTGAATATTTTTGAACTCGACTCTTCATTTTTTTAAATTTTTATCCAAAAATTCTTCACATAGAATTACGGTTCAAACCATAATTAAATTGTGGTTTGAACCACAACTATAATCCAAAATAACTTCTCAAATTTATAACAACAAAAGTATATCAAAAAAAATACAGTTTTAACTGTAAATATCTTAAAGTTAAGTCGTAAAGAAAATCCAAAAAGGCTTTTTAGGTTTAACCAGATAAATACTATTAAAAAAATTTAAATGTTAGTTTGATGAAAAAGAATTCAATATTATTAGTGCTGTTGTCAATTTCTTATTTTTTCACGTATAGTCAAGAAGAAATATCATTGCCATCAATAGTTCCACCTTCTCCGAATGCTTTCCATATGACAAAATATGGTGAAGTCCCTATAAATGAGTCAACAGGTGTTGTTAATTTAAATATCCCACTTTTTAATTTTAAAGCTAGATCACTAAGCATACCCATCTCTGCAAACTATTCTGGAAATGGTGTTAAAACTTCACAAATGCCATCTATTGTTGGAATTAATTGGGGCTTAAACGCTGGAGGATTGATTACTAGAATAGTGAGAGATGAAATAGATGAATACACAATCCAAAAAGCTTATCATAGCATAGAGGACCTTAATCAATTATCTGGAAAATATGACTTTCAATTAACATCGGAATGGACAAGTACATTATACAACATTACTAATGATGTTAATCTTGACTCTGAAGCAGATATTTTTAATTATAATTTTAATGGATATACAGGTAGCTTTTTCTTGGATGAAAATTTCCAACCTCATCTTATTAAGTATAATAAAGAAATTAAAATTGAGCTTTTTAATTCTAATAAAAAATTCAAAATTACAACAGAAGAAGGTGTACAATATTTTTTTGGAGGAGATGGTGCAACAGAAATAACTCGTACACGATTTGGACAAGGAGCAGATGTAACCGACTGGGTGCCTACAACTTTTTTATTGTATCAAATATCTTCTTGGAATAATGAACAAATACACTTTGAATATTCTAAAGTTGATGAAATAATTTTCTCAACAAATCAATCTATGTCAATGTCTAGAACATATGGTCTTACATATACTGCTATACTTGGAGAGCAACAAGAACCTGTTTATCACAATGATTTTAATTTTTCTACAAACATAAGCTTTACTGAGTATAAGGACTGGAAATATATATTAAGAAAAATATATAATAATGTGAATTCCGATTCTTTAGTTTTCAATACTTCTTTTCAGAATTTTAGTCATAGAATGGATAATATTTCTTATTATAACTCTCTTGGAGAAATTCATAAAGAGATTAAATTCAATTACGAACAACCTATAACTGATAATGTTCCTAATAAAAGATTTTTTCTATCTGAGATAATTAATAAAAACAAATATGGGAATCATAGTGATGATAGTTATAAATTTGAATATGATAGATTAAGTTTATTGCCAAACATTGATACTTATTCTGTAGATCATTTAGGATATTTTAATGGTAAAACAAATACAACTTTAGTACCTGAAAATGTAGATAATGAAATTATTCCTCAATCACTTTTGGATAATTTTAAAGAGTATTATGGAGAGCAGTATTTTGCAGATAGAGAAGCTGATTTTGATTTTGCTAAAATAGGATCACTAACAAATATAGCATATCCTACTAAAGGAACAACAGAGTTTGAGTATGAAAGTGGTAAAGACGGATATAAAAGGGCTTCATCAAACTTCGCTTTAAATATTTTTTATTCAAATGATAATATTAGTATTAACGATTGTCTCTTAGTTGAAGATACTATAACAAGCTCTTTAACTGGTACTGCAGTAATCGAATTGGAATCAACAGCATCAGATGTAATTATTGGATTTTGTACAGGTAACTTAATTGTAGAGGATTTAACAGGTAATAACATTATTAATAGTTCAATTATTACAATAGGGAATCACCCAGATCCTCCTCCATATACTGCGTCAAGTTCAATTAATCTTAACCTTATCAGTGGACATTCTTATCTTTTTAGATTAGAGTTTGATTTTACTGGAGTACAAACCATTGCTGTTGATAATTACCTTACGGTAAATGCGAATATAGAATATCCACAAACTGGTGAGCCAAAAGACGCTTTAGGGATTCGTATAAAAAGAATAATTACTAAAGATAATGAAGATGCTATTCCCCAAATTAAAAGATACTATTATTCTAGTAAAGAAAATTTGAATGATTATAATGTGCATATAGTTTCACCAAGGTATTTAAGGTATGATAAATATAAATTAGCATTTATACCAACTCAAACTGAAAATGGAGCAGGAGGATATATAATTACAGAAAATTATCTACCTGTAGATATGCTTACTTCTGACAACCTTGGTTTAGCCTTTGAGGATGATAGTAATAAAAAACTATATCCAGTTGTAACAATAAGTTATGGTGGAGACAACTTTGAAAATGGTGGAGAAGAATTGTTTTTTAATGTTAAAAGTAATATCCCTCCAAGTACATATTATTATGGGTTAACAGATGAAGCTATTAATGTTGATTCAGATAGATTCCCTTTTTCGTCAAGGAATTCAAACTCTTCATGGGAGAATGGAACGCTGTATAAAAAGAATATTTTTAAAAAAATAGGTGATAATTTTCAAATTGATCAGAAAATGGAATATTTCTATAAGATTGATGAAAACAAATCTGTAATAGTAAATAATATTATTGCAGAGAATACTTTTGAACCAGAAGTAGCAACGATTTTAAATCCTATAAAAAATATTAAAGTTGGTAATTATATTACATTTTCTAAGTGGTATGCTCTAGACTATACAATAGCAAAAAAGTATTTTTATGATATAGATAATAATTCTATAGATAGTCTAACCACTAAATCTACTTATTATTACGAAGGTGGATTAGCTGGAATCCCTTCTAGTATAGAAACAACAGACAGTGAAGGTAATATTATTAAAACCAAGATGTATTATCCCGGTGATGTTGAAAATGTCAGTTCACTTCCGGGCAGTTCTCTTACAAGTGAAAACTTAAAAGCGATCGATAGTTTAAAGTACCATCATAGAATTAATATCCCAATACAAACAGATGTAACTAAAAATGGAACTTTATTTAGAAAGCGATTAATTTATAATGATTGGATCAAAAAAGCGAATAGTTTAGAGTTCATCACTGAATTGGATACTATACTATCTTCCAAAGGTACAGAAACCTTAGAAGAAAGATTAGTCTACCACGACTATGATTCTTACGGCAACCCATTAGAAGTATCCAGAGCAGATGGTACCCATATAGTTTATGTATGGGGTTATGATCATAGCAAGCCAATTGCAAAAATTGAGAATACGACATATTCAACTGTTTTAAACTTTTTTAACGCAACAATGTTTCCTCCGGAAGAGTCAGTCACAACTACTGAACAGGATCTACGAGATTATTTTCAAACGATGAGGAGTGCTTTTACAAATTCTCACATTACCTCATACACTTACGATCCATTAATAGGGGTCACAAGTATAACAGATCCACGGGGTGAGACTGTGACCTATCATTACGATGATTTTAACAGGCTGGAATTTATCAAAGACAGCAACGGACATATCCTATCAGAGAATAAGTATAATTATAAAAACTAATATTGCCATGAAAAAGATAATATTTATAGTTATAGCTTTACTTACGATAAGTATAACAGCACAGAACGAGAATTCAAATAAAACAACAAACTCAGGTAATACCGAGGAAGATTCTGGAGGTATTCAAGCTTTAATTATTCCACCTGATCCAGGAGACGAAGACACTTACCCTTGGAACAGGGATGCTGATGGAGATGGATATGGTAATCCTAATTTACAAATAGAAGCAGCGACACAGCCTCCCGGGTATGTTGCTAACAATTCGGATTGTGATGATACGGATTCAAGTGTTTATCCGGGAGCTTTGGAAGTATGCGATGGGCTTGATAACGATTGTGATGGTTATACCGATGAAGGTGCTCCGTCTACACCATTCGCACCTACAATAACCAATAACTGTGGTAGTACAATACTTACCAGAGGCACTCCACCATCAGGTATCACCTGGTACTGGCAGAGCATTCCTACGGGGAAAAGTACATCCAATTCAAGTACCACGGTAACCCTCACCAGTGGTACGGTTTATTACCTTAGGGCGAGGAACAACACAACGGGCTGCTGGAGCTCACCAAGAAATATCAATTACACGGTAAACACAATTCCAAGTACACCAAGTACACCAACTATTACAAACAACTGTGGTAGTACGGTATTAACACGTGGCACGCCACCTTCAGGAGAAACTTACTACTGGCAGAGTAGTTCAACGGGAACAAGTACCTCTAATTCAAATACAACAATAACACTAACCAGTGGAACAGTATATTATTTAAGAGCAAGGAATAATACTTCAGGATGTTGGAGTTCATCACGAACTATCAACTATACTATAAACACCCTTCCGGCTATACCAAACACACCGACAATTACAAACAATTGCGGAAGTACGGTACTTACAAGAGTTACCCCGCCAAGTGGTATTACTTGGTACTGGCAAAGCAGTTCAACAGGAACAAGTACTTCTAATGCGAATACTACAATAACACTAACTAGCGGAACAGCCTACTATCTAAGAGCAAAAAATAATACCACAGGATGTTGGAGCAGTTCCAAGAGTATAAGCTATACGGTAAACACAGTTCCAAGTATTCCAAGTTCACCAACGATAACCAATAACTGTGGGAGTACAGTATTGACTAGAAGTACTCCACCAGCTGGAATCACCTGGTATTGGCAAAGTAGTTCGACAGGGACAAGTACTTCTAATTCAAATACAACAATAACACTAACCAGCGGTACAGAATATTTTCTACGGGCAAGAAACAATGCCACATTGTGTTGGAGTTCAGTAAGGAGTATTAATTACACTGTAACACCACCTACTACATGGTATGCAGATACAGATGGAGATAGTTATGGTGACCCCAATGTTACATTAAGCCAATGTACACAACCGGCAGGATATGTAAGTAATGGAAGTGATTATGATGACAGTACAACCAATATCACGAATATAGCACCTCAAACTTTTTATAAGGATATAGATGATGATAGTTTTGGAGACCCTAATGATAGTGTATATTATAGTGTTAAGCCATCGGGTTATGTAACCAATAATTTGGATAAGTGTCCTGAGGATTATGGAACCAATAATGGATGTGATTATTATGAACCAAATTTTAGTAATGAGAATTATATTTATACCAGAGTATACCAGGAACCAATATTAGATCCTTTAGATGTTCTAAGAAATAAAGAAGTGTCAGAAAGCATTACCTATTTTGATGGCTTGGGACGCCCTATGCAACAAATAGGAATCAAGCAGTCTCCTGATACGACAGATATAATTACCCATATCACTTATGATGCTTATGGAAGACAGGATAAAGATTATTTACCTTATGTGCCTATTCAACCAGGAAACGAAGGCTCTTATAGAACAGATGATCAAGAAGGAGCTACCATAGCATATTACAATTTACATTATCCAGATGAGCTATTGTCTGGCAGTGAAAACCCCTATTCTAAGAAGCAATTTGAAACGTCCCCACTTAACAGGGTATTAAAACAGGCAGCTCCGGGAGAGGATTGGAGATTGGGCAATGGCAATGAGATAGAATTTGATTATAAGTCCAATGATACATTGGAAGTAAGGTTATTTACCGTAACATTAAGTACAGATAATAATTATACACCTACTTTAAATGAAAATGGTTACTACCTTCCTAATATGCTTTATAAAAATATTACAAGAGATGAAAACCATTCAAGTACAACAAAAAATCATACAACTGAGGAATTTAAAGATAAACAAGGGAGAGTAGTTTTAAAAAGAACTTATGCCGATATGGATTTAAATGATGATGGAGATACTAATGATACAGGAGAAACTGAAGTTCCACATGACACTTATTATGTCTATGACGATTATGGTAATTTAACTTATGTGTTACCTCCTAAAATGGATGGAACAACAAATGATCTAGCCACTATAAACAGCCAGTTAAATGACTTGGGTTACCAGTATAAATACGACAAAAGAAACCGTTTAATGGAAAAAAAGATACCGGGAAAGGATTGGGAGTTTATCATATATAACTTGTTAGATCAACCGGTACTAACACAAGATGGAAATGGAAGGACTAAGTCTCCTGATGAGTGGATATTTACCAAGTATGATGCTTTTGGAAGGTTAGCTTATACTGGAAGAAAGGCTACCGATAAAACAAGAAGTAGTTACCAGGAAGATTATGCCGATGATAGAACAAAGTATACACAATACGAAACAAAGGAGAGTAACTATCAAAATTTGGGGGGAGTTAATGTTTATTATAGTAATCTTGCTATACCTACAGGAGTTGATGAAATATATACGATCAGTTATTATGATAATTATGAATTTGATCTACCGACAGGTCTGTCTAGTACTGTAACTACAGGTTATGAACAAACCAGTGCTTCAGATGTAACTGGGTTAGCTACAGGAACAAAAGTAAAAGTATTGGGTACAAGTAATTGGATTACAACAATTACCTACTATGACGACAAAGGTAGACCAATATACGTTTATACAGAAAATGAATATCTAGGCACAATAGATATCATAGAAAATAATTTAGATTTTGTTGGTAAAGTAAAAGAAAGTACCACTACCCATAAAAAAACAGGGGAATTAGATATTGTGACAGTAGAGAAATTTGATTATGATCATGCAGGCAGGTTACTCACTCAAACCCATAATATCAATGAAGAAGGAGAAGAGATTTTAGTAAGTAATGAGTATGATGATTTGGGGCAATTAGTGACCAAAGGAGTTGGAGGAGAGACCGATCAATCAAGATTACAAACAGTAAACTACACTTATAATATTAGGGGGTGGTTAAAAAATATCAACCAAGATGTGTATAGTGACAATGATTTGTTTAATTTTACGATAATGTATAATGATATAGCAGATACAAGTAAAAAGTTATTCAATGGTAACATTAGTCAAACCAGCTGGAATACTTTAAGTGATAATACTACAGGCAATCCAATAAGCACGCAATATACTTATACATACGACGCACTGAATCGAATTACCTCTGGAATCGACAATACCGGAAACTATAATCTTACTTCAGTAGCCTACGATAAAAATGGAAATATCACGAATTTAAGTAGGGAAGGACATTTAACTACAGCAGCAACTTCTTTTGGCACGATGGATAATTTAGGTTATTACTATTCCGGAAATCAATTACATTCTGTGACAGATAGCTCAGGGAAGACAACTGGTTTTAATGATGGGAATAGTTCAGATACTGTTTATAATAATGGTAATGATGATTACAAATATGATGTTAACGGAAATTTAGTTAAAGATCTAAACAAAGGAATAGGTACTTCCACTACAAATGGAATTACTTACAATCATTTAAATTTACCGGAAACGATAACCATTAATAACAACCCTGAAATTGGAACTATTTTGTATATTTATGACGCCACTGGGGTTAAATTACGAAAAGTAGTAAATAACACAGTGGAAAGTTCTGTGACAACAACTGATTACGTAGGTAATTATGTGTATGAGAATGACCAACTCCAGTTCTTTAATCACCCTGAAGGCTATGTTACCCCAGATGGTTCAGGAGGGTTCGATTATGCCTATCAATATAAAGACCAATTAGGGAACATCCGATTATCCTACTCAGATGCTGATAACGACGGACAAATTACTGCTTCAACCGAAATTATTGAAGAATCTAACTATTATCCCTTTGGTTTGATTCAAAAAGGATATAACAATGATGTATCATCAATAGGAAATAGTCTTGCTCAAAAGTTTAACTTTGGAGGGAATGAGTTATCTCAGGAACTTGGTTTAAATAGTTATGATTTTGGGGTAAGAAATTATGATCCTGCTTTGGGAAGGTGGTTTAATATTGATCCATTAGCTGAATTTATGAGAAATCAATCACCTTATAATTATGGATTTAACAATCCGATTTATTTTAGTGATGATGGAGGAAATATTCCTTGGCCCTTGCCTGAGATCTTTGATATTTGGAGGAGAAAAGCGGAACCAGATGAGTATTTTGGTTACATTGAAAGGCGAAAACGAAATCATTATGGTTTAGATTTAAATTACAATGGAGGTAAAAATACTGATCTTGGAGCTCCTATTGTTGCAACGCATTCAGGGAGAGTCGCAAGAATATTTCCTCTTAGTGCCAACAATGGAGGAGGAAGAATTGTTGTAATTCAATCTCTTGATGGTACTTTAGAAACTAAATATATGCATTTAAGTTCAATAGTAGTAAAGGAAGAGCAAGAAATAAGCGAAGGGCAAACGATAGGTTTAATGGGAAGATCGGCTAACGGAAAAGATTTGATGAAGTGGGCTCATTTACATTATGAAATCCATGTGAATAATGGGAATGGTTTTGAAGCAATAAACCCCTGGGTAAATGGGAGGCCTATTGACCCTCAAAGATTAATATCTACATATGGTCCTTGGGCTGATCCAAGCAGTTATGATGTTGAGTCTGACTATTTTAATATTTTTGATTTTAAATATGAGCCTAAAACTCCGCTACCACCTGAATCCCCTGATCCAAAAAAACCAGGAAGGGCAATAACTCCGGGAGGCACAAAACCGATTATACCTGTACCAGGGGGAGGGTCTATACAACCGCTGCCAGGGGGTGGCTTAAAACCAATAATACCGCCACCGCCAACTCCAGACCCTAAGCGTAAATGGCCTAATTTCTTAACTTAAATTATTATGAGATATTTATATATAGTTATCATAGTTTTTACATTTTTTAGTTGTGCTAAAGATCAGAATAAAGTAAATTTAGTTAATGATAATTCATTGAGTACTGATACTTTATTAGATTCAAAGAATAATAAATTATCAAATGATATTGTTGAGCCCGTGATTGAGTTAAAAGATTGCTCTTTAACCTTTTATGAGTTTTTTGAAAAATTTTCAAGAGATAGTTTGTTCCAAAAAAGCAGGGTGAAATATCCATTAAAATGGTCATATTACAGAGAAAGTTATGAAAAGTTAACTATCGAGCATATTAAACAAAAAGATTTTACCTACATAGATTTCACTGAAGATAAGAATGCTATGGAGAAGAAATCAGGTAAATATGAAGTTGTTATTGAGAGAAGTAAATACGAAGTTAATTATTTACTTAAAGGTTATGATAATGGAATACATATGAATCATATATTTAAACTAGTGGAAGGATGTTGGTTTTTAGTAGAGATAATAGATGAATCTACTTAATTGATGCTATTTATGAATTAGTTTAATTAATGAAATAGGAACGAGTATAAGAGGTTATTCTCGTTTTTTTATGAGTAAGCTTTTTTAGTTTTAAAATCTCTAATGAGTTCATCTAAAAGAATATAGATGTGTTTTTCATTATCATCAGACAATTTAGAAATATCTTCAACACGTTTTAAAGTTTCTGTATCGAGTTCTAAATCAGTATTACCTACAAGGAAATCTAAACTAACTTTTAAGGCATTAGCAATCTTATTAGCCATCTCAATAGTTGGTTTTACTTCATCACGTTCATATCTTACAATAATATCGCCAAAGTTCCAATTTTCTTACCCAAATCATTTTGAGAAATTTTTTTTCGCTTTCGTAATTGCGTTATGTGATTACCTAAAGTCATACCTAAAAGCCCTTAAAATGCTGTACTATTCCCAGAATCATTTTAAAAAACTGTTCCCATTTAAGGGAAGTTAAAGATTTTTAGGTAGTTATTATCTCAGTATACCTTTTTTAAATATTTGAGACATACTTTCTTAAGTTATCACTTAAACTTAAAGGCCTCCATCTAAAAAATAATTATTTACAGTTCTCTTTTATGCTGACAAAATTGGGATGTTATTTTCATACACAAAACATAAAATTTGGTTTAATGAAAACATAAACATCCCATTCTTATTGTATCAGAAAAGTTCAATTTTAATTGTAGGATATTGAAAAAGAAAAGCCTGAATTAAAGAAGAGGTAGAATGAAGTAGATTGATTTGAGTGAGAATTTTGCGAGGGGACATAAGGAGTTTAGCATCAACATTTAAAGATAAAGAATCTTAATATTCTACAATTAATTGCGAACAAAATGCCATATAAATAGTAAGTCATATCATTACAGTATCCTATCAGTAAAGTTGTTATTTTATGTGTAAAAGTATTATGTTAAAATCTTTTGATAAAGACAACTAAAAACTAATGTTATCTGGCAAATAGTACTTGTAAAAGTATATATTTGTGTTTATATAATGAGTTGTATAGCATTAAAAAATGAACCCCCTGATTTTCAATAACTAAATATAAAAAATAATATGGCTGAAAGTATTTTGTTAAACATAGAGGACTTTGGAACAATAGATGCCGAAAGTGATAAAAAATTACTTAATTATTTTGTAGAAACAAAATATCTCGAAAGAGTTTTAGAATTTGAAAAATCTATAATAATTGGACGAAAAGGTTCAGGAAAAACTGCAATTTATAAATACATAAAAAAGAATAAAGAGAATACAGAAGGTTTACTTTTTAAAGATTATCCGTGGCGTATTCACGATGCTTTTAAAAACTCAATTGTTTCTGAACAAGAAAGTTTTATTAATTCTTGGACTTTTTTAATTTACATTGAGTTTCTAAAATTGGTTGTCAAAAATATTGACGAATATGATAAAAAGACAAAAAAAGAAATAAAAAAAATTAAAAAATGGCTTAAAAAAAATTGGGGAACAGCCAGCTTTGATTTTAAAAATACATTTTCGCCAAGAAAAAAAAGATTTTTGTGGAGCTTTAATCCACAAGCATTTGGATTTAGTTTAGGTTCTATATCAAAAGTATTTGAAAATAAACAGGAATTAAGTGAAACATTAACTGAAATAAATAAATCTTTAAAAAATATTCTTACTAAGATAAATGAGAAAGGAGTAGAATATAATTTAATCTTTGATGAACTTGATTTAGGTTACGATCCATTTGACAATACATACAAGACAAGAATTATTGGATTATTACTTTCGGCATATAGATCTTATAATGAATTTGGTGACAATTTAAGAGTTTACGTATTTATTAGATCAGATATTGTTAAAGAATTAACTTTTCAAGATAAAAATAAAATAAAAGACAACATAATTCAAGATTTGAATTGGGAGCCTAATGATGAAGACAGTAATTTAAGTTTAAAGCAGTTAGTTTCACGTAGAATTAAAGAAAATATAACGTCTAGCACTGATAAGTTTAATTCTAATTGGAATAGTATAGTTGATAATCGAAATATAGGAAGAAATCAGAAGAAATGGAACTACATCATTGAAAGAACTTTTTTACGACCAAGAGATGTAATTAAATTTTTAAATTTGATTTTAGAAGAAGCTAAAAAAAGAATAAAAAAAGAGAAAAAAACTTCATCAAAAATAGTAAATATCGATATTCAAAATAGCAAAAAGAGTTATTCGGAATATCTTTATAGTGAATTATCTGATGAAGTTAAAGCAAAACACCCAAACTTTGACAACTACCTTGAAATATTAAGAGAAATACATAACGTAAGTTTCTCATTAGAAGATTTCACAATAGCCTATGAAGAGGTGTCAAAAAGACTTAATATTGATGAATCAGCATCTGAAATATTGGAAATATTTTATAATTTTAGTGTTATTTCTTTTTATAAAGCTGGTGGCGGTGGTTATGGAGGCTCAACATATTGTTTTATATACAAGGATACAGATATTAAGTTTAATCCAAAGGCAACAAAATTTAAAACCCATTTGGGATTTAAAGAATATTTAGATTTGGTAGAACGATAAATGACGTTCTACAACAAAAAGTGTATAAAAACATTGGACAATAGGAGTTTAACTTAAGAGTGAGTGAATTTAATAAACATATCAGCGGTTTGAAAGTGAGGTGCTATAAAATGCCCAACGCCTCATACACGAGTTCGTTGTATGCAAGGTGAAATACCAAACCTCAGTAGAAAACCTGATAGAAAATTGAAAAACGAAACAAATATAATATCAGCACTGAGTGCTTGCATTTTGATTTGACAGGAGAGGATTTTGATGTAGAAAGTGTAAAGCCACTGGAAAGTTATGGAGAGAATCAAGTATCAGTTACAACTGTAGCTACAATACAATAAAATTAAAAAATCATATACATTACTATGCTTGGCAAAACCCACCAATTAGTAGCAAACCTTTCTTTGGCATGTCTAAGTCTAAAAGAGAGGCATATTATGTATCCAAGATGGGGAGGCATTGAATCGGGTGCAACTTTATCGGATGAGTTCAGGATTATGTGGGAAATTGAGGAAGTAGGCTCAAAAAAACAACAACTTGTTCACCGGTGTTATGTGGATAGTCAGGATCCAAAAAATCATGGATGTATTACCAGAGTTTTAAGCCATGCAGAAGGTTGTATTGATTTTATTGAAAACTATCCAAATGAAAGTGACTCCGAAGAAGAATTCCTAGAGAATCTGGGGATGTTTATGGGAATTACAAGTCACCATATTGCAGATTTATGTACACCTGTTCACGTTGGTCATAAAATCAATTTTATGAATTTGGGGTATTCTTCACTTTCCAGATTCCACAATAAAGTAGAAAGAGATATTTTTCGTTTTCAAAATAAATCTTCCATAAAGTTCTCAAAACCAAAACTTGTTGAATTATCGGATAAGTATTTTTGGGATATTGCAAATGATACTTATAATAACATTTTTCTTAAGCTTGAAGACGTTTATAAAACAATGAATGAACCATCTGTGATTGATGTTTCCTCTCAGGTAATTAGTAATGCAGTAAAACATACAACAGATGTTTGGCATACGATACTGCACAAAACAAAAATAACTAAAAGAAAATGGACAATGCAACCTTTGATATAAATCAATCTTTAACCAACCCAATTTGTAAGTACATTTACAAACTTAAGATGTGTAAGAATAATAACTGTGATAGTAGTAGGTTCAAGGGTTTTAGCCCGATTTAGATTCATAATAAATTGAAATTGAATTACACAGTAGTAGGCTACTATTCTTATACTAATCGTTAATTAGAATTCCCCACATTAAGAAAACTTAATTAATTTCTTAAGCTAATGAGTGAAATTTTTATGATAATTTTAAGGTGAAATACTTTACCGTTAGTCTATATTAAAATGACTACATTTATCATCTAAATTATATCTATTGAACAATATTCCAGCGTACAAAACTAAACAGCTTGATACTGGTGTCAAGAAAGTTCGATACCTTTTTGAAAGTGTCGGTAAAAATTCGATTATTAAAGCAATTGAATATACTTATGTAAGAAAAATATCTGGCAGAAAAGTTTTTAATTTAGGTTTTGGGGATTATGATGAAGAAGATGGTACGATTAATGATGATAGTAATAGTAATAATGGGGATATGCGAAAAGTTTTTAGTACTGTCTTAAATACTGTATCAAAATTTTTCACAGAAAATAATGACTCTGCAATATGGGTGCAAGGTAGTGATAGCGCATCTGACTTTAAAAGTAATTGCAAACTAACCTGTACAAAAAATTGTAAAGATATTTGTAAAAACTATAATAGAAGAATTAGAGCATATAGATACTATGTAGATAGAAATTTCGTTGACTTAAGTAAGGAATACATATTTTTTGGTTATATTGATGGTGAAAACCACGAATTAGTTCAGTATGTGCCTGGAAATGATTATATTGGAATTTTGATTTTTAAGAAAAAATAAACTATCTTTGTTGTGTTATTCAAATATCACTTAGGCAAATTAAAAATGGAACAAAAAAAACAAATATTAAAAGCAACTAAAGTTCTTTCTATGTCTAAATCGACAAGAGAGAGAATATCGATTATTGCCAAAGATATTAAAGGAAAAGAATTGTTCTCCGAAAAAGTTAATTTGGCAAAAAAAACATTAAGCAACCTTAAATCACTTCCAATTTAAAACATTTGCTTATAAAGTATATAAAAATAATTAAAAAGCACAAGCCTTCAAAGTTTGTGCTTTTTTTATACATTATACTTGTTAAGAAATAATAGCTTTTAAACAACAATAATTGATATTAGTTAAGATTGTAAGAAATAGTAATGAATAACTTATAATCCTATTTTCAATTTTTATTTATTAAGTGTCTTAAATTATTTAGTAATCTCTCAATTAGCCTAAGGTCTTTAGTTATAATATTTGCTTCGCCAATCATTTCATGTTGTAATGGTAATTTTCTATTATAGTTTGTCAGTAGATCAGGATTAATTTCGACATCAATTAAATATTTATCATCATCATCCGGTACTAAACTGATATTACTAACTTTCCCTATGAGCATACCATATTCTAGATAAGGAAAGTTTTTAATTTTAATATTAACACGTTGACCAATTTTTATCTTTCCGGAGTTTGTAACTGATGTTTTTAGTTTGGCAATTGGTTTAAATCCACCCTGTGGTATAATAGAAACAAAGAGTGTATTCTCTTTTATGAAATCATTTCTTTTATAATATTTTAAAAATGATATTTTTCCTTCTCTTGAGCTTTTAAGTAAATATTCTTTTTCCCAATCTTTTATGCTAATTTTTAGTTTTATAAAGTTTTGAATTACATCTTTTAGAACTTTTTTTTCAGATCTTATTTTATCAATATCATTGAGTTTTAACTTTTCCTTTGATAGACTAATTTCATTTTGTATTTCGGAAATTTCTAAAATAGTATTTTTACTTTCTTTATCTACTTTTAAAAAATCAATTTGCTTTTGTTCATATTGTTGTTTTGAAACTATTCCTTTTTCAAATAGGGTCTTATACCTGTTGAGGTCTTCCCTTTTTAATTCTAACTCTGAATAATCTACTTTTTGTTTCAATTTTAAGTTTGAGTACTTTCTTTTTTTTTCTGATAATTCAAATGAGTTTGATTCAGATCTGATATCAAAATCTTTGTGTTTTTTCAAAAGCTCATATTTAATGTATGAATCCTCAAAGTCAGAGTAGGATTCATCAATTTCTCCTAACATTAATAAAGGTAATTGATCAATCGGGAAATATATATTATCCATATTAATGTTAAAGTCATTTATGGTTTTTTGTAAAAGTTTTACATCATTATATTCAGCGGAATTTTCAATTAAAGCAATGGGTTGTAAATTTTTTACGAGATCATTATTTTCAACAAAAATATGATCAATTTTACCCGAAACGTTTGTATATAACTTTTGAGGTGGATCAAGAGTTGTAATGATTGCTTCGGATGTGATGGTTTCAGGATATTTTATAAAATAAGAAAAAACAATAGATATTAAAATTATCAGTAGAATGAGTGTATTCCCTTTTCGCAATATCCAATGTGGGATTGCAGTAACAATCTCTTTTAATTCTTCACTTTTTAGGATTTCAAATTCTTTTTTATCTTCCATTCTTTATTTACCTAAATCTAATTGATTCTTTACCAGATTATAATAATAACCTTTCAAATGTATTAATTCATTGTGTTTTCCAATTTCAGCAATTCTTCCTTCATTCATCACAATTATTTGATCTGCATCTTTGACAGTACTTAATCTATGAGCAATAATTAATGAAGTTTTTGTTGAAAAAAGTTTGCTTAAATTTTCTCCAATAATTTTTTCATTTTCTGTATCTAATGATGCAGTAGCTTCATCAAACATCAAGATGCTTGGATCTTTATAAATTGCCCTGGCAATTAATATTCTTTGTTTTTCTCCTCCACTAATACCATATGCTTTTGGGCCAATAATAGTATTATAATCAAGGGGTAAATCCTCGATAAAAGATTTAATATTGGATAATTCAACAGCCATTGTTAATTTTTCTTTATCTATAATACTTTCAGATAAAGAGATGTTATTAATTACAGTATCGTTGAACAGGAAACCGTCTTGTAAAACTACTCCACATCTATCTCTCCAATATCTTTGAGAAATGTTTTTTAAATTCAAATTATTAACCTTAATAGTGCCAGAAGTTGGGGGATAAAATTTTAATATTAACTTCATTAAGGTTGTTTTTCCACTTCCACTTTTTCCAACTATGGCTGTTTTTTTATTATGAAGAATGGTTATATTAATGTCTTTTAACACATAACTATTTGCACCGGGATATTTAAAATTTAGATTATTTATATAAATATCATCATCATCGTTTAAATTAGATAAATCAAATTTTTTGATGTTATGTTCAGTTTCTAGTTGGTTAACTTCATTTAATCTTTTGAAAGAGATAATTGCATCTTGAAGATCTTTTAAAAATAATAGGATCAAACTCAAAGGCGAATTTAACTGGCCAATTATATACATTACTCCAACCATCATTCCAAGCGTTATTTTACCATCTAAAACTAATGTTGCTGAGAAGATTATTAATATTATATTTTTCAGTTCATTAATAAATTCAGTGCCTTTATGTTGATATTGACTTACAATTAGTGATTTTACTTCTGTTTTAAATAACTTTACTTGTATCTGTTCCCATTTCCATCTTTTTATTTGTTCAGCATTATTCAATTTAATTTCTTGCATTCCATTTACAAGTTCCATGATCTGATTTTTGTCCTTAGATTTATTTGAAAAGAATTCATAATCTAATCGAGCTCTTTTTTTTAGAAAAAGACTAAACCATACAAAATATATTATAGTTCCAATGATATATATGAAAAAGATGTTTAAATTATAAATAGCCAATACGATACTAAATATTAGAATATTAAAAACTGAAAAGACTAATTCAAGAGCTGATGTGGTTAATAAAAGCCTTATCCTTTCATTATCATCTATTCTTTGTAAAATATCTCCTGTTAGTTTTGTGTCAAAATAGGAAATTGGAAGTCCCATTAATTTAATAATGAATTCTGAAATCAATGAGATTCTAACTCTATTTCCCAAATGAAGCAATATCCATCCTCTTAATATATCTACTGTTATTCTACCAATTAAAAAGGCAAAAAGTGCATAAAATATGATATAGATAAAATCAATATCATTATTTACAATTCCAACATCAATAATACTTTGCGTTAATAAAGGAAAGATTAATTGAATCAAACTACCTATAATCAATCCTAGTACTAATTGATTAATAAAAGGCTTATATGACTTGAAATAATTCTTTAATAAAATAAAATTGATCTTATTGGATTCTTTTTTAAAATCATTAGAATATAATTTTGGTGTTACTTCTAATAATAATGCGATTCCTTCTTTAGTATCTCTTGTTTTATTTATCCCAATCCAATGGTTTAAAAATTCTTTTTCATTATATTTACATAAACCCAACGCCGGATCAGAAATGTAATACATACCTTTAGATATTTTATATAAAACAATATAATGGGCTTTATCCCAATGTAAGATGCAAGGTAAAGGTGCTTCATCCAGCTCTGTAAGAGATAATTTTACTCCCAGAGATCTAAAACCTATTCCTTCTGAAGCGTTACCTAAATTCTCTAAATTAGTCCCAATTCTGTTTGTTTCAGAAAGACTTCTTAGTGTTTCAATAGGAATTGTTTTATTATAGTATTGCGCTATAATTTTTAAGCTTGCAGGTCCACAGTCTTTAGCATAAAGTTGTATATATTTTGGAAACTTCTTAAACACAACTTTAGTTTTTTAATCTTTTTATCGTGGAAATAAAATGTCGATGTAAAAAATCATATGTTATCATTTCATATAATCTTTGATTTGCAGAAAAACACCGGTTGGTATTTAAATGGATATGACTTGAAATAAAATCAAATAAAGATGTTTTATTTTTAATCTCTATTGTTTTATATAAGTTAGATAATTCGACTTTTTTTTGAATAATACTATCCGATAAATTTTTAGATAATCCTTTATTTTTATTTAATAATAATCCAATAAAAGCCCTTTCTTTTCGAAATTTCTTACTTAATAAGGTGGAGTTTTTTTTATCAACTTTGAATTCGTTTTTAAAGTTCGTTTTATTTGTCTTAATGAAATTTAGAATATCATCATTTTGATTATAAAATATTTTAATTAATTCAAATGATGATTTAAGATTATAGTAAAATTTTACATCTTCACTATTCAGTTCACCTAAATTTGACAGTAAATGTTTGCTGTCGATATTAAAAAGTGTTTCTGTAAATTCATACTTCGTAAATCCATACCGAATGACTTCTCTTTTATAGGTGTCTATTTGAATATCCCAAATTATATAATTATCCATTAATGGGTTAATTATGGTTTTAATAGCATTTAATATTTCTAAGGCATCACTTTGCTTATTTATTTTAAACCTGATCCTTAAATGAGAATATGGATCTTTATATTTTAAGAAGTACCAACTTTTAATTTTTTCACTCGATGTGAATTCTTCGATAAATTTGTATAACCAATTATTGAGTAAAGTATCTATATAGGTTTCTGCACAATATATTTTTATATAAAGCCATTCATCAAATGGAAAATAATAATTTCTATTTTTCATTTCTATAATAGGATATTATATATTCATTTGAGTACATATTATTATCTATTGGTAAACCATTTTCAGTGTTGAATAGATATTCAATTACAGTTATAACTTTTCTTTTTTTTGCATATGATAAAAGCATTTTAAATGACAGATCTGAATTCAAATCAATTAGAAGACGCTTATCATCATCTCCTATTTCAACATATCTGGGAAGTTTTTTATTGAACTTGAAGTCATCAATATTTTTAATTGAAATTAATTCCTCGTATTTTAAAATCCACCGGGCTTTTGATAAAATAAAGTTCTTGTAGCTTACTCTGGGTAACCATTTATAATTTTTAAAATAGTTTCCCCAATAAAATGATAAAGAGGTTGTATAATGTTGTTCTTGTAAAGAACATAGAAATTTATATATTGGTAAGGTGCTGTTATCATAGTTATGAGCACTAGTTAAAATAGAAGTTATTTCTTTGTTTAATGTTTTTGAGAATAAAACAATTTTCCCATTTTCAATTTTTACAAATAGATCAGAAATTATTATTTTATTCTTATTTGATGAGGGGTTAGTAAGATACTCAATAACATATTCACGATTAACTTTTCGGCTAATAACATTACTCTTTTTTGATTGAGGTAAATGGATAATTTCTGCAATAATATTATTTTTTCCAATTTCACTTTCTTTGGTAATAATCTCTTTTGTGAAATTTTCAAATGATGGGTCATCTAAGCTAAACCTACTGATATAATTGGCTGTTGAACTTCCGCCTATTTCAGATACAAATATTTTTTCAGGATCATTATAAACTTCTATAAAACAAGAGAAAGTGTTATGAAGTGATAATGATTCATTTAGTTTTAAATTATTTATTTCTTCATCGAAGAGTTCTAGTACACTTTTATTTTCTTTAAATACAATTTCTAATTTGTCAAATAAAAATTCAGAATTAGGATTATTTATATATTTAAAGGTATTTGTGTTGAAATTAAGCTCTTCTATATAATCAATGTCATTTAGATTTTTAAAAAAATCTAACCCCACTTCATTATCAAATAATATGGATATTGGAACTTCATTTGTGGAGTATTTTGCTAAAAATTCTTTTTTAAAATTTTCTAGAAAAGTATTTTTTGGAACCGGACATAGTTTATGAATAACTCCGATAGCTTTTTTTAATTTTTTAGGAATATTTGAATTTAACGTATTTGTTTCAAATTTATAAATGAGATTAGTATGAAAAATGTTTTTATCATTATTGGCTGGTAATAGGCCTTCCTTAATTTTTAATATTTCTTTATATTCACTTAATGTGGAATTATTATTAAGATTTAAATTTTTTAATATTTTTTTAATGTGGATTAGTTCATCTGAAGAGCTTTCATTTTTTGAGATACTTATAATTTTATCAAAATAGTCTTCTCCGGTTATTATTGGTTCAAAGTTATTAACCAATAACTGAGATGTAATTAATTTTTCTATAAAACCTATCGATGTTTCATCAATTATAATTTCTCCTTCATTTAAAATCAATTCTTTTAAATAAGAATGGATTTCATTAAAGGTCTTTCCATTTTTGGAAAAATCTAAAATTGAATTTGTATAATAGTTGTGACTTACTCTTGAGAGCATGAATTTTTCTATTTCCTTTTCGGAATAACGCTCAATATATCTGATTTCATCTAGGACCCTATATATAGTACTATTTGGATAGAAAAGAATTTTATCATTATTTTTATATGTTTGCGAAACTAAACCGGAAAAATCTTTCAACAATCCGATATCTAAATTTATTGATCTGGAAGTCTCTTTTGATTTTATTATGGTTTTATTTTCAAAATGACCTATTGAGACTCCACTAAATTGCCCAAATGGAGTGCAGCGTGTAGATGATCTTAACCAGTATTTTAATACCGTATTTTCAAGATTTTTTTTCTTCTCTTCTGATAATTTATCATATTTAAGAATAGCATTATATACATCAATTGAAGCTACGAATATAGATTCTAAAAAATAGGGTTCCTTTAATAGAATTTCCTGAACAAAATTTTTATGATTAAAAGCTTCAAATGCTTTATCCAAAGGGCTGTGAGGTATTCTTAAGGTAAATTTATTAAAATGGGTAAAATTATTTAACATAGAAATTTTAATTAGTAGCTTTTTCTTCTGCTAACTCAATGGCATTATATGCGCTTAGAACACCCCCTGTTTTTGATAAATTTGAAAATGAAATTGATTTTTTTGGTTTATTTTTCACAATAATATCAACATCATAATTACTTACAGTTTGTAGGATGATGTCTTTGATCTCAATCATGGTTAAAGTAGGATAGTAGGCTTTTATTAGAGCAGCTACTCCAGATACCATTGGAGCAGACATTGAAGTACCGGTATCAAGATAATATTTGCCATTAGACCTCGTAGTAGCTATATCTGCACCCGGTGCAAATAGATCAACTGTTTTTTTTCCATAATTAGCCCAAATGGGTTTGAAATTTGAATCTATTTTTTTATTGATTGCTGAAACAATCAAAAAATTAGAAAGATTGTATTTATTATTGGGATATTTATGAATAGAATCTAAATTCTGTGAGGAATTACCGGCTGCTCTAATAAATAAAACATCTTTCTTTTCTGCATATTTTAAAGCTTCTTGTATCAATTCATGATTTAATGAGAAATCGGTTACTGCACTATAATTAATGACTTTTGCTCCATTATCTACTGCGTATCTAATTGCTAAAGCCAAATCGTTATCATTGTCAGCACCAATTTTAGCCTGAATTGAAAGTGTCATTATCTTAACATTATTAGTAATGCCAACAACGCCTATATTGTTAATTCTATTTGCTGAAATAACTCCTGTAACACTTGTTCCGTGTGTTAATTTTTCTAAATCTTGATTTATAATGGGACTGCCAAAGACAATTTGATCATTATCTGTTTTTGGGTTAATATTTATATTGTTGGCTATTTCCTCAATTGCTTTTGTGTCTGTTAATAATTCCACTGCAAAACCATCCATGTCATATTTTATATAATCGTACATAAATGCTGCATTATTCGCTAGTGTTGGGTTTGTTTTTTCATAAACAAAATAGACACTATCTGTTTCTTCAATTGTATAATCACTTTTATTAAACAAACTGTCCATTGCTTTTTTTCCTTTGGGATATGCATTTATTAAAAAATCAGCTTGTTCATAATTAGACTTTATTCTTCTCTTTATTTTCTCATAATATTTGAGAGCTCTTTGATAAAGTATAAAATTGATAGTATCTGTGCCGACTTCTTCAATGGTTTTATCTTTGAAGAGTGTATCGTATTTACGTAAAATATCAATATGAGAATAATTGTTGTAAATTATTCTTTTACCAGACACCGTTCTAAGAAAATTCCAACCATTTACATCATCTATGTAACCATTCTTATCATCATCAATTCCATTATTAGGAACCTCTTTATTATTTACCCAAATATTATTTTTTAAATCTTCATGAGTAGTATTAATATCAGTATCAATAATTGCTATGATGATATCAGTTCCTTTTTTAGATTTTAGAAATGTTTTATAAGCCTTGTTTAGGCTTATTCCGGGAATACTATCTGTATTATGATCTTTTAAATACCAGAAGTCATACTTTTCAGATTCAGTAATTATAGCATATGGGTTTTTATATTCTTTACACCCTAGAAAAAGAAAAAGGAAAAAAATTAAATTGAAAATATTCTTCATATTCACTAAATTTGAAAAAGCCCTGCCTAAGCAAGGCTTATGGAATATAATTATTTACTCCTGAATAGTTTTTGGCCTTTTGGTAGAACCCGAAGTCCGTATAGTTGCTCCTCCATCATCCGGGTCATCTCCACCTAGGATATTTTTACCATTTTTAATTTTTGAAACTTGAAATTTTTTGAAACTTAATTTTTTACTTTTGTCCATAATAGCTTGGTTTTATGATATTATTATATTTTCAAATGTATTGTTTTGCTTTGTTTAAAAATAAAGTTAGTGTATAAGATTCTCGGAATCTATACATCTAATTTTTTATTCTACACTATAATTTTTGCAAATAAAAAGTAACTCTATAGAGTGGTTTTTTGTTTATAGTGAAGCTGCTTTTTTATTAAAGAAATCCTTAAATTTCTTTTTAGTTAAAAAGGATTCTATTTTTTTTTAAAACTATTCCAATTTAAGTGAATGTGTTTTAATATTAAATAATCTAGTATCATTCAAAAGCAATCATCAAAACTAAAAATTAAAATAGGAAGGATTCTTGTTTTTGAAATCTTCTTAGAAATCTCTTCTATTTTTTGGCTTTGAATTTGAATGGGTTCAAGTTCAGTTTTCTTTAATTTAACCACTATTTTATATTCGAAATATCCAATAAAATTTAAGACTGTATATTTTTAAATGGAATATCTTTAAACACGACTCTTCAATTTGTTATATTCTCTATACAAAATATTCTTTACCTAAAATTGTGGTTTGAACCATAATTAAATTGTGGTTGTAGCCACAACTAGAATTGTAAATTTCTTTTCAAATTTATACCGATAATAATCTATTCTTTAATTTAAATATTATTTTGATGAGAAATACGCTCCTTATAGTAATTGTAATATTAGGTGTAAATTTCTTGAGCTTTGGCCAAGAAGAGGGTGAATTCGACCCACCAACTATTATTCCCCCTTCACCTACTGCTTATGAATTAGGAAAATACGGACTTGTTGATGTTGGTATGTTTACAGGTACTCCTAACATAAATATCCCATTATACAATTATACTTCAGGGAAATTATCAGTTCCAATTTCACTGAGTTATAATTCAAATGGAATTAAGGTAGACCAATTATCATCTAATGTAGGATTGGGATGGTCATTAAATGCAGGAGGGGTTATCACAAGAATTGTAAAAGGAAAATCTGATTATGATAATACTTTGTTATATCCGGAAGAAGATATAGCCGAATATGGTGTATGGAGTCCTATGGCTATGGATTTCTTCTATGCTGCAGGTAACAATGTTGTTGATACAGAACCTGATTTATATTCTTATAATTTCAATGGTTATTCAGGGAAATTTGCATTTACGAAAGACGGAGGTATTATTTTTATGCCTCATAAAGATATTACTTTAATGGCTTATGGTGATGTTAGTAATATAACTGGATTCATGGCAATTGATCCATCAGGGATACAGTATGAATTTTTAGCAGAAGAATTTAATATCAATAGAATTTCAGGAGATGGGCATGCCCTTCCAGATGGTTCAACAACATCATGGTATTTATCAAAAATCATACATCCCAGTGGAGATGAAATACAATTCATTTATGAGAATGAGTCATACCAATATATTGTAAGTAAATCACAATCGTTTAAAATACCTTCACCTCACATGCAACTTAAAAGTTGTACTACCTATAGTTACACAAGTAAATGGGATATTGTGGAAAGTCCTGTTCTAAGTAATAATTTGACAGTATCAGGTAAGAAACTTGTACAAATCAAAAGTAATAATCCTAAAAATGGAATAGTTGATTTTGTTCCAAATATCACTCATCCGGAAGTTTATAATTTTGATCTAGTCTCTCAAATAAATGTAAAAAGTGAAAATTTAGATACCATAGAGAGTTTTGATTTTGATTATTTAATGACTTCGAATAATAGAGTCTTTTTAAATAAAGTACAACTTAAAGACCCTTCCCAAAAATATAGTTTTGAATATATTGATCCTCAAGGAGCGCCGGAAAGATTATCTTTTAGTCAAGATCATTGGGGTTATTACAACGGAATAACTAACACTAAATTATATCCAAACCCTCAGGCATTAGATGATTTCAATATTCATGCTGACTTAAGAGATTATGATCAAGGGGGAAATAAAACTATAGTCCCTTTGAAAGCAGAAAAAGGACTATTAAGTAAAATTGAATATCCTACAAAAGGTTATAATGAATTTATATATGAGTCAAATTCTTACTATGGAACAAAAAAGATCTATCCTTCATCGAAAGAAGCCTATCTGACAGTTGATACTGACTTTGATACTTTTATCGCTACTGATTCAAAAATAATTACTAATATTTTATCAGATCAAGATGTAGACTTTTATTGTAATGTTTATTTTAATGATTATGAACCGAATTGCGGCGATCCTTCATCTTATCCTTCCCACCATATAAAAGCAACCATAACAGTAACTAACTTAACAAATCCATCTGATAATACTTTTTATGAGTATATGTTAAATGGTTACATAGCATCAGGAAATGCAATTAATATTAGCCCAGAGGATACAAAACCAAATTCGATTATTAAATTAAAAGCAAATAATGATTATGAGATAAAGCTTGAGGTATTAAAACCATGCCTAAGAGCTTCTTTTTCTATGACATATTTTGAAGGAACAGTTCAGGAAGTTCCGGATAATATCGATTTAGGAGGATTAAGAATTAAAAATATAACCAAATATGACCCTGTAAATAATAAAACTGAAAGTGACAGGTATTATTACGGTAAAAAAGAAACAATAGACAATTCAAGTGGAGAGAAAGGGTTGCAGCCATTTTATGTTTCAAATTTAACAACTCGGAATCTATGTGAAGGATCCAGTGCTTTTTTTGATCTAACCTATAAACTTCTAAATTCAAGTAGTATAAGGACTTTATTCAATTCATCTATAGGAACAACTTCATATCAATATGTAACTATAAGTCATGGTGGAGACAATTTTGAAAACGGTGGTGAAGAACATGAATTTATAGTAGGTAATGATTATCCTGGGAATCCATTATGGGGAGAATACATACAGTCCGCCCCTTGGACAAATTTTGGGTGGGATAAAGGGCTTGAAAAAAGAGTAACAACTTTTAAAAAATCAGGAACTGATAATATTATTTCAAAAGAAATAATTAATAATTATAAGCAGGATGAAAGACATAGTGAAGAAATAAAAGGCTACTCAGTTAAGAAAAAATTTGAATTATATCAAACAGGTGATATTACATATGAGTGTACTGCTGTGGACGTTGAAAAAATATATGAATATAATAATTGTGTAGCTGATCATAATCATAATTGGCTTGCCATACCTTATGGAGGCACTAAATGTATAGCTTCAGGCCACGATAATAGAACCACTTATATACCTCATAATTGTTTTGGGAAAGAAGTAGGGGAGATTATATTATACTCATATAACATCGAAAACCTTGATATCACAGAGTACAAAAACATTTCCTATTGGCATTATTTAGATTCCACAACAGTAAATCAATATGATATCAACGGTGAAAATTCAGTTACTACAGCAACAAAATATATTTATGATAACGATCAACATCTTCAATTAACAAGGACACAAACTAACGATAGTTACGGTAATATCATCGAGACCAAGATGTATTATCCTGAGGATATTTTAGATGAAACCTCATTACCAGGAGGATATCTTACAGAAGATAATTTAAAAGCAATCGATACCTTAAAGTACCATCATAGAATTAATATCCCTATACAAACAGATGTAACTAAAAATGGAACTTTATTTAGAAAGCGATTAATTTATAATGACTGGATCAAAAAAGCGAATAGTTTAGAGTTCATCACTGAACCAGATACTATACTATCTTCCAAGGGTACAGAAATCTTAGAAGAAAGATTAGTCTACCACGACTATGATTCTTACGGCAACCCATTAGAAGTATCCAGAGCAGATGGTACCCATATAGTTTATGTATGGGGTTATGATCATAGCAAGCCAATTGCAAAAATTGAGAATACGACATATTCAACTGTTTTAAACTTTTTTAACGCAACAATGTTTCCTCCGGAAGAGTCAGTCACAACTACTGAACAGGATCTACGAGATTATTTTCAAACGATGAGGAGTGCTTTTACAAATTCTCACATTACCTCATACACTTACGATCCATTAATAGGGGTCACAAGTATAACAGATCCACGGGGTGAGACTGTGACCTATCATTACGATGATTTTAACAGGCTGGAATTTATCAAAGACAGCAACGGACATATCCTATCAGAGAATAAGTATAATTATAAAAACTAATATTGCCATGAAAAAGATAATATTTATAGTTATAGCTTTACTTACGATAAGTATAACAGCACAGAACGAGAATTCAAATAAAACAACAAACTCAGGTAATACCGAGGAAGATTCTGGAGGTATTCAAGCTTTAATTATTCCACCTGATCCAGGAGACGAAGACACTTACCCTTGGAACAGGGATGCTGATGGAGATGGATATGGTAATCCTAATTTACAAATAGAAGCAGCGACACAGCCTCCCGGGTATGTTGCTAACAATTCGGATTGTGATGATACGGATTCAAGTGTTTATCCGGGAGCTTTGGAAGTATGCGATGGGCTTGATAACGATTGTGATGGTTATACCGATGAAGGTGCTCCGTCTACACCATTCGCACCTACAATAACCAATAACTGTGGTAGTACAATACTTACCAGAGGCACTCCACCATCAGGTATCACCTGGTACTGGCAGAGCATTCCTACGGGGAAAAGTACATCCAATTCAAGTACCACGGTAACCCTCACCAGTGGTACGGTTTATTACCTTAGGGCGAGGAACAACACAACGGGCTGCTGGAGCTCACCAAGAAATATCAATTACACGGTAAACACAATTCCAAGTACACCAAGTACACCAACTATTACAAACAACTGTGGTAGTACGGTATTAACACGTGGCACGCCACCTTCAGGAGAAACTTACTACTGGCAGAGTAGTTCAACGGGAACAAGTACCTCTAATTCAAATACAACAATAACACTAACCAGTGGAACAGTATATTATTTAAGAGCAAGGAATAATACTTCAGGATGTTGGAGTTCATCACGAACTATCAACTATACTATAAACACCCTTCCGGCTATACCAAACACACCGACAATTACAAACAATTGCGGAAGTACGGTACTTACAAGAGTTACCCCGCCAAGTGGTATTACTTGGTACTGGCAAAGCAGTTCAACAGGAACAAGTACTTCTAATGCGAATACTACAATAACACTAACTAGCGGAACAGCCTACTATCTAAGAGCAAAAAATAATACCACAGGATGTTGGAGCAGTTCCAAGAGTATAAGCTATACGGTAAACACAGTTCCAAGTATTCCAAGTTCACCAACGATAACCAATAACTGTGGGAGTACAGTATTGACTAGAAGTACTCCACCAGCTGGAATCACCTGGTATTGGCAAAGTAGTTCGACAGGGACAAGTACTTCTAATTCAAATACAACAATAACACTAACCAGCGGTACAGAATATTTTCTACGGGCAAGAAACAATGCCACATTGTGTTGGAGTTCAGTAAGGAGTATTAATTACACTGTAACACCACCTACTACATGGTATGCAGATACAGATGGAGATAGTTATGGTGACCCCAATGTTACATTAAGCCAATGTACACAACCGGCAGGATATGTAAGTAATGGAAGTGATTATGATGACAGTACAACCAATATCACGAATATAGCACCTCAAACTTTTTATAAGGATATAGATGATGATAGTTTTGGAGACCCTAATGATAGTGTATATTATAGTGTTAAGCCATCGGGTTATGTAACCAATAATTTGGATAAGTGTCCTGAGGATTATGGAACCAATAATGGATGTGATTATTATGAACCAAATTTTAGTAATGAGAATTATATTTATACCAGAGTATACCAGGAACCAATATTAGATCCTTTAGATGTTCTAAGAAATAAAGAAGTGTCAGAAAGCATTACCTATTTTGATGGCTTGGGACGCCCTATGCAACAAATAGGAATCAAGCAGTCTCCTGATACGACAGATATAATTACCCATATCACTTATGATGCTTATGGAAGACAGGATAAAGATTATTTACCTTATGTGCCTATTCAACCAGGAAACGAAGGCTCTTATAGAACAGATGATCAAGAAGGAGCTACCATAGCATATTACAATTTACATTATCCAGATGAGCTATTGTCTGGCAGTGAAAACCCCTATTCTAAGAAGCAATTTGAAACGTCCCCACTTAACAGGGTATTAAAACAGGCAGCTCCGGGAGAGGATTGGAGATTGGGCAATGGCAATGAGATAGAATTTGATTATAAGTCCAATGATACATTGGAAGTAAGGTTATTTACCGTAACATTAAGTACAGATAATAATTATACACCTACTTTAAATGAAAATGGTTACTACCTTCCTAATATGCTTTATAAAAATATTACAAGAGATGAAAACCATTCAAGTACAACAAAAAATCATACAACTGAGGAATTTAAAGATAAACAAGGGAGAGTAGTTTTAAAAAGAACTTATGCCGATATGGATTTAAATGATGATGGAGATACTAATGATACAGGAGAAACTGAAGTTCCACATGACACTTATTATGTCTATGACGATTATGGTAATTTAACTTATGTGTTACCTCCTAAAATGGATGGAACAACAAATGATCTAGCCACTATAAACAGCCAGTTAAATGACTTGGGTTACCAGTATAAATACGACAAAAGAAACCGTTTAATGGAAAAAAAGATACCGGGAAAGGATTGGGAGTTTATCATATATAACTTGTTAGATCAACCGGTACTAACACAAGATGGAAATGGAAGGACTAAGTCTCCTGATGAGTGGATATTTACCAAGTATGATGCTTTTGGAAGGTTAGCTTATACTGGAAGAAAGGCTACCGATAAAACAAGAAGTAGTTACCAGGAAGATTATGCCGATGATAGAACAAAGTATACACAATACGAAACAAAGGAGAGTAACTATCAAAATTTGGGGGGAGTTAATGTTTATTATAGTAATCTTGCTATACCTACAGGAGTTGATGAAATATATACGATCAGTTATTATGATAATTATGAATTTGATCTACCGACAGGTCTGTCTAGTACTGTAACTACAGGTTATGAACAAACCAGTGCTTCAGATGTAACTGGGTTAGCTACAGGAACAAAAGTAAAAGTATTGGGTACAAGTAATTGGATTACAACAATTACCTACTATGACGACAAAGGTAGACCAATATACGTTTATACAGAAAATGAATATCTAGGCACAATAGATATCATAGAAAATAATTTAGATTTTGTTGGTAAAGTAAAAGAAAGTACCACTACCCATAAAAAAACAGGGGAATTAGATATTGTGACAGTAGAGAAATTTGATTATGATCATGCAGGCAGGTTACTCACTCAAACCCATAATATCAATGAAGAAGGAGAAGAGATTTTAGTAAGTAATGAGTATGATGATTTGGGGCAATTAGTGACCAAAGGAGTTGGAGGAGAGACCGATCAATCAAGATTACAAACAGTAAACTACACTTATAATATTAGGGGGTGGTTAAAAAATATCAACCAAGATGTGTATAGTGACAATGATTTGTTTAATTTTACGATAATGTATAATGATATAGCAGATACAAGTAAAAAGTTATTCAATGGTAACATTAGTCAAACCAGCTGGAATACTTTAAGTGATAATACTACAGGCAATCCAATAAGCACGCAATATACTTATACATACGACGCACTGAATCGAATTACATCAGGAATCGATAATACAACCAACTATAATCTGACAAATATTTCTTACGACAAGAATGGGAATATCATGTCTTTAGAA
>JBDLIN010000008.1:0-37136 GCA_039714835.1 Bacteroidota bacterium | reverse complement strand
AAGTTTATTATAATGAGTTAACTGCATTCCAAGAAAATATTGCTGCATAGTCCAGCCCGAATAATAAATCTCATCACTTCCCCATTGTTGGAAGAGAGACAACAAGTACTTATCCTTATAGCTTGAACTTGTTGACCAAAACATTATATGGGAATTAAGTAGATTAAAATAGAGGTCATAATTATAACCATCTTTAGTGTAATATTTTTTCACAGTTGTTTCTGTATAAAAATATGTCTGATCCAGAACTTTATTATAAAGCTCATCTCCGATTATTACCCTCAGATAGTATCCAGATAGTATTGGATCAAAAAGAGGTTCATCATTTAGTGAATCAGCTTCATCTGCATCCACAAATGCAAAATACTCAACTTCGTTATCAAAATATCTTTTCCTAACAGTAATAACAACTCGTCCATCATAAATTTCTTCATTCAAATAAGAAATAAAATCATGATCTACATTCTTACTATTTATTTTAACATAATTGTTAGCAATAAATCTATTAGATATGTCCCTAATTAATTTAGGGTCATTTATAACCCATTGCTTTTTTATATTGTTGTAAGCACTTGTATTGTATTCCAAATTAGAATAAATATTTTTGAGTTCATTATATACTTTTGCTGTATCAATCTCTTGAGAATATAAATTTGATGATATTACTATTGTTAATAATATAAATTTAAAGAGTTTCATAAGTACCTATAATCCATGTCTATATCTAAGTTGGAACATTACTCCTCCATCACTTTCCCATGGATGGATATCTCTTGTAATTGGTTCTGAAATAATTATTGATTCAAATCTCAGTGTACTATCTTCTGAGAATTCAAATAGTTTTATCCATGCTAAAGCATTAATTCGCCAATGAAAAACTTTTACGCTTGCACCCAGAAACGGTTTATTTGCCGGAACAAAATTATAATGAAGTTGTGCAAGCGGTGTTATAAAACTACTTGCACTAAAAGAATCTAAGAAATTGTTATCACTGTTGTATGTTGCTCTCTGAATATCGAATCCGCCAACACCAATGTCAAGTCTAAATCTATTAGTCATTTTATCACTTGTATTCCAATGGAATGACATTGTAAATTCATACTGATTCACTGAAAAATATGCGTCTTTACCAACATCTGTTTCATTTACGAAGAACGTTGGACTTTCAAAATCAGTACTTCCCAGAGCAAACTTTAAATTCAAGAATGGTAAACCTGCTGCTCGTGTTAGAGTAAAATCACCGACCATAGCATTTGATAGATTTAGCTTACCAACGTCCCCAAGTATAAAAGGATTGCTCTCAAAAATACTATTACTATTTAGATTGATTCTGCCCATTAACTTTGCATCCAAAAAGGTAGCTTTAAGAACATCCTTTTCATTATCTAATCTAAATATTGTTCTTACTCCTGCAGTAATTGTAGAAGATTCATATGGAAGTAAGTTTAAAATCGGTTCCATCAGACTAACTTCAAACCCAGTTGTACCAATGTTATAATCCAGTGCTTTTAGTGAAAATCCAATTTTTGAGAATGAAACATCTAATCTCATATTGGGAACATCAGCTTCTGTTCTTCTTATACTAATGACTCTTTTTTTATTGGATGGAAAATAATGCGGTGAATTTATTTTCGCAAAATTATAATAATCAGTATTATCTCGTGAAGTCATACCAATTGCTGTGCTATTATTCTCATCCGGATTAACACCCAGAAGTGAAGGCAGAGCTTCTCCTTCGTTTTCATCAACAAAATTATAAACTAGTCTGAGTAGCCTTTTATAATAAGGGGAGTTACTCATTTTTAATGTATAAAGATCTTTAAAACTTAAAACTTGAGTTGTATCATCCTTTATTGATTCATCAACAAAGAAGCTTTCTCCTGCAAGTGTATTAAGAATTATTTCGTCAACGTATATTAGATATATTGAATCTAAACCAATTCCTTGATTAAGAAATACAATATTATATTCAGTATTCTTGTTTGAAACGAAACTACATGGT
This sequence comes from Bacteroidota bacterium, assembly GCA_039714835.1. GTDB lineage: Bacteria > Bacteroidota > Ignavibacteria > Ignavibacteriales > Melioribacteraceae > SZUA-22. The sequence continues at coordinate 35,134 of JBDLIN010000008.1, read as the reverse complement.
TCCTGTTCTCTAGTTCTTGGAATGTCTTGAAAATTACTAACAGCAATGGTATCAGGCTTATAAGTCATATATTTCAAATTGAGATACGCATTATCCTTATTTAGTTTAAGAGAGATTTTACTTATTTCATCTTCAATTTGTTGTGCGTTTATTGTTAAACTCAAGACTAGACTCGATAAGAAAGCAACTATTGATATTTTTATTAACTTATTCATAAATAGAGAAATTACCTGTAATTATTATTTTAATATTATTCCTTCATATACTTTTTCAACTTTTTCATCAAACTGAGTTGTGAATTCAATAGAAATCCTAACTGGTTGTTCAGCACAATCCTCAAGTTCGGCTAAATATTCTTTATTGAGATCAAATGATACATAAAGAAAATTCCCTGCTCTTGAATACTTAGATTTGTTGAATAATTCAGAGGGTTCACCTTTAAATTTGAAATTATTTATTTCTGGATAAACCACTGCAAAACCATTAGGTGTATTTCCAGTATATGTATATAAAAGACGCATTGCATTTTTATTCCAAGCACTTATTGCAATTCGATCATTTGGATTTGCTTTTTTCCAATCGTTAAATTCTTCAAGATTTGGTTTGTTTAGTCTTATTGTCCACTCAGATTTATGAACTTCCGCGCCGTTATATTCATAGAAAAATTGCTTTTCCTTATAATATCCTTTTATGGTAATTTCTTTACCCACATTTTTAATATTATTAAAAACACTGTTTAAGCTAACAATTGAACTATTTCCCTTAGAAAGAACGTTACCAGCTTGATCAATTATTTCAAAAGAATACCCGTTTGGATCAGCAAACTCGCTTGTTGCAAAGCTCATGGTTTCTTTTTCTGAATAAAAATAATTTTCTCGTAAATTAATTTTTGAATTAACCTGTGGATAGGAAACATTTATTTGATAGTATGCAGAAGCAAAACCTTTACCCTGTTCATCTATATAATTTATATTAATTTTAATATAGTAAGCTCCAGGTTCTTCAATTGCTTCATTTGCTACAACTTGAACCATTACACCTCTACCATCCTTTGATTTTTTTATCACTTCATCGGAAGATAGGGTTTGAAATATTTCATCTACATCTCTAATTTTATTAAACTCGGAATCTAATAATTCCGATTGAATGGAGATTTGTTTGATATTTGTTAATACAATATTTCTATCTTCAGGCACATTAAACTTCTGTAACGTTACAACATCAATAGTATCACTAATTGTAATATTGCTTTGAGCAAACAACCCTGTAGAAATGAATAAAAATAATAGAATAATTTTCATCTTTTTTAATTTATTAGTTAATATTTAATTAAAAGGAAATTTCCGCTCTTTTCTTTTTAACACCGCCAAGTGTTGATGCTTTAACCAAAAATTTCTCTGAATTACTCTTAGCAATCTTGAATTCGCCAACTCGAACACTGAGCGAATCCAATAAATACTGCGGCAGATAATCCGGAAATTCTCTTTCAAGTTCACAATATGCAGAAAATTTATAACTCCCTTCCTTTTTGAATTTTGCAACAAAAATTGCATTTCCATCTTCACGAACAAGCTTGAAATCTTTAGTTGAGTCATTTAAAGTTAACCCATCTTTCGGCCAACCTCTTGGCTTTTTCTTTGATTTTTTATCAACATCAATAAAAAATTTCAATTTCTTTTTCTCCGCTGCAGAGGCTAAACCCACTGGAGCTAATACAACTCTCAATGGTTCAGTAGATTTTAGGTTATAATCAGATGTTCTTTGAGGAATAGTTAAAACAAGTGGCTGTCTATACGATTCGGCAAGGGTATTTAACATCTTATCTCGAATCAAATGTTCCTTTTCATCTAATTCATCTCTTTCTGTAATGACTATTAGCAGCTCAACAATGAGCACTAAGTACATCACAAAATATATCATGTTTTTTTTCATTGGCTGAGATCCCCTAGCTGCAACTTTTACTTAATTTTCGATTGTGTCTTTCATTTTAGAAATAGCTTTTATGCTGGAAATCTGAATCTCTCTTACTTTATTGGATAGAGAATCAAATTTTTCTACATAATCTTCTATAACTCTCATTTCTTCATCAGCAAAATCTTTTAATTCTCTTAATTCATTCTTCAATTCTTTTGCCGATCCTTTAACCTCAGAATCATTTCCATCAGTGTGTAAGATATCAACGTACTCTGATGGTGTGTAGAAAGTTACTATTCCCAATAAGAAAAGCATTGCAAATTCAACAAGTAATGCAAACATTACCCAATAAGGGTCGATTTTATTGTCAGGTCCAATTAGAAAATCTGGAATGAGTCCAACCGTCCCGGCTAATGAACCTAATCCTCGCAAACCAACAATTATAATTAATAAAGCTGCTCCAAGATAAACCAAACCCATTACGTTATTAGCATACTTAGGGATAAATTTATAAACCATAAATTTACTGATGAAATTTTTGGGTTGATGAAGCGGCTCTCTTTTTCGTGCCGTCAATTTTTCCTCCTCTTGCTTCCTCTAATTAAATAAAAAGATATTATGTGCAAATATAATCATTGTATACAGTTTTTCAACAAATTCTCTCATAATTCAGGCCAAAAAACTAATTCCATTTAATAAATCGGCATTTAGTTTAAAAAGCTTGAAAATGGCCGTTTTTAATTTTTTTTTCAGTTGATTGCAGTAATAATTACTAACTAAAAACGCATAAGCTACCGATTTAAAGTCTGTTAGGTAAATATTACAATTACAAAACTATTTTATATCGAAACCTGATTATCAAAGTTAGGATATTAAAATAATTTTCCCTCACTATACACATAAAGAAGACTTAAGATCAAAGAAGCATTCTATTTTCAAAAAGTCGAGTAAGTTGCTGATCTGCATCAACAATTTTAAGCTTATGAAACATGCATCCCTTTTTTAAACATCCCTCTACAATGCTTTGATTTGGTAAATGGAAAACAAACATAGGAGAGGAACAGACCTGACAGTTTTCTGTTGAATCAGTTAAACTCTCTCCGCACTCTGGACAAAAAAGTTCAACTAATGATCCCTCTGGAATTTTCATTCCTTCTATAATATTATCAAAGCTTCCATATATTGGATCTATATATATGAGTCCTTCTTCTTCTTTAACTTTTGCTTTCGCTTTGATTGATGGATAGTCATGAATTTTAACTTTATCACAACGCAACGAATGTCCCTTAGAACAAGTAGGGTGCTCGATGTGCAGACCTGTTTGTGAAACATCAATCTCAACAGTTATATTATCTTTCTTACTCATAACAACCAACAATTTATTTTTGTTATAATCAAACATATGAAATAACAGCATATTAGTAAAATATTTAATGCCTAATTTTATAATTTTGCACTAAACTAATAATTGTCGCTTAGTAATATTAACTAGTATATTTTTGTGCACTACAAATATTTGTTTAGCTTAAACCATTTTGAAGGATTAGAATCATGAAAAAATATTGGCTGGTAAAATCAGAGCCTACGGCTTATTCAATTGATGATTTAGTAAAAGATAAAAAAACTCACTGGGATGGTGTTCGGAACTATCAAGCACGAAATTTTATGCGAGATGAAATGAAGAAAGGAGATCAAGTTCTTTTTTATCATAGCAATGCTGAACCAACTGCTGTGGTTGGAGTATGCGAAGTTGTAAAAGAAGGTTATCCGGATTTCACAGCTTTCGATCCGGATGAAAAACATTTTGATCCCAAAAGTAAAAGTGACAATCCAACTTGGATAATGGTTGATATCAAACTAATTAAAAAATTCGAAAGAGCAGTTACATTAAAGGAAATAAAAGAAAATCCTAAATTAAGCAATATGAGGTTAGTTCAGAGAGGAAACCGATTATCTGTTATGCCTGTTGAAAAAAAGGAGTTTGACATAATCTTGAGACTTAGCGAAAAATAGATCTGAATTAGTGGAGAACAATCATGGTTGTTCCCCACTTTAATTATAAAATCCGTATTAATATTTACTTAACTGCTTCAACAAGTTTTTCAATTCCATCTATAACATGAATTTCCGTTTGTCCATACGGTTTCTTAGCATTCTCAATAAGGGCACTAGCTTTATCTAGCCATTTTACTGGAGCGGTTTCTTCTTGCTTCAGAAGCACAATTGCTTCCAATCCAACTTGAGAAATATCAGATAGATTCTGTGAATGAGATTCGATCTCTCTAATAATCGGGGAATTAGAAATTATTGGAATCAGTTTTTCGTGATTATCCTTCCAAGTTGTTAACCATTTTTTTATCTTATTCTCTTTAGTAGTATCCTTTGAATTCAAATATTTCGCAACACATTTATTAAATTTTCTAGCACGTTCAGATTCTGGCCTAGCTGCATCAACAATCCGTGTGTAGGGAGAATATTGAGTATACTTAACCCCTTGATATAGTCGCTGATAAATTTTAACTGGCTCAATAACATCAACTAGTATTTTTAACTCATCTATACTTTGATTATTTGTTAAACGGCGAAGCATCATTTCATAATTTTTGATGTGTAATAATCCATGCTCTTCAAGTTGGAAACTAAATCTGTCTATCCTTTCATACATATCATCAATATCGTTTACTGACTGGTCTGACCAGAGTCTTTCAGCTATAGCAGCTGTCCTTGGCCAAATTCTTGAATCCACAGTCTCATAAGTGACTAATTCACCCCAGCTTGTTGCCTCGCCTCCTAGAATATTCTTTTTCTCCTCGTCGCTCAGAGGTGAATCTACAGGGATAGGATCATTTAAGTAATGAAAACTTGCGGGCTGCACGAGGTCTATATAATATCCATTAGAAAGAATACCTTTATACCCCTCTCTTGCGGATTGGACAAGTGACTCGTGCCCTCGCCATGACTGAATCATTATGGTTTTTGGAATACCTGGTACAAGTATTTCGTCCCAACCAATCATTTTTTTATTCAGTTTGGTAAGAATCTCCAAAACCCTCTTATTAAAATAGGCTTGTAATTCATGATTATCCGCAATATCATTTTCTTTCATAAATTCTTGAATTGATTCATTTTTATCCCACTGTTTTCCGTTGTTTTCATCCCCTCCGATATGAAAATATGGGTCCGGGAAAAGTGGCGTAATCTCTGTGAAGAGGTTTTCTAAAAATTCATAAGTCTTTTCTTTTGTAGGATCCATTGTAGGATCCTTTACCCCCCAATTCCTTTCAATCGTATAAGGACCCTGGGCACTTGCCAATTCAGGATATCCTACAAACCAGCTTGTAGCATGACCAGGAATATCAAACTCCGGGATTACCCTAATTCCCCTTTCACTAGCATATCTAACAATTTCTTTAATTTCGGCCTGGGTATAGTATAATCCATCTGATCCAAGTTCATGAAGTTTAGGATAAACCTTACTTTCAATTCTGAATCCCTGATCTTCACTAAGGTGAAGATGTAGAACATTCATTTTTGCAGAGAGCATTCCATCAATATTTCGTTTAAGAACATCTATTGGTAAAAATTGTCTGCCAACATCTATTAATAATCCTCTCCAGGGAAATCTTGGTTCATCAAAAATTTCAATGGTTGGGAAATAGTAGCCTTCCTTATCGATCATAACTAACTGCAGTAATGTTTCTATACCATATAGTGCACCAATAGTTGTTTCTGCAGAAAGAGATACTTTTGATTCGGTAATAACTAATTTATACGATTCGTTTATGTTGAGCTCTACATTAACTGACTCATTAAATTTAATTTCCATCTTTGAATCAACAGTCTCATCTTTTGAAGAAATACAATCTTGATTTAAAAATAATCCTGTTCTTGAATCCAGTCTTCCAATAAACCGGCTGGCAGCAGAAAAGAATATTTCATCTTGGTTTTTAACCGAAACAGTAAAATTTGTATCCAATCGGAATTTACCAGTATTAAGTTTAACTTCTTTTGGATATGGCATTACATTAATATCAGATGCATATGTAATTGTGCCAACAATAATTAAGAAAATCGTTGGGATAGTTAACTTAAATTTTAATAATAACATTTCTCACCTATTATAATTTGAATTGGTAAAACAAATTACGAAAAAGGGAATAATTTATAAAGTACGGTTAACTAAGCTGAAAATTTGAAAGTTTTATTTGCTTTAATCTTTGATTATCTTACATTCTCAAAATTGGGAATAATTTATACTTTGCTATTAATAGAGATCATTCCAAATAAATGTGATTTTTGCGGCTGTTGTGTGGGTATTTGCCCAGAGGATGCTATAGAATTAAAAGAAGCAGAGATCAAAATTATTGAAAGCAGATGTACCAACTGCGTAAAGTGTGTATGGTCATGTCCACTCGAAGTATTGAAATTTAATAAAGAAGGTTTGATACTAGAAAATTAAGATGAAGAAAGAATATGATATAGTTGTTGTTGGTGCAGGTCCAGCAGGATCAATGGCTGCAAGGTTTGCTGCTGAAAAAGGTGTTTCTGTTCTTATGCTTGAAAAGGATAGGGATGTTGGATACCCGGTTAGATGCGGTGAAGCAGTAAGCAAGGCTGGGATAGAGGAATTTATTACACCAGACGAAAAATTTATTTCAGCAACAATTGACAAATTCTGTTTAGTTGCCCCTGATGAAACAGAGGTTATACTTCCTCTAGATCAGATTGGTTATGTTCTTGAAAGAAGAATTTTTGATTATGAGCTTGCAAAACAAGCAGCTGGTGCAGGATCTGATATTTTAACCCGTGCGTATGTAAATGGATTGTTGTTTGACGAGGAGAGGGTAGCTGGTGTCAAATTTGAATATCAAGGAAAGCAAGAGGAAGTAACTGCTAAAGTAGTGATTGCTGCCGATGGAGTTGAATCCCGGGTTGGAAGATGGGCTGGAATAGATACTCACGTTGATTACAGAGAAATGGAATCCTGCGTACAGATAACAGCTGCAGAGATTAGTGTAAATAAAAATACATGTTATTTTTATTTCGGGAAAGATGTTGCACCAGAAGGCTATTTTTGGATTTTTCCAAAAGGAAAATCTACTGCGAATATAGGGCTGGGTGTTAGTGGTTCAATTGGAAAGGAAAGATCTGCACTTTCATATTTAAATGGTTTTATGAATAATAATTATCCAAACAAACCGATATTAACCCAAATTGCTGGCGGAGTACCCTCGGTAATAACGCTGCCAAAAATTTCAGCTCCGGGAATAATTTTGGTTGGTGATGCAGCTAGACAAGTAAATCCTTTATCCGGAGGTGGAATTACAAGCGGAATGATTGGTGGTAAGATTGGTGGAACAATCGCTGCTGAAGCTGTTATTAACAATGATCTCAATCACATATTTACTTATGACAAAACATGGCATAATCGTGTTGGAAAGCGTCATGAAATTTACGATAGAATTAAAGATGCTATCTACAATTTTAGTGATGAAAAGTTTAATAATATTGCACATTCGTTCCAAAAGATTCCTATTGAAAAGAGAACTTTGGGAAATTTGTTTAAAACTGCATTAATTAATAATCCTTCAATCCTAGTTGATGTAGCAAAGGTGTTTGTTGTATAATGAAGAAGATAATCTTAAAGTTACTTAAAAAATATTATGACCAAATATTGAAGAATTGGGCTGGTAAACTTGAGATTACATTTGGGAATAAGTTATCCACAACTCAGATAAAAACATTTGTAGAGGCAAGTCTTGACACTCTTATTGATGTTATTAAAACCTCACAATATCTTTCGGCTGATCAATATCTAATTGATTCATACATATTGTTTTCTAAATCAAATATAAATCTACTTGAAGTTAGTCAGATATACAGCTTAGGGCGTTTTGCTCTTCTTCATAATTTAGATAAGTCAAAAGATTTTGAATACGATCCAATAATAGTAATTGGTTTCCTCGATGAAATAATTGAGCAAGTATTTGCCAGATATAGTCTTCTTTATCAGAGTGCTCAAACAAAGGAATTGATTCAAGATAGAAATAGACTTGCTCGAAAACTTGAAATGAATCAAAGATATTTAAAGACAATTCTTCACAAATCAGATACTGCCATTGCAGTAATTGACAAGGATGAAAAGTTTGTTGCATGGAACAAGGGAGCAGAAAAAATATTTGGATACACAGAAGAAGAGGTTATTGGCAAACCAGCAACTTTTCTACTCCCACGCGCAGAAAAGTATATGGAGGAACTTGATTACATCAAAAGAGAAGTAGACCTCACAGGTGATGTAAAGCTCTTAGAAACTGAGAGAGTAACAAAGTTCGGTAAGACGATCCCGGTTCAACTTACAGTAGCTCAACTTCCAAGTAGTGACGGTAAAAGCGACGGACGAACAATTATAATCCATGATAAATCACAAGTCAAGCAGCTTCAACAGCAAATTGATCAATCTGAAAAGCTTGCTGTAATTGGTCAGCTTGCTGCCGGAGTGGCACACGAAATAGGTAACCCATTAGCGTCAATTTCATCAATGGTTCAATTGATGCAACGGAAAAATGACGATAATCAGCTAACCGAACAACTAAAAACCATAAAAGAAAATATAGATAGAATCTCTAAGATAGTTAGAGAGCTTGTTGATTTTTCCCGCCCGCCCGGTGAAGACAAAGCTTTGCTCCCTATAACTGATGTACTTAAAACCGCAGTTGGTATTGTAAAATATGATAGAAGAGTTAAAAATGTTGATTTTGTAACCGATATGGATTCAGAGTTACCGATGATCAATATAGTTCCGGACCAGCTTCTTCAAGTCTTTGTCAATATTTTAATTAATGCCCTTGATGCAACTGCTGGAGAAGGAAAGATTGAAGTTAAAACTTTTCTTGAAAAAGATCTTATTTGTATAGAAATTAAAGATAATGGCTGTGGTATGGAGCAAGAAGTTGCTAATAAAATTTTTGATCCGTTTTTTACAACGAAAGAGGTTGGTAAAGGAACTGGTCTTGGTCTTTCTGTTAGTTATGGAATTATTAAAAAATTGAATGGTAACATAACAGTAAAAAGCAAAATTAATGAGGGCTCTGTTTTTATAATTAAGCTACCAACAAATCGAAATTAGATAGAGGAAACTAGATGTCAATGCAAATATTAATTGTTGATGATGAAAAAACATTAAGAGATTCACTTCAACTAATTCTGAATGAAGAGGGGTATCAAACAAAAACTTCAAGTGATGGTATTGAAGCACTTGAGCTTATCAAAAATCAATCATTTGATATTGTTATTACTGATATTAAAATGCCGAATTTAGATGGTATGGAATTGCTGAATCAAGCAAATAAAATTAGTCCGGATACTTTTTTTATTGTCATGACAGCATATGCCTCAGTTAAAACTGCAATAGAGGCTCTCAGACAAGGAGCATACGACTATTTAATTAAACCGGTTGAATTTGATGAACTGTTAGTCAGATTAAAAAAATTATTAAACTATAGAAAACTATCCCAAGAGAATAAATCTTTACGCCAGCATATATCATCAAGCGCAGGCTATCAGAATATAATTGGTGAAAGCAATGTCATCAAGAAAGTGTTTAATCTCATAAATCAAGTGGCACCAACTAACAGCAATATATTGATCACTGGTAAAAGTGGAACCGGAAAGGAATTAGTTGCAAAAGCAATTCATTTTAATAGCAGTAGAAAAGATAATATATTTTTACCGGTTAACTGCGGTGCTATTTCAGAAAATTTGATTGAAAGCGAATTATTCGGACATAAAAAGGGATCATTTACTGGTGCGGTTGAAGATAAATTAGGTTTATTCAAAGTTGCTGATGGTGGTACATTATTTTTGGATGAAATAGGTGATCTTCCATTAAGTATGCAGGTAAAACTTTTACGGGCAATTGAAGATAAAAAATTTATACCGGTTGGTGGTATAAAGACAATTTCATCAAATGTTAGAATTATTGCAGCAACCAATCAGAATTTATATGAAAAAACCCTTTCCGGTGAATTTAGAGAGGATCTGTTTTATAGACTCAATGTTATCGAAATTGCACTTCCCTCACTAAATGAAAGAAAAGAAGATATTCCGCTTCTTGTTAATCATTTTGTAGAAAAATATTGTAATGAAATGGGGAAAAAGATATTGAGAGTAGATTCGGACGCAATGAGAGCATTAATAAACTATAATTGGCGCGGTGGGGTAAGGGAATTGGAGAATGTAATTGAAAGAGCTGTGATATTCTCTGAAGATGAAATTATTAAGATTTCAAACTTGGCTGACTATATAAGACAAAATTTCAATGCTCAAAAATTTCCAGATTCCTTAAAAGATGCTATTAAGAACTTTGAACGTGAACATATTGCATTGGTTATTAAAAATCATAACTATAGTAAGGAAGAAGCAGCCAAAGCTTTATCCATTGGTCTTTCTTCTCTATATAGAAAAATTGAGGAATTAGATATTCCGTCTAAACCTAAAGAAGATGAATATTAATATTAATCTTTATTATCATTGTAAATAAAAATTTAACAGATAATGTAATGTATAAAGAGGAATTAAAAAGTTTAATTACAGACGATATTCTTTTAGAAAAAGTTGAAGGATTTATTGAGGCGGAGGTTAAATCTGAACTTCAGAAACTTGCTTTATCCTTTAACAAAATATTTTTTACTAATGCAATTATTGGTAAAGATATTGAGATCAAATATTCCGGATCTATTCTAGGTGTTTCTGGCTATTCATCTGAGGAAATAGAAGGGCTTCCAAACAAATTGGCATCTATCGTTCATGAGGATGATAGACTTAGAATTAAAAATAACATGTTAGATTTTATTGCCGGTAATTGTGGTAATGAATATTCAATCTCATATAGAATAGTCAATAAAGATGATAAAATAGTGTGGCTAACAGAAAATTTGCAAGCAGAGTTTAATAAAGAAAGCACTTTGATAGGCTACCACTCTGTAATTGTTGATATAACCAGCATTAAAAATGAAGGCAAAGAATTAGAAGAAGTCAATAGTTCTCTTATAGATCTGGATAAACTTAAGGATAAATTTATCTCTGTAATTTCTCATGACCTTAAATCTCCTTATACAACAATACTTGGTTTCTCAGAAATATTAATGAATGACGATACTCTTCATGAAAAAGAGAAACTAGAATACATAAGCTATATTTATGATGGATCCGTATTACAACTGAAACTAATTGAACACCTTCTTGACTGGTCGAGATTAAGAACAGGGCGAACAAAAATCGAAAATCAGCGGCTCAATTTGCGTAATGTTATTTCAACAGCAGTATCAAAACAAACCGGCGAAGCTGTTCGAAAAAATATTGAGATCAAGCAAATTATTCATGCAAATTCTTTTATTAATAGTGATGAAAAACAATTTCAAAAAGCAATATCTGAAATTTTAAACAATGCTATAAAATACTCACAACAAGACTCTGACATTATAATTTCTGCCGATATGTTTAAAGATGGAACAATTGAAGTTGTAATTAAAGATAATGGTGTAGGGATTTCTAAAGTGGATCAAGATAAAATATTCAGACTCGATCAGAAATTTTCAAAAAATGGGACGAATGGTGAAGCAGGCAGTGGTATGGGTCTGATTGTAACAGAAGAGATCATGGATAAACTAAAGGGAGAGGTTTGGTTTTATTCCACAGAGGGTGAAGGAAGTGAATTTCACATAACAGTACCAGAAGCAAAAAACCAAATCATGATCGTTAATCCCTCTGAAAATTATCTAAAAATAAAGAGTAAATTATTATCTGCTACAATTTCTGGTTATGAAATTCTAACTTTGAAAAGCGGTTTCGAAGCACTTGAGATCATTGAAAAAGAACTTCCAACAATTATAATCGTAAAAGACAATATGCCATTGATGAATGGAGTAGAGGTGGCAAAAACAATTAGAAATAAGGATAAGTATTACTCTGTATCAATAATCGTTTTAACACCAGAATTAAATGAAGAAACACAAAAAAAATATGAACCCTATATTGTGGATCACATTATTAGTGAAACAACAAATGATAATGATCTGATCAATACTATTGGAAGGTTACTGAAATAAAAATAATTACGAATGTTGAAAATGAAAAAATGGTATGCTCTATATACTAAACCAAGACATGAATTTAAAGCACTTGAACAAATCAATGCTTTTGACATAAATACTTATCTGCCTACAACGACTGTTATTAGACAGTGGAGTGACAGGAAGAAAAAAATCACAGAACCTTTGTTCAAGAGTTACATTTTCATAAACGCAAATGAGCATGAACGTAACTTAGCACTAACAGGTGATTCTGTTATTAAAACAATTTTCTTTAACGGAAAACCTGCTGTGATTCCAGATTGGGAAATTGAAAATCTAAAACTCTTACTTAATAATGCTAGTAAGGTTACCGTTTATAATGGAATTATTAAAGGGGCACGAGTTGAAATTGGATCAGGCCCGATGATTGGCTTAGAAGGAGTGGTTTCAAAAGTAAGTAAGGATGAACAAACGTTGTCTGTATCAATTGAGATGCTCAATCGTACAGTGATAGTAACTCTTCCAAGTTCAACAGTTACTAAAAAAAGCAAATAAAATATTCATTAGTGAGATCATTGACTTATGTTAAATCAAAAGAATTTGACTGAATATAATTTGGGTGATACTGTAAATCTCTTTTTACTTCTAACCAAAATTGAAAAGAAAAGTGCTAGAACCGGTAAAGAATATCTCGATTTAGAGCTGAGAGATAAATCTGCTTCAATTGCTGCAAAAATGTGGGATGGATTTGAACTTTTTTATAATCAAACAGAAGAAGGAATGATTGTAAAAGTAGCCTGCCAGTTTGATGAATTTAACAGTTTACCTCAATTAAAAATTAAGAACATTAGAACTGCAAAAGAGAATGATAATGTAAATCATTCTGACTTTCTTCCGGTTTCAGAACGAAATATCAACGAAATGAAATCAGAATTAGAAAATGCAATATCAAGCATATCTGATAACAATCTAAAATCCCTCTTAGCTAAAATCTTCGACGATGAAACAAAAGAAAAATATATAAATGTTCCGGCAGGTAAAGCTTGGCATCATGCTTATATCCATGGTTTACTAGAACATACATTGGAAATTATTAAAATTTGTAATTTAGCTTGTGATATTCATCCGAAATTAAATAGAGATCTTCTAATTACTGCTGCTATACTACACGATTTTGGCAAAGTTGAAGAGTTAACCTATAAAACCTCTTTCGATTATACTGATAAAGGGAGATTGGTCGGTCATATTGTAATTGCAGCGACACGGATTGAAGAAAAGACAAAACAAATCCCAAACTTCCCAGAGGATCTTAAGAATCAGCTTATTCATTTAGTATTGAGCCATCAAGGAAAATTAGAGCATGCATCCCCCGTTATACCAAAGATGGCTGAAGCTGTTGTGCTTTATCATGCAGATGAATTAAGTGCTAAATCAAATGCATTTCTGAATTCTATTAAGAATGAAAAGCAGGATAAATCTAATTGGACTAATTTTATTAGATTGGCGGAAACTGCGATTTATGTTCCACCTCAAGACAAAGATGAAAATCCGAAAGACTCGCTATTTGATTTATAGGTTTTATTAATTGTTTCTGTAAAAAGTAAAGGACCTTATTATGGAAATTCCAAAAGAATTAATTGAGAGATTAAAATCTGCGAAATCCATTCTATTTTTTACCGGTGCTGGGATGTCAGCTGAAAGTGGAATCGAAACATTTCGTGGTCAGGGTGGTCTGTGGAATAAAATGAGTCCGCAAGAACTTGCAAGTATTGATGGTTTTATGAGTAATCCAAACTTGGTTTGGGAGTGGTATCAATACAGAAGAAAAATTGTAAGGGATACCGGTCCAAATCCTGGACATCTTGCTATTGCCGAATTTGAAAAACATTATGATGATATTACTGTTGTAACACAAAATGTAGACAATCTCCACTACAGAGCAGGAAGTTCTAATATACTTGAAGTTCATGGTAATATTGAGCGTAATTTCTGTATGGATTGTCGAACCTTTTACGGTATTGAGAAATTTATTGATGTTGATGAAGCTCCAAAATGTCCAAAATGTGGTGGAATGATAAGACCAGATGTTGTTTGGTTCGGTGAAATGCTTCCCCAAGATGTTTTTGCAGAGGCTGAAAGAAAAGCAAAAATGAGTGACATTTGTTTTATTGTTGGAACTTCTGCTGTCGTTTATCCAGCTGCATATATTCCGATATCAGCAAAACAAGGCGGCTCATACCTGGTGGAAATAAATATTGAAATGACTGATATTTCCGGCACAGTGGATTGTTCGTTGCAAGGTAAGGCTGGAGAAGTATTACCTAATATTCTAAATCAAATAAGAATTGGAAATTAATTAATGCAAAAAAAAGTTGTATTGATCACCGGCTGTTCATCAGGTATAGGAAAAGCATTAGCTGTTGAGTTTCTTAAAAACAATTTCAATGTAATTGCGACTGCTAGAAATAAAGATGCCATTTTAGAGCTAGAGGAAAAAGGCTGCCAAACCGAACAACTCAATGTGACAAATGACACCGAGCAATCACAAGTTATTGAAAATACAATAAAAATTTTCGGTAGAATTGATATACTGATAAACAATGCCGGTTATGGTCTAATGGCTCCGGCAATTAATCTATCAGAAGAGAAAATTCATCATCAATTTCAGACAAATGTTTATGCCCCCATTTCACTCGTTCAGAAAGTTGCTCCTTCAATGAAAGAGAATGGTTCTGGAATAATTGTTAATATTGGAAGTGTTTCAGGACTTGTGACAACTCCTTTTTCCGGGGCATATTGTGCAAGTAAAGCGGCACTCCATTCATTTTCCGATGCTTTACGCTTAGAACTAAAGTCATTCGGAATAGATGTAATGACAGTTAAGGCTGGAGCAATTAAATCCAATTTTGGAAATAGAGCAAGAAAAGGAGCATCTGAAATTTTTGGTGATGATTCTTTATATAAATCTTTAGAAAGTTATATCATGAAAAGAGCCTATGGTTCTCAAGTAGTAGCTACACCAGCAGAAGAACTTGCAAAAAAAATTGTAAAAATTATTTCAAATGGTAAAATTCCTCCCTCTTATCGCATAGGGAAAAAGAGTCTTCTTCTTCCTCTTCTTAAAAATTTACTTCCAACAAAATTATTTGATGCAATATTAAGAAAAAAGTTTGGATTGAATAGTTTAAATTGAAACTATTACATGTAACTTTTGCTTCATTTAACCTGTTAAGTAAACTATTTGACATTAAATCCCATTTTCAATGAATTAAATATGATTTTACTGGTACATTTATTGAATCTAAGACCAATTGTCTTTAAATAAACGAGGTTCAAATGAGAAAAGTAATAAAATTATTGGCCGTTTTGATGTTTTTAATGAATATTATTTTATTTTCACAGAATTTACCACGTGAAAATAATTTTTCCAGCGGTCTACAAATTGGTTATTATAACGGCTTTAGTATTGGGATGAATGCATTAATCGCTAATTTTGCAGAAGATTTTCCTCTTGCGGCAAAGATTGGATTTGGATATACATCTACAAGTGGAGGTAATGCTTTAGACGCCCGAAAGATCTTCATCAACAATAATACGAATGGGGTTCCTGATGAAAGTGGTGATATCTTAGATTTTAGATTTGATTTTTTATACAACATTCATCTTCTTTCTAAAAGAACATATCTTGTTTTCGGTCCGAGATATACAATGTTCACAGGATTTTACAGTTATATAGGTGGAAATGAAGAATTTGAAGTAACAAGCGATCAATGGGGAGTTGGTACTGGTTTAGAAAGTTACTTCAGAATGAGCAGTAAATTTGATTTAGTTCTACATGCAGGTTATGATTTCTTTTTCTCAAGCGATTTGCATGGACACGATACAACTTATAATCCAGATGATGTTAATGTTAATCCACGTGAAGATTACAAATATTCTGACGCAGACGCTGCAATAAATCAACCTAAACATATGATAAGATTGATGATAGGTTTTAATTATAATTTTAATTAGAGTTTCTATTTCACGCAGAGAACGCAATGAATCGCAAAGATTGCTATTATAATTAAAAACTATTTTCAGCTCTGCGAACTTAGCGCCTTCTTTGTATCTCCGTGTGAACTCTTTCTAAAATCTAAATTCATCCTCAGCGTGGGAATTTTCGGTTTCACAGACACGTACTTTTATTTTATTAATTTCTATTGGAAGATCAGCTTTTGAAACTTCATTTAAAAAGTAGCCAACCAGATTTTCAGCTGTGGTTTCAAAAGGTAATATAACATGTGCTGAATTTAGTTTCTTAAGCATTTCAATTAATTCTGTATCCTTTTCCCAAACAACTACTGTATGATCGAGCTTATCAACAATTGGCGCTACAATATCTTTTACATCAAAATAATCTAAAACCATTCCGGTTTGTTCATCAACCTTCCCTTCAAATTCAATTTGCAATTTATAGGAGTGTCCATGAAGATTAAAACATTTCCCTTTGTGACATTGAAGTCTGTGCGCCATTTCCCATCTAAAATCTTTTGCTATTTTCATCATACTCCCCGCTTGTCTGGTTCCCAAATATATTTATGCATTTGCAGTTGATAAATCACATCTAATTTGTCTTCCAAAATCCATTCAGATAATTTAATTGGTTCTAATTCATCAAAAACTACCGAAAAAAGGATTGAACATTTTCCATTAAGATTATACTTCTGGATAATATCCTTAGACCAATTATAATCTTCCCTTGAACCGATCACAAATTTGATTTCATCTCTGTTTTTTATTTTACTAATATTTTCATAATAATTTTTTTTCATCATTCCGCTTGACGGAGTTTTAAGATCCATAATTATTTTTACTCTTTCATCTACATTATCAATCGGTAAACTTCCCCCGGTTTCAAGCATTACTTCATAATCAAGATCACATAATGTTTTCATTAGTTCTAGTGATTCCTCCTGCATCAAAGGCTCACCACCAGTAATTTCAACAAAATTGCAATCATACTTTTTAATTTCATCAATTATTGATTTTATCGATCGCTCTTCGCCATCATAAAATGCATATTCGGTATCACAATATGTGCATCGAAGATTACAATAAGTTAATCTTACAAAAACACATCTGCGGCCAGCATAAGTGCTTTCGCCCTGAATTGAATGAAATATTTCATTGATTGTTATCATAAAAGTATATTTCCAAATACTTTACAAAAATAGTAATATAAAATTTAGAGTGAAATCGATAAATCTTTATTGTTTGACATAAAAACTTGATAATAGTATATTTGTAAACTTGTTAAAAATAATATTAGGATAAAACATGGCTCATCATAAGTCAGCTAAAAAGAGAATTAGACAAAGTGAACGAAGAAGAGTAAGAAATCAAGCAACTTTATCAAAAGTAAAAACTTTAATGAGGAAAGTACATTCTTCAAAAGATAAAGCTGAGGCAGATGCATCATTGAAAGAAGCTGTTTCTTTTATAGATAAAGCTGTTACCAAGGGAAGATTGCATAAAAACACTGCTGCTAGAAGAAAATCTTCACTTACAAAACATGTAAATAAAATCAGTGCTGAAAAATAAGAATAGTTAAATTTTCTTTAAATATTAGCGATGTTGGAAAATCCAACATCGCTTTTTTTATAAATCTGAAATTGAATCTAAGCCCTCAGGCATAGGTAAATAGAATCTGATCTTTCGAGATTCCCCATCCTTCGTAACAAAACTTTCTACTTTCTTTTTAATAAATATTGAATGCTCAATGAATGCATCATCTTCAACAATACTGCCGAATAGATAACTCGTTCCTTTAATTGTTACATTTTTACCAATTCTTAATGGGAATTCATCACTGCCAGTCATATTAACACTTGATTCTATTCTTGAATTATCTCCAATAACAATATTACCCTTAATAATATTTCCCCAGAGAATTTCAACATGGTCACCTAGCTTCAAAGTTTGATGATCAAATGTAGATAGGTGAACATTTTCTGAAATAGTTACACGCTTTCCAAATTGAACATTCCCTTTAACATATGTGTTTTTATAAAGTTTTAAATTATAATTCACTTTTACTTTTTTGCCAAGATATACACCTTTACCAATATAGATATCAAGAGGCTGTCCTTTTTTATCCAAGTCAAGAATACATTCTACAACATCCTCATGTATGAAGAAATCGTAGGGATCTTCAAAAGCGACAATATCTTTCAATTTTTCATAGACAATCTCACGCGCAATATTCTCCATTTGTAGAAGAACAGATTTATTATTAAAACCCATAAGAACATGCTGTTCTCGAGGGGGAACTGCACGAACTGTCAATCCATTATTATTAAAAACCGAAATCAAGTCGGTGATATATATTTCGCCTTGAACATTATTGCTATCAAGATTATTGATCAATTCATTCATCTTTTTATAATTTACGGCATAAACACCAGAATTAAATTCATTATTATCAATCAATTCTTTCTTGGTGAAACTGTATTCTTTTCCTTTAAAATTGGTGATGTATGGTTTATCATTATCCAAATTTAAAATGTCTTTATGCTCAATAATTTCAATAACTTTTCCTCTATCCTCTCCAGACCAATTACCTTGTGTATCAGTATCTTTTACTCTAACAATTCTACCATAATTATTGTTTTTAGAATCACCTTCGTATAAACCAGTAAGAACCATCATATCTGCTTGAGAATTAATAAAGTTATTCTTAAAATTCTTCATAGTTTCACTATCTATTAATCCCATATCACCTGGAAGAATGTATATAATGCCATCATAATCATTATTAATTTTTTCAAGAGCAACCTGTACGGCATGACCAGTCCCATTCTGTTTTTCCTGATAGGCAAATAGTGTGTTTGGTTTTTCACCAATAACATTTATTACATCATCAGCTTTAATTCCAACAACTATAATTGTATTAACATTTTTTAGTCCGTTTTTTGATGCATCATAAACTCTTTCAACAGTAGGTTTTTCCCAAATTTTATGAAGCATTTTAGATGTGTGAGATTTTATCCTTTTCCCATGTCCAGCAGCTAAAATAATTGTTGTTTCAGAAATGGATTGTTCAAACTGATTATTTTGGTTATTAATAATTTCATTTATATTATGTGCATTATCTTTCATTCTTTAAATACCTCTTTATGTTTTCTTTAAATTGCTAGTTATAATTTAAATTGCTCTCTTACTGCTATGATGTCGTAGAAAGAGCATTAAATGTAAAGGCAAATAATTGTATCTGCTTTAACATTGCCCCTAATCCATTTTTACGTGTTGGTGAAAGATGTTTATCAATACCAATTTTCTGTAAAAATTCAGGTGGTGTATTCAATATCTCAATTGGTTCGTGTCCAGAATAAACTTTTATCAGTAAAGCAATCAGACCTTTTACAATCATAGCATCACTGTCGGCTACTATGATCATTTTGCCATTTTCAAGCTTAGCGTTAACCCAAACTTGAGACTGGCAGCCATCAATTTTGTTTTTTTCTACTTTTAATTCATTTGGAAGAGGAGAAAGCTCTTTCCCAATTTTAATGATCTTCGAATATTTCTCTTCCCAAGTTTCAAGTTCTTCAAACTCTTTAACCAGTTGACTTTGAATTTCAGTTATTCTCATATCATTTATATTATTTATCTGCCTTCGATAGATTTACGAGACAAATATACTAATCTTTAGTTAAAGTTATAATTGATCTAATTCAATTGATTTACTTCATTTTTCAGATATTTATCAAACCACATTCTTCTTAATTTATCTACTTCGCTTCGATGAGATTTTAGAAAATGATCTCCCCCCTCGAACATTACTAGTCTAAAATTAATCCTATGCGCAATTAGTTTTGATGAAAAATCAATTGTATCATGAGGAAGAATCCTCTTATCATTTGTGCCATGCATTATTAATAGAGAAATATCTTTTGACAATTTATCGGCAAAATTAATAACTGAACGTGAGTCACATTTTTTCTGAAATTCTTGGCTACCATATTTTCCCATTGTAACTTGATAAAGTTTCTTCATAAATGGACTTTCATCAGCATTACACCGTAAGTTAGCAATTCCTCCAGTTACGATTGCAGCTTTAAAAATGTCTGTATTCGCTAAGGCAAGATAGGTCATCATTCCACCTCGGCTCCATCCCTCAATGCCCCATGTTGAAGCATCAGCACACTCTATCTCATCCCCAAGAGGAATCAAGTTAAGAACATCATTAAGATCACTCCCTCCAAATTCATCAGATCCTTCGCCTCCATCATTACCTCTATATTGCGAAGCAAAAACTACATATCCCCAGCTTGCTAATTGTCCAAACATTCCCATCGCATTGAAGGAATCAATAGCTCCGGCATTACCAATTCCACCCCTGTTCCAAATTACACATGGGTATTTCTGTGACAAGTCCTTTGGATAGGCGATATAACCTTTTACTTTCAATCCATCAGAATTGTAAGTAATCTTTTCAACCTCTGTTTTATCAACAGAATCATCTCCCCAGCCACTTTTTATCATTTTAAGTTGAGGCTCTGATAATTCTAATTTTTCTCTATTAATAATATTGGACATAACTTCAAATTTATAAAAATTGTAAATTGCACAATTAAAATTTAAGTATTTAATTTTTAGAATTAGTTAATCATAATTTAATATATGACAAAGGTTAAAATGAGTAAACAAAAGGGTAAAAAAAAGAAGCAAAGTAAAACATATCAGATTATTTCAATTGTATTAGTCTTTGGATTAATTCTTTATTTAGTTTTCGCAAACCTATTAAACACAAATGATAATAAAGATAAAAATAGCGCAATGAAAGCTTATACATCAATTGATTTTAAAAAGAATGGAGAACTTACTTTCGTTGACCAAAACAACGAGTATATATCCAAAATCGATATTGAAATTGCAGAAGATGATAATGCTCGGAGAGATGGCTTAATGTATCGAGATAAAATGAAAGCAACTCAGGGAATGTTCTTCATTTTTCAAATTGAAGCAATGCAATCATTCTGGATGAGAAATACATTAATTCCACTTGATATAATTTTTGTGAATAGTAAAAATAAGATCGTTACAATCCACAAAGATGCAATCCCTTTTGATGAAGGCCAGTATCTTTCTACAAAGCCGGCAAAATTTGTTGTTGAAGTAAATGCCGGATACACAGATTCATTGGGAATAAACGAGGATGATAATATCATTTGGAGAAGAACTAATTAAATAAAAGCATTGATAATTTTTGAGAAATGATGTGAAAAATAAATTTTATAATGAGTTTGATTTTGAAAGAGTATCAGAGAGTAAACGAACTGAGGATTACAGAACTCCTTTTCAAATCGATCGAGATAGATTAATTCATTCTTCTGAGTTTAGAAGACTGCAAGGGAAAACGCAAGTATTTTTACCTGGGGAAAATGATTACTATCGAACAAGATTAACTCACTCAATCGAAGTTGCACAAATTGGCAGATCGATATGTAATTTTGTCACAAAGAAGCACAATGATATTTTTAGTGACGATTATTATATTGATCAGGACCTTGTTGAGTCTGCATGTCTGGCCCATGATCTTGGGAATCCTCCTTTTGGTCATGCGGGTGAGAGGACTTTAAATAAGTTAATGGCTCCATACGGAGGATTTGAGGGGAATGCACAAACACTCAGATTGCTGACCGATATTTTCTATACTATTGGAGAAAAAAGACGAGGGATGAAACCAAGTCGTGCTTTTCTTGATGCCATTTTAAAATATAAAGCTGTTTACTCTGATTTTAAAAATCCATTAAATCACTTTATTTACGACTATCAAAAAGAATATATTGACTTTGTATTTGGCAAAACAGATCTTTCTTCTGAAATAAATAATCCAGCTAAGTTGAATGAATTTAAAAGCATTGAATGTCAAATAATGGATTGGGCTGATGACACTGCATATGCAGTGAATGATCTTGTTGATTCAATTTCCTGGGGATTTATAACAATTAAAAAATTAGAACAGTGGAAAATGAATAATGCTGATTCATTATCTCAAGAAAATGTTAAAACATTAGAACAGATTGAAGAATGGATCAGAGTGGAAAAATATAAATCTAAATTTGGTTCACAAATTGGTGAGTTTATACTTGCATGTTCAATAGAAGAACGTAATACTTTTATGAATAAACACACAAATCGCTATAAATATGTTCTAAATATTGACGATACAATTAAAGATAGAGTAAGAATGTATAAAGAGATCGCTGCTGATCTGGTATTTCATTCTCCTCAGCTTCATCAGATGGAATTTAAAGGAAATAAAATGATCGAGATGATGTTTGATGTATTCAAGGAAAATTATATCGAAAAAGTAAGTGGAATCAAACTGCTGCCCAATTTTACAGATCAGCTTTTAAAAAGTGAACCAGAAAAAACTAAACGAGCACGTATTGTTTGTGATTATCTTTCCGGTATGACTGATTCATTTGCTCTTACTAATTATAAACGTCTCTTTGATCCAGATTACAGCTCTATTGCTGATATTTTTTAAACGAAAATGTAAAGCGATTCGCCGCCTGCTTGCCCGTTTCGGGAATCGCTTTTGAAAAAGGAATAAATAAATGTTAAGCCCTGTTAAAATCACAAAAAACGAACAAGAATCTCTTACCATTAAATGGAATGACGGAAGGGAACATACAATTCCCATAAAACATTTAAGGGACGAATCTCCGGATGCTACCAACAAGGGGGAGACCATCCTTTGGACACACTACGAACCGGCACCTCAAGGACCGGATAAACCTGGCAAATATGAAATTGCTGATATTCAAGTTGTTGGAAGCTATGCAATTCAGATCACATGGGAAGATGGATATGATCATGGAATTTATCCGTGGAACTTACTTGAGAAATGGGGTGAGTTCTGGGAAGTGAAAAATGTTCTTAAAGAGGATAATAATATAAATCAAGATTAGTAGTAACCTTCAAGGATAGTAGAAAAAGTATTCTTAATATTTCTGCCACTATCTTAAACTGTTTTTCCCTTTATTTAATTTATCCTTGAAGGTTAAAGTTATTTATTGGTTCATAAAATTGAGAATTGGTACCGCTTTGCCGATAAAGAAAAATATAATACTAAATATCAGCCATGAGCCGATGACCATTCCGATATATTTCCCAATGCTGTCAGATTTGAACATCTTCGCAAAACCAACACCAACAACTGCATAAAACCAAATTGAGAATGGATCTATTTTACTCATTAAAAATCCAAGGAGTTGAGTTTTATCTACATCAATAAAATTTACAATACTTGTATCTGTAATAATTTTATTCATAAGCATCGCAAGAATTACAGTAAATATAACCTGAATCATAGCAACATATAACGGTAAACCATAGGCAACCATTGCATCCTTATATGTTCCTGTTCCTTTTAAACCAAACTTTGAAATGGCAAAGAAATATCCGCTTACAATAAAAAAGAAAATAAATACTCCGATAACTGTACCAACAATTTGCGGAATCATCATCGCCGCCCCACCACTTTCAAATTGCTCTCTTATTGCTTCACTTCGTGAGTCAGCTTGCTCCTGAGTCATTGCTCCACTTTTTACAGCATCGTCCAGACTTTTTTGAACTACTTCCATCTGCTTTTCAACCATTGAGTATTTAATTTGCGGATTGGTCTGCATCAAGATAGTAGAGAGATTTACTAAAACAATAAATATTAAAAGCGGTACTATCCAATCAGCAGTTTTTGCAGGGAATTGTGATATCTCAGTAAAAGTGTTTGTGGGTTCTGTGAAGACACCAACCATTTTATCGGTGTGTGTTAATTCTTCTTCCTCTTCAATAGAATTTGACTCATTGGTAGGTTCTTGCTCATTAAACTCTTCCATTTTTATCTCCTAATATTTTTGGGATATAAAATATTTTAGACAATCATATCTAAAAATAATATTTCTTTATTAGAAAATGAAGATTTAATTTTTCATTTCTTTTCTTCCGATTTATGATGCTTCTATCTATTTGTAATTATTATTTCAATCCATTATGTTGCTGTTATAGTTTTGGAGAGAATTTATGAAAACAATAATTGAACCTTTCAGGATTAAATCAGTTGAACCGATAAAGTTCACTACTAAAGAAGAAAGAGAAACGATACTGAAAAATGCTGGGTATAATCCGTTTTTAGTAAAGGCAGAAGATGTAATAATTGACCTTCTAACAGACAGTGGTACATCAGCAATGAGTGCAAAGCAGTGGTCTGGAATTATGGAGGGTGATGAATCATATGCAGGATCAAAAAGTTTTTACCGGTTTGAATCAACTGTTAAAAATATAACAGGAGATAAGTACATAATCCCAACTCATCAAGGACGCGCAGCAGAAAAGATACTTTTCACAGTTCTTGGAGGCGAAGGAAAATTTATCCCAAATAATACACACTTTGATACAACAAGAGCAAATGTAGAATTCAGCGGTGCTGAAGCAACTGATCTTTTAGTTGAAGTTGGAAAACATCCTGAACAGCGCGCCGACTTTAAAGGTAATATGGATATTGAAGCTCTTAGGAATTTTATTATGGAAAAAGGAGTAGAGAACATTCCTTTAGTTATGATCACTATAACTAATAACTCAGGTGGTGGACAGCCGGTATCAATGCAGAATATCCGTGAAGCGAAAGAGGTTTGCAGTGAATATGGAATTCCTCTCTTTCTTGATGCATGCAGATTCGCTGAAAATGCCTACTTTATAAAACAGCGTGAACCTGGTTATCAAGATAAATCAATATTAGAGATCTCTCAGGAAATATTCTCCTACGCTGATGGTGCAACAATGAGTGCTAAAAAAGATGCCCTCGTAAATATTGGAGGATTCCTCTCGTTAAATGATGAGGAACTTGCTATGAAATGTCGAAATCTTCTTATCGTTACAGAAGGATTCCCTACTTATGGTGGACTTGCTGGTCGTGATCTTGAGGCTGTTGCTCAAGGACTTGATGAAGTACTCGATGAGAATTATCTTCACTATAGAATTAAAAGTACGGAATACTTAGGTAATAAATTATTAAATGCCGGTGTGCCTATTATCGAACCTCCCGGAGGTCATGCAATTTATGTTGATGCGAAAAGATTTTTACCGAATATTCCACCACACCAATTCCCGGGTCAGTCAATTGTCTGCGAACTTTATATTGTTGGCGGTGTGCGAGCTGTTGAAATAGGAAGCGTAATGTTTGGAAAATATGATGATGCAGGGATTGTAGTTTCTCCTCCAATGGAATTGGTACGTTTTGCAATTCCACGTCGTGTATATACCCAAAGTCATATCGATTATGTTGCAGAGGTTGTAATTGAAGTGTTTAATAATCGTGATAAACTTAAGGGATATAAATTTACTTATGAGGCACCAATGTTAAGACACTTTACAGCGGAATTTAAACCGACAGAATAGAACACTGATGACGCTGATCAAACAGATATACACAGATGAGATTTTTAGATAAAAGAAAAAGAGAAATTCAAATAATTAATTTATCAGCGGAAATCAGAGTATTCCGCGTTCTAATAAAAGCCTATGAAAATAAAAAATAAATATTCATACACTGATGGTAATCAAGTTTGGCGGATTAAACTGACCGAAACTGATAAATTATTCATCGAAACAAGAAATACAGAAAAGAAAGAAGCTTTTTTTCACTGCTTACACCTAAATGATGGAAAACCGATTTTCACTCAGCTGCAGATGGAAGAAAAATATTGGCTCGGTATTGAAACTATTTATAAAGACATAATCTTATTTCATAAATTTGCAAAACCTGACATGCCTGGTCATAAAGGAATCTTTGCTTTCGATATAAATACGCAGAATGTTTTATGGGAAAATGAAGAGTATGCATTTTTATTCTTACTCGATAAAAAAATCTATGCTTACCAAGAGAAATTTGAAGGGAAAAAAGTATCTACTCTCAGTGTTGAAACCGGTGAATTAATCGAGGATCTTGGAAATAATCCACCAAATATAAATAATTTAAAAGATCTTGCTGATTCTCAGATTGATTATACTGATTACAAATTTCCAGAATCCTATTACGGGACAACAACTAATCCAGTAAATGATGAGTTAATAAACTCTGAGATAAAAAATTTATCAATTACTGGAAATATTGAGTTTTTACATTTCGTAAATTTTCTTATATTTAACTATCATTCACAAAGTAAGAATAAAGGTATAACAAATAACCTAGTTGTATTCGATACTTTAAAAAAGAAAATTATATTTAAAGAAATATTAAACACACATCTGAATGCATTTGCACCGGATTCTTTTTTTATTTATAAAAATCTTTTAATTTTAATAAAAGAAAAGAATCAAGTTTTCGTATATGACTTGATAGAATAATTGGAGGCGGCAAAATGACAATAAGCAAGAAGGAAAAGAGGATTCTTCTTCAGCTTGCCCGTAATTCTATTCATTCTCTTTTCCAACAAGCTGAATCTCCTGTCATTGATTTAGAAAAACATCCTCTATTCAATTCTCATAAGGGTGCCTTTGTAACATTAACTATTAAAAAACAGTTGCGCGGCTGTATTGGATATATTATTTCTAATACACCATTATATAATACAGTTCAAGATGCTGCAGTACAGGCTGCAATTGGCGATCCAAGATTTCCTCAACTATCGGCAGATGAATTCAATTTAATAAGTATAGAAGTCTCAATTCTATCAGAACCATTTAAAATGAATAATTACAATGAAATTGTTTTGGGCAAACATGGTTTAATATTATCAGAAGGAGGACAAAGAGGTTTACTCTTGCCTCAAGTACCAATTGAACATGGAATGAATAAAGAGGAATATCTTTCTGCCCTTTGTGAAAAAGCTGGATTTTATCCTGGTTTATGGCGTGAGCGAATTTTGGATATTGAAATGTTCACAGCCAATGTGTTTTCAGAAAAGGAAATAAAAAATGGAAGCGATTAGAAAAGAAGCTGTAGCGGGTATGTTTTATCCCGATGAAGAGGTTGAACTAAGAAGACAAATTCAGTTATTACTCGATACATATAAACCCCAGAAATCTTATACTAATGTAATTGGGATTATTTCACCACATGCTGGATATATTTACTCCGGTAAAAGCGCTGCTTTTGGATATAATGTATTAAAAGATGATGCAGATTTTGAAACTGCAATAATAATTTCACCCAGTCATAGAGAGTATTTTCACGGAATTTCAATTTATGACGGTGATGCATACAGTACTCCTCTTGGAGTAGTTTCTGTTAACAGTTCCCTTTCCCAAGAAATAGTTCAAAACAGTGAACATGTTTTTTTCGGAAAAGAGGGGCATGGATCTGAACACGCACTAGAGGTTCAATTACCTTTTTTGCAAATGATAAAAAATAATTTTTCAATTGTACCTATTGTTATTGGCGATCAAAGCAAAATATTTATTGATGATCTTGCTCAATCACTTTCAAAATCATTGGACAAAAAAGTAGTTGTAATTGTCAGCTCTGATCTTTCCCATTTCTATAAGAAAGAAAAAGCAGACAGACTCGATGGACTTATTGAAAAACATATAAACGAATATCAGTTTGATGAGTTAATGGAAGATCTTGAATCTCAAAGAGTTGAAGCATGTGGCGGCGGCGGTATTGTTGCACTAATGAAAGCCGCTAGTCTACAAAGAGAGAGTAAAGCTGAAGTTATCTCCCATACAGATTCAAGTGAAGTATCTGGTGATAGAAATAGTGTGGTGGGTTATCTTTCAGCTGTAGTTTATCGAGATTGAAAAAATATTTTCATTAAGTAACTAAGACGTCATGGACCATGTACTTGTCCGAGAATTTTATTTTGTCATGCTGAATTTATTTCAGCATCTTCTTTTTAATCAAAATCAAATGATTTAGATTCTGAACCAAGTTCAGAATGACGTAATTTTTAGTTTTCGGACAGTCTTCCATTCCATGACGTAAAATGCTACTTTGTTTTGTGTAATATAAAAGTAAACAATAAAATATTTTCAGGAGGAAAATGAGCATTTATAAATTACTTCCATTAATTCTTCTTTTTTCCCTTTCCTGTAGTTCTAAGGATTGTTTAGATGATCAAATAGAAAAAATATTTTCGGAATTTAATAACGATACACCAGGAGCTTCCGTAGCTGTTGTTAAACATGGGAAGGTAATCTATCAACAAAGATTTGGTTTAGCTGATATTCAATCAAAAGAAAGGATTAAACCGGAAACAAATTTTAGATTAGCATCAATTACTAAACAGTTTACTGCATTTTCAATAATGCTTTTAGAAGACCAGAACAAATTATCATTTGATGATCCAGTCGAAAAGTTTTTTCCTAATTTTCCTGTAAATAAATCAGAAACAACTATCAAAAACATACTACAGCATACCTCAGGTATACTAGCTTATGAAGATTACATGCCTGATACACTAACTATTCAATTAAAAGATAAAGATGTTCTGCAGATATTACTGAACCAAGATTCGGTTTACTTTTCACCCGGTACAGAACATAGATATAGTAATTCAGGATATGCAATTTTGGCGTTAATAATTGAACAAGTATCTGGTCAAACATTTGCAGAGTTTTTATCAGATCATATCTTTATTCCTCTTGAAATGAAAAACTCAGTTGCTTTTGAAAAAGGTATTTCAAAAGTTAGTAACCGAGCTTATGGTTATGAAAAAACTGATTCCGGTTTTATTTTTTCTGATCAAAGTCTGACAAGTGCAGTTCTTGGTGACGGTGGTATATATTCTTCAACTATTGATTTAATCAAATGGGATAGATCAATTGACGAATCAACTCTACTGCCCGAAGATAAATTGAGTATAGCATTTGAAAAAACCAAACTACCCAATGGTGAATTAGCAGATTATGGGCTTGGATGGAGACTTGATCCATACAGAGATTACGTTAGACATTATCATACCGGCTCAACATCAGGGTTTAGCAATATTTATATGAAACTGCCGGAAATTGATCTAACAATAATTTTACTAATGAATCTGAAAGATTATGATGCCAAAGACTATGCAGAAAAAATAGCCGATTTATTTATTCAGTAAAGTTGTAAATTTGCAGATAAGAATTTTAATGGCATTAGATTTGAGAGACTAATTCTTATTTAATTGATTCTAATACTTGTTTTATTATTTGGTGTTTAATGGAATTTTATAATGATTATTCAGAAGAGTTTGACAACTCTTTTCTAGATGACAACACGCTTTTTTCAAAAATTGAGACTGCTAAAGGATATTTTGACGATGGTCAAGCAATCATTCAAACTGATTTCATTGAAGAAACTATCCAATTCTGTTTAGATTATGATAAATTAGACGAAGGATTAGAATTAATAGAGAACCTTTTAGATATTTTACCTTTTAACTCTGACTACTGGCAGTTAAAGGGTATTTTACTCAATAATAAATTTGATTTTATAAATTCCTACTTTGCTTTTGAAAAATCACTGTCATTTAATCCAATAGATGTTGAAAGTTTACTTGGAAAATCAACCGCAGAAGAAAATCTTGATCTCTTTGAAGATGCTGCAATTACTCTAAAGAAGGTAATTGAATTAGATGAGAATAATGAAGAAGCTTATTACAATCTTGGTACTCTTTATGAAAGAGATGATCAATATGAAAAAGCAACTGAATTTTTATCAAAAGCGGTTGAATTAGATGAAGGATATCTTGAAGCTTGGTACGAATTAGGGTACTGTTATGAATATCTAAATAAGCTGGAAGAAGCACTTCATGCCTATGAAAAATATTTAGATATCGATCCTTTCAGTTACTCTGGCTGGTATAATAAGGGAATCGTTCACATTAAAAAAGGTGAATTTGATAAAGCAGTTAATGATTTTGAATTATCAATTGCGATAAACGATAGTTTTTCTAGTTCATGGTTTAATTGCGGTGTTTCATATGCGAATGCTGATAATTTAGAAAAAGCATTGGAGTGTATAAGCAAATCTGTTGAACTTGATGATAAGGATGAAGCGCTGTGGTTTACTTTGGGTCAAACATACGAGGACCTAAACAAACTTAATAATGCTATTGAATCTTATTCCAAAGCTATTGAATTATACAATGATTACTATGATGCTCTTTATGCCAGAGCTGCTTGTTATAATCTCACTGGACAAAAATCTTTGGCATTAGATGATGTTCAAAAAGCTCTTACACTTGAATCGGAATCAATTGAGGCGCTTGAACTTAAAGTGAGTATTGATAAATCTACGGGCAACCTTGAAAGTGCCATTAAGAGCTGTAAGAAAATCACTGACTTAGATACAAAAAATTTCACAGCGTGGAATAGATTAGCTGAGTTATATTCTGAATCGGGAAATTGGATTGAAAGCATAAATTCATTCAACATGTGTATTAAGTTGAAACCTGAAAAAGCTACTGTTTTTTATGAAAAAGTTAAAAGGAAGTTTTTAAGAAGTAAAAATACTGAGGCTTTAGAATATTTAAAGAGATCATTTTCAATTCAGCCAAACTTCCGTAATGAAAACATAAAGGAACAGCCTGAGGTTCAATCTTCAAGGCTTTCTAAGTAGAATAATAATTAAAAGATAAAATGATGGGCGCAAATAAACAGATATTACATTCTACAAAGATTGTTGGTGTAATTGGTCATCCTTTAAAACATTCGTTCTCCCCATTTATGCACAACCTAGCATTTAAAATGACGGACCTAGATTATCTTTATCTTCCTTTCGATATTACTCCCCGAAATTTAAAAGATGCTTTAAATGGTATTGTCCCATTGGGAATAAAGGGTTTCAATGTAACAATTCCGCATAAAGAAAAAATAATTCCATATTTACACGATGTTTCAGAGGCTGCAAGTATTGTTGGTGCTGTTAATACAATTGTTAATGATGATGGTGAGTTATATGGTTATAACACTGATGTTCATGGCATACGAGAATCCTTAATGCCATACAAGAAAGATCTTTCTGGTTCTACCGTTTCAATATTCGGAGCTGGTGGTGCAGCCCGCAGTGTTGTTTTTACATTGATCCGTTATTTCCATGTAAAGAAAATTCATATTATTAATAGAACTATTGAAAGAGCGGATTCTATTAAAACATATTTTTCATCTAAGATGCTCTTTGAGAAAATAAAAACTCATATACTCTTTCCACCTGAACTTGTGAAAACTTTACGAAAATCTCATTTAGTAATAAATTCTACTTCAATTGGTATGTTTCCCAAAGAAGATGATTCTCCCACAAAAATTGCAGAATCATTCCATTCGAATCAATTAGTCTTTGATATTGTTTACAATCCAATACAAACACAGTTTTTAAAATTAGCTTCACGAGAAGGGGCAACTACTATAAACGGTTTGAAAATGTTTGTTGAACAGGGTGCTCACTCATTTGAATTATGGACAGGAAAACCTATGCCCACAGAAGAGATCACTGAAAATCTGAAAACTCAACTCAAAAGAGATTAGTTCAATTTTAATTTCCAGATGAATTTTCCCCTTTTTCATCATACTCAATTTATGAAGATCTCTTACTTTTATCATATTCAAAACATCATCCTAGTTCAAAATATGTTGCTTTAACTCTGTGGACCCCTGCCTATCGGCAGGCAGGTCTGTGACTTCTCTGTGTTTCTCCGTGTAACACTTTTTTGGACACTGAGTACCACAGAGGAAAGAAATTACATTTTGGAGTTGTAGATTATATAAACTTTGTATTATAAAAAAAATCGATTGTTATAGAAATGTTTTGAATTTAAACTATTTAATATTAATATTACATACGCTGTTGAATTAATAATTCCTTAAAAAGGGCTAAACATATTGGAGGGCAATATGGTAAAAGCAATTCCTTATCTTTTTAAAAAGATTTATCCGACTTCTTGGCAAAATTATAGTCAAAGGTCTATTCATTTTAAATTAATTACTAAATTGCTTTTCCTAACGTTTTTTCTTTCATTATTTGGAACTGATATTGTTGGACAGGTGGTGATTAGGGAGAAAATTATTTTAGAAAACATTGATACATCATGGTATAAGCAGAAATCCTCAATTAAGAAATTGCTGAAAACAGACAGTCTATTTCCTGGAATTGTTTCAGATTTTACTGGGGAAATAACTTTACAATTTGCTTATGCAGATCAAATATATGGGACACTCAGTCCAGATAGTAAAGTAATAATTGAAACAAAAGACACATTAATAGAACATTACGTTTTGTCTGAATTCGAAACAACTGATATTTATTATGATGGTTCAGCATATGATATATGTCTTGAACAATCAATAATAACGACAATTGCATTTTATTATAATGCTCCAGTAAGATCAAGAGGATGGAAAGATCCAGAAAGAACAACTATAGAACTTAATGTAGAAAAAGGAGATTCAATAAAAATAGTATATGAAACTTATGTCCCCAAAAATCAAAGAACAGAAATTATACCACTATCCTATACTATGCGTGGTTTTCTTTATCAATGGATACAGGTGGATGGAATTTGGGTAAAGAAAAAATTGGAGGATTATACATATATAAATTATTCAAAGTATTACGGATGCATTTATAATCATTGGTATACTGAACTTGATATTTATGCGTTTGAGTATCCAAATAGTCAAGATTCAATTGACCACTTTAATATCGAAATAAAACCAGATTCGTTAATTAATGGAATAAAAGTTGCTAAAAAAGATACAGTTGCCTTTACAGAACTTGCGTCATTATACATAAAAGCAATGGATGCCGATAGTAATGCAACTGAGTTAGACAGCACAAAATTATTGAGGTTTGAAATAACAACAAATACGAAATACGGAACTTTTATTAAACCAAATGGAGATACACTTAAAACAACTCCCATAATATTAGCAAATATAACATATGCTGATGCTAAGAATGGAAAAGTAAAATTTGCAGCAGTGAAAGCAAATCCGAAATCTGTTGTAAAGTGTAAAATAAAAGTCTCTTTGCAAGATGATGTAACAACTAAAGGCGAAAAAGAAGCTGTTGTGCTTGAACAAACTTTGAAGATTGTGATGAAAGGTGAAAAAGAAGTGAAAGTAAATACTAGTAACATTACTATTTTAGCAAATGCGACATTAAAAAGATTACAAGATTATAGAAAACCTTTTTTTGTTTCATTAACCAGAGGAGGGAAACATTTAGGTAATCATAAATTTAAAATTTTTACTAATTTTGTTCCTGGTTCTGGTGGACACAATCATTCCAATCCACGAACTACAATAACTGATAACAAAAAATATTGGAATTACGGGCATTTTAGAAAAACAAAATCTCCAAAGGTTTTGGCAAATCCTTTAAATGACTCAACAACGGTTAATTATTTAAAGGACGAGTATAACTACTTTTCATCTAGATGGGGTGATATCATGAAAATAATCCTAATTTCGAAAAAAAATAATTTATTAACAGACACTCTTTTAATAACTGAAAAAGTCCTAAATTTAGTTCAATTAGAACCAGGCGAAAACTACAAATTAATCGGAGGGACATGTTACCATCATGGTCCAAGTGATAAAAGTAAAAAAGAGGTCCCAGATAGCTGTCGTACACCTGATAATAATCACTTTGGAACTGCAGATGTTGTTAATAGAATAAAGCGAATTGCTAAAAGTTGGGATAAAAAATACTCAGAAAAAGAGATTATATTGGAAATTAATGATATGAGCCTTCCATTTGGTGGTAAGTTTGATTATAAAGGGAATTGGGAAGCTCCTCATAGTAGTCATCGTGAAGGAGTAAACGTTGATATAAGAAGCTATAATATAACAATATCTAATAACACTGATTATTATGTTGATATAAATAAAAATGGGGTTTATGATAAAGAAATAGATGAATTTCATAAGAATACGGGCGGTGAAGTTCCATCTAATTATAAATTTATTGATGATTTATCACAAGGTTTTCGTGCAATTTGTCAAGATAAAGGAGCAAAACCAGTTTTAGAATATCCTAATAAGAACAATGAACATTTTCACTTAAATTTTAAATAGAATAAGGATAATATTATGAAGATAATAACATTATTAATTGCATTTATATTCTCAGTAAATATAATGGGACAGATAAATATTGACATAATAAATTTTATGGATACAATTTATTTTGATTCAAATGGTGGTAATTATATAGTAAAATATTTAGGTAATAGTTCTATTGGTTATTCTGATACAATAATAACTTTTGAATTTGAACCTCCGACGAAAATAGAGCCATCAATTACAGGTAATGTTAATTTTATTGCTGATAGTTCGTACTATCTATATAGTTATAAAATAGCAAATGGCCCAAATGCTGAACAAGATATAATCTGGTTTTATTTATTTTTTAAAGAAGACATAGAAATTAAAAACAAACAAACTAATAATTATGATGGTGGAGAATATAATGATTTAGATTTGCGAATAGGATGGTGGGGCAATGGATTAGAGCCAACATGGTCAGCAGATGGGTTTGCCATTAGTAGTAAGCATTTGCCTAGTATAGGTCAAGCTGGTATGCGAGGGGGGGTAGGGATGTTGAGTTATAGACATGGAATGCCAAGTTCAGAAATTGAAGATACATTACATTCACTGAGTATAGGTGATGCTTCATTTAAGAAGATACAAACAATAGTACCAATTAAATTGCCTGCCCAATTCGATATTCTAGAATTTATAGATACTCTATTAACATATTGTGATCGCTCATATTCACTAAGCTGGATAGAAAGCGAAGGAATACTAAAGAGTTTAAAAGTAAAATTGGAAAATGCAAAAAAACATCTTATCAATAGTGAAACTGAAGAAGCAATTGACCTATTGAATGCTTTTATAAATGAAGTAGAAGCACAAAATGGAAAAAAGTTGACAAGCGAAGCATATGCATTGCTAAAGTTTAATACAGAGTACTTAATTGAGCAAATAAAGAAAGAATAGCAATCCCGTCATCTGACGGATCTGTGAATCCCTTTGTGTCTACTCTGTGCTT
The DNA here is from genome assembly GCA_039714835.1 of Bacteroidota bacterium. Classification (GTDB taxonomy): domain Bacteria; phylum Bacteroidota; class Ignavibacteria; order Ignavibacteriales; family Melioribacteraceae; genus SZUA-22. The sequence continues at coordinate 133 of JBDLIN010000008.1, read as the reverse complement.
CTCTGTGTAACGCTTTTTAGGGACACAAAGTACTCAAAGAAGACACGAAGTATCACAAAGAAAAAAGATAAAAATATAGAGGGATAAAATGAGAATATTAAAAATAACCTTAGCTTTACCCGCCTTTGGCGTG
>JBDLIN010000007.1:0-37536 GCA_039714835.1 Bacteroidota bacterium | reverse complement strand
TATGGTTGCACGAAACCATATCTCTGAGTATATTGGCCCCTGCTCTCTGTTCCTACCCATACTTGATCAAACAATTGTGGTTCGCGAGCTAATTCATATCCGAATAAATGAAACCTATCATACCATTGTGGATATTTAATTATCATTTTAATATTTGGATTAACCTCTTTAGCCGGCTTGATAAAAATCTCTGTGGATAACTCTGTTAACAGATCTCGTCTATACTGTGACCAGCTTTTATCTCCTTTCGCTGCCTTAGATTCATCGCTCGTATCTGCTGTACAGAGAAAATCATCAACTATAAACTCATCAAAAACTCCGGCAGCCATCTTAACTACTTTTTTTAGATCATTCTGAGTCTTTGGATTCTGCCAGTTGAACCACCCTAACTTTGCTTCTTGTCTTACTCCAAAATCCTTTCCCGGAACAGTTGCAATACCACCTACCACATTAATTCCGTTTTTCAAAAATCGATCTCGTACTTTCTGCAATAATGATTTCTCAATAATAAGACCACCTCTGTAAACTTCAATATAGGCTTTGGTTATTCCGTTACATTGAAATATCGATATTGCTTCACGCATACCAGCTTCATCAGCCAGTAAATTATTAACGGCATGTGCAGTAATGTAAATGCTTAGTTGTAAATCATTTGATCGTGTCTGTGCATATGAAAATTGGTTGTTAACTTCACCGTTATCATTAACAGAACATGAATGAATTAAAAAAGTAATGAAAACTAAAATTAGGATAATTTGGACTATTCTTTTCACTTTCTACCTCATATAACTGTATTTGAATATTATATTTTCTGTTAATTAAAAGTCTATTTGAATACTAGTTTTTTCTGGGGATCAGATACTTTTAAATCTATAATCCAATTACCATAGTAATTTGCAGTTTTTATCAAAACAATATTTTCACCTTTTTTAAGATCCATAATAAACATATACGGACTTGAAGGAACTCCTTTAAACGGAGAACCTTTAAGAACTAATTTCTCATTTAGATAAACTTGTGTGTAATTATCAGGTATCATACTCGCTAAAACATTTTTATCCTCATCTGAATTGATTATAAACTTCACATACGCGAATGCAAAGTCATTATGATCAAAAATATTATCCAAAGTTATAATCCCTTTTTCCGCATCTACTTTTTGCCAAAGTGATCCTTCATCAATTTGAGTAGAAATAAATTCTACTTCAGAATTCCAATCATATTCTGTTGTGATTTGTGAGTTTTTGATATCCTTTTCTGTGCTGGGTTTACGTTTAAATCCTAGAGGGATGCCACCTAGTACTTGCACTTGGTTAGGATAGCTCCATGTCTCATCATTACCAGGAGAAAATGACATGTTTTTTGTATCACCTAATTTTCCATTAGTAAAAACTCTACACTCAATACTTGGGAAAGGAATAGAGTGTTCAACAATATTTTGACTCAAGAGTTTATGCTTAACAGACTCATTTGGTTTGAGATTACCACTCAGCTCATTATTATTAAATTTCCAGGACAAGTTATCATTATTATTTACACTAATAGTATACTCAACGTTTCTATTTACTAAATTATTTAACAGAACTTCAGAAGTAAGATGAACACCATTTTCATTTACACTTATCTTGTTGTCAATTTTAACAGTGTTATTAAAATCATTAGTAAATTTTTCAGTAGCTATATTTTCAGGTAATATACTTCCTGGTTTAATGTAAGCAATAACCGATGTATCTTTATCAACTGTTACAATTGAATAATGATGGAAATAACCTAACTCATTCATCGGTTTTTCTGTTAAGATGCCACCAGTAGCAGATAGAATTATATAACGCTTATCATTTATTTTATTAAAAATAAGATTATGCAAATGACCAGCAAATACCATTGCTTTTCTATTTTTAATCCATGAATCAACTTTCTGCATTTCCTCATATCCACCATGTTTAGAATCCCTCTTCAACCAAATTGGACGATGCATAAAAATGAAAGTATGATTTACATTCTTATTTGCTTCAAGCTGTTCTTGTACAAAGTCGAGTTGCTTCTTACCCAATTCACCTTCTTTTTCTTTTTTATATTCTTCACTGTTTAATAATATGAATAGTGAATTATTATGAACAAAAGAATAATATCTTAATCCAATATTCTCTTCCCAATAATCGTACATAATTTTGTTAGATATGTCATGATTGCCTGGTAATACGTATAATGGTACATCCAATTTTTCTGCATGAGATTTAAATTCCTCCCACATCTCTTTAACAAATGTAGGATCTTCTGTATATCCTTGAATCAAATCACCAACCATAATTACAAAGTCAGGCTGAAGAAGATTTATTTCATCAACAGCTTTATCAAAGATAGGCCAATTAAACTCTCCGCCACCTGTTTTATCACCAAGTATAGCAAAGGTGAACTTCTTGTCTGATTGAGGGAGTTCCCTATTTACATAAGCTTTATTTTCAGTTAAAGAAATTGAGGTTTGCCCAAATGCAAACTGACTTAAAAATATTAATGTCAATATTAGATTGATTACCTTCATTATTTTCTCCAATTAATTCTTATACAGTAGTTCTTATCTATCTTTTATTAAAGTATGTTTTACACAACAATAAATTTTAATGCTGACACATTTTATCTTACAATTTTTTCATTCAAAAATTCTTTCAAACCAAATGTCCTTTCTTCTTTTGATGGCAATTCAGGTAAGGGAGCACTAGGTATTGGTTCATACCAAAATGTTGCTGTTGACCAGTCATCGCTACGTTCCCAAAGACAACATCCAATTTGTTGAATGGTTACTCTACATTCCTCTTTCCAATAAATTGGATCTGGTAAATGCCAACGATACATAGAGATGTATTCATGACTCATCTCTCTTGGTTCACCGGTTTTGTAATCTGGTACTTGAAAAGTAGAATCTGATTTATAATTTAAACTGCAACCATGATAGAGGAAAGTACTTTCCTGGATACCATAAGAAAGACCCACATAGTCTTCACTTCCGGTTCCACAAATCGTAGGATAATCAGTATCCCCATCTATATAAAATTTAACTTCACCTTCACCCCACCATTTTGGATAGAGAGTTCGAATTCCTAAAACAGCACCAATAAATCTTCCTTTACCTGTGCGCTTTGGCAATATTACGAAGTCTCTTTTTTGCACTGTTGGATTTTCTCTTCTGAATAAGACATGTAACCTACCTACATCTTTATCATGTTTATCATTAATAGTATAATCGATTTGATAATACAAATAGAAAGACATCTCTGATTCATTTGTTAAAGTGATTTTAGCACCACTTGTAAAAGGCATAGGTAACCAAATATTAAAGGCTCCCATTTCCCCTACAGAATGAACTGCCGATTGATATGATGTTACTTTAGCATGTGCTATTCCCATAAAATCACCCAAAGGAGATTCAATACTTGGATGTTCTTGTCCCTCCCAATAAGCACGGATTACAGTACTACGTAGTAATTTATTTCGTCCCGTACTATTTTCTTTAATCCATGGGAAGTCCAACCACTCACCTGTCATCCAAATATGTCTAATTGTACCGGTTTGGTTTATATCACATAATACCACAGTTTCACCCGGTTCAATTTTTTTTCTTGGAGCTCCTTTACGCCCCACTCCAATTTCACTCGCTGCTTTTCCTCCCTCACTAGATTCACCTGTAGGATTCTCAAATGAGATAGAGCGTGATTGTAGCTTTGTATTTAAATTATAAAACTCATTATCTACATTAAACTGAGCTAGGACCGTTTGAAATGATCCAATAACGAATAAATATAAAATCATTGTTAGTTTCATATACATTCTCCCTTCACTCCAAATTCATTAATTATTTATTGAATATATCTGCTTTTGATAAAAACTCTACAGTTGATATAACCAAAAACAGAATTCCATTCTTTATAGCTTCATCATTAAAATTATATCTATCTGTATGCAGCAATTCACTTTCGTCTCCCATTCCGAGGAAAAACATTGCACCTGGATTTTCATCAATGTAGTATGAAAAGTCTTCCGAAGTCATAACTGGTGCTTCAATATCAATCCAATCTTTTTCTCCAATATATTCTTTAACTATTTTCTTACAAGTTGAAATTACTTCACTATTATTTACAGTTGGAATATATGGCCGTTGGTATTCAAGCTCGCAATTAACATTTGTTCCAATACTAGTTTTATGAATAATGTCTTCAAACAATCCTGGAATTTTTTCTCCTTCGACTTTTTCCAAATATCTTACAGAACCTTCAAGAATAACTTTAGTAGGAATTACATTTGGATTTGAACCACCAATAATTTTACTTACACTAACAACAACTTTTTCTGACGAGAAATGCTTAGTTGGAATCAGTGACAATTCTTTTATTATCTCACTGGCAATAAAAATTGGATTATTTTTGAGATTTGATTTTGATCCGTGTCCGCCTTCAGCAGTAAGTGTAATTTTAAATACATCTGCTGCCGCCATTAAAGTCCCTGGACGAGAACATATTGATCCAATAGGATAGCCTGGCCACCCATGAAATGCTAAAACTGCATTTGGCTCTGGATTCTCTAAGATACCTTTCTTAACTAAATCTCTACCTCCAGCTACAACTTCTTCACCCGGCTGGAATACAAATCGAACAGAACCATCCAATAAATCCTTAAACTTGTTCAAAACAAAAGCTGTCCCAAGTAGAATTGCTGTATGACCATCATGCCCGCATGCATGCATAATTCCATTATTATTCGAGGAATATGACAATGTTGATTTTTCTTGAATTGGTAACGCATCAATATCTGCTCTTAGAGTTATATTTTTATTTACTTTACTCTCATTTAAAATTGCAATAACATCTGTTTCAAGAAATGGTGGAAGAATATTTACGTTTATCTCGGAAAGTTGCTTACGAATGAACTTGGAAGTATTGTATTCTTTTAATGATAGTTCTGGATTAGCATGAATATGATGACGAATCTCAACCACTTGTGGTAATATTTCGTCAACAAATTTCTCTATTTCTATTAAATCATGTCTCACTAAAATTTAGCTCTCTTTTCATATTTTTTCACAAGTTTACTTATATCGTGTGTGAAATCAGTCCATGTTTCTTCCCATTCCTCTTCTCCTTTATCACTATAGTCGTAGAACTTTGATTTTGTATTCACTTTTTCCTGCATCAATTTAGGCAGTTCTTTTTGATCACTTAATTGTGGGAACAAGCCTTCCATAACTTTGGCATATATAGGTAATCCAGTTATATCCATCCAACGGAAAGGACCACAAAGTGTTGCCCACCATCCAATATCATTTCTAAATGAGCGGTCCACCGTTTCAATATCAGCGACACCGCTTTCAACAATGTGCATAGCCTCACGAATCATAGCGTACATTAATCTATTCGAAATCAAACCAGGAATATCATAATTGAGCACGGTAGGCTGCTTTCCGCAACGATCACCAATTTTAACTGCAATATCAACTGAAAAATCATTAGTCTCTTCAGCACGTGATAGTTCAAGATAACGTGTAATTTCTGCCGGCTCCCCCCAGTGCATTCCAATAAAACGTTTTTTATTAATAAGTCCTTTTTGTAATAAAGATAATGATATACCTGAAGTATTTGTAGCAATAACAACATCTCTATCAATAACAGATTCAATAGTTTTATATATTTTAGTTTTTAATTCTAAAGATTCACCTACTGTTTCAATTACAAACTCACTCCCTTTTAACTCCTCCAAAGAATTGACATATTTGAATCGCTTTTCCCAATCATCTATTTCAGATTCTGAGACTAAATTTCTCTTAAGTAATTTTTTAAAACTTCTAGAAATATGATTTAATGTTTCTCCTTCTCTTGTAGAAGTTCTACTATATGCAATCACATTAAATCCATACCGTACCAAACAACTTGCAATTCCTTGCCCCATTAAACCAAGACCGATTAACCCAATAGTTGTTATTTCATTTCCATTTCTCATTATTGAATTCTCCCTTATTCTTCAATAAGACTTATTCGAACATTTCTCACACCAGTAATCCTCGTATCTGCAGATGCCTTATAGAACTCAGTTGCATCTCCTTCTATTTTTGCAAATATATTTACGCGTACTGGACCTTCCGCCATTGTTGGTGTACTGTCTTTATCATAGAACCAGCATATTTCAGAAACATCATCATCTAGTCCGTAATGATCATCTTGGTTTAACCAAACATATGCAATATCGCCAGTCTCGACAGAAGATGTAGCTTTCTCTTTTCCAATCTTTATCTCCGTTGAAAGCAGCATTGCAACTTCACTTCCAGAATATCGTGCATGAGTACCAACACTTTCAAGTGGGAGATGCTTAATTAATTCATTGCAGGTTCTTGGCATTTCTTCTTCGAGCAGTCTCGCGCGTACTGCAATGTTATCTTCAACAAATTTTAATTCAATATACTTTGTCATTTTTTCTCCGATTTTATTCCAAGCATCCACGACCTTCAATCGGCCACACATCTTCAATTATATTATTTTTTGAAATCCACATATGTGAATAAAAATTATTTGTTGTACATCCATGTGGAGGAATTATTTTTATCTTATCACCAATATTCACATCAATATTTTCGAACACTGTATGTTCCTCGGCTATGTAATGATTTTCTGCTTCAAGATAACCAACTATTATAGGTTTACTAAATTCAGCCCCCATCCCTTTTAAACCCACATCAGTTGCTATTACATCTCCTCTTTTTGATATTACTGTCGCTAGAATATATCTTGAATTCAGAAATTCCGGACGAATTGTTTTATATGCTGTATCCATCAAAGCATAGCTACCACACTGTAGTTCATCAATACCTTCAATATTTCCTGTAATATCATAAGTTCCTGTTCCACCTGACGAAATAAAAACTGAGTATCCTTTTTGCTCAAGTAGTTTCCTTGTTTCTAGAAGTGGTTTCATATCTTCTTCAACTCGTTGCTTTCGTTCATCATAGTTTGGTAGAGTTACAATGTGTCCTTCATAACTTTGCAATCCATCAAAACGTAAACCTCCCTTTTCTGAAATCATTTCTACTAACTCCAACACTTGTTGTCCAGGCTTCACTCCTCCTCTATTCATTCCAATATCAACTTCGACAAGAACACTAATTTCTACACCTATTTCATCAGCTGCATAACTTAATTGTTCTATACCTTCATATGAATCAATAGCGACTCCTACAATTGCATTCTTATTCATTAAAGCTATTCTTCTACACTTATCAATCCCAATTACTTGATTAGCAACTAAAACATCTTCCACTCCGCCTTTTACTAACTGTTCTGCCTCAGAGAGTTTTGCACATGTAATACCAATCGTATTAGGATATTCCATTTGTAGTTTTGCTAATGTAACACATTTATGTGATTTGAAATGTGGACGTAATTTGCTGCTTTTATTATTGAAGTAACTATCCATTTTTGATAGATTGCTTTTTAACTCATTGATATCGGCAACAATTGACGGTGTGGGTAATTCTTCAACTGGTTTACCATTCATATTTTTTAATACTTCATCCATTGTTACAAACTCCATCCTACTGGTGCTTTATCGTCATATCCAATTACAGCACTTTTCATTTTACAATATGTCATTAAACCTTCTATTCCCAATTCTACACCTGTTCCACTCATTTTATGAGGTGGTACTGATATTTGTGGATAACCATCCATCATATTATTTACCCAAATAATTCCAGTATCTAATTTTTTAATCATTCGTAACGCTTTGCTGCTATCTTTTGTCCATACAGAACCAGATAATCCATACATCACACTATTTGATATTTCAACTGCTTCTTTTTCATCTTGAAAAGATATTATGCTCAATAATGGGCCAAATATTTCTTCAGTTGCAATTTGCATATCAGTTTTAACATCTGTTACAACTGTAGGTTCAATCCAATAGCCTTCGGATAGTTCATCTTCCATTTGTTTTGCTGAGCCACCATACATTATTGAACATCCTTCATCTGTAGCTACTTCGATATAATCTAATGCTGTATGATATTGTGCTTTTGTAATCATTGGTCCAACTAAAGTATCATTTTCATTAGGATTTCCGACTTTCATTTTTTCAAGTTTTGCTATAAGTATTTTTTGGAATTCATTTTGAATCGATTCTTCGACCAATAAACGTGAGCATGATACACAAAGCTGTCCAGCATTTACAAATGCACTAATAATAGCTGCATCAGCTGTTTTCTCCAGATCTGCATCGGCAAAAACAATTATTGCATTCTTTCCACCAAGTTCGAGATTTACTGACTTCATATGCTCAACAGCATGTCTTTGAATATGCTGACCAATTGCTGTTGAACCAGTGAATGATATTTTCTTTACGTCCTTGTGCTCAATTAAATGCTGTCCTGTAGCAGAACCTTTTCCAAGAGCAACGTTTACTATCCCTTTTGGTATTCCCGCTTCAATGCATAGTTTAGCAAACTCAACGCTGGTTAATGGTGTATCAACAGAGGGTTTAATAACTATAGCATTCCCAGCAGCCAACGCTGGTGCAACTTTCATTGCAACATTAACTAAAGGATAGTTCCATGGAAGAATGCCTACGACAACTCCATAAGGTTCATACATAGTAAATTGTAAAGTTCCATTGGAAGTTGATTTAACCCGTCCTTCAATCTTATCAGATGCTCCAGCATAAAAACGTATAATAGCTGCTGTTAAAGGAATTTCACCATTTAATAACTGAGTGATTGGTTTTCCAGTATCCAATAATTCTAATTCTGCTAATTTTTCAGCATTTGCTTCAACTAAGTCAGCTAATTTCAATAAACGGACTCCCCTTTCAGATGGTGACATTTTTTGCCACTCATCAGAATTGTATGCTCTCTTACTCGACTCTACTATTTTATTTACTCCATCAGCATCGCAGCATATTTGTTGTGCAATTACCTTCCCAGTTGCTGGATTTATAACGTCAACTACATTATCTTCAATAAATTCAATCTCTTTCCCATCTCTATATGATGATATCTTTTCCATTAGCTATCTCCAATCAAATTATTTTAAATAGTATTCTTTAACATTACTCTTCAGGAGCATTAAAGTTTGCATTAATTTTTATTAAACCCAATTCAGAATCCCATCTTTCAAAATCATCAATATCTTCTCTACCTAGGATAGTCAGTTTTAGAAGTAGAGATCTTAGATCAGTTAATTCACTTACTTCTGTTGTATTTGCAAATTCTTCAATCAACATTAAATATCTTTCTGCTTCATCGTATCTGCCAAGACCTTTTAGACAGAATGATTGGTAATAAACAGCTTTGATATCATAATATTTATACATTGGTTGAAATTTAGCCTTACGTGTTAAAGAAAGTGCCTCTTCCCATAGCTCTTTTGCTTTTTCTTTATTCCCTAATTTGCTGTTTGCATAACCCAAATAAAACAAACGTCTTGATTGATCTGCATACCGTGCCATATAATGCTGAGCAATATTATTTGGGACTTCAGTAGAAATAGTAAAATCATTTAATGCTTCTTCATACCTTTTTTCTTTTAGTTTTCGATAACCCTTTGCCATCTTTACATTTTTCCAAAATTCTCCATATGATAAACGATGTGTATCAAGTAGATTTGATTTCAACAACAATTCATCAAGTTTATCATAATCTCCTTTATTCATATATGTATTCATCAGTTTAGCTTTAAGTGAATATGCATTTGGGAAATCATCATATCTATCTACCATCAGTTCTATTGCTGCATTAACTCCATTACGTTTGTTTATTTCATTTACGTAGTATTCAAAAATGTAAGGATCATCTTTATCTATCTCATACGCTTTCAATAAATAATTGTAAGCTTCATTATATTCTTTCAATTTCTTTAATGCACGATATAATGAAACAAACATCACCTTATCTTCATAGCCTAATTCAACAGCTTTTTCCCAATTGGTAATTCCTTCTTTTTCAAAGTTGTGAGCATACAAATAATTTCCTAAATGGTAATAGAGTTCACCATTATTTGTATTCTTTTTTATCCCTCTTTTAATAATAAGATAGTCCTCAATTCTCCAAGCAAAATCTGGGACAACAGTTTTCTCATTTTTTGAAGACATTTTTTGTTTGGTTAATTCTTCCAATTCAGATTTATAAAGGTCAACTATACTATTAGTTCTCTCTATTAAAGAAAGTGTTTGGAAGGCTTCCTCAATTAAACCTGAACCGTAAAATATTGCTGCGACTTCCAATATTTCTTCAGGGATTTCTCCATATCTTTTTTTAACTTTTTGAGATATTTCCTCACTCAAATCATTTACAATATAATTTGCACACAATATTATTGGATTATCTGGATCTATCACAATAGCATTTAACAATTCATTTTCTGCAATAGCATTATTACCAATTCTATTTTCAACTAATGCTTTCAATATAAATCCTTTTTGAATTGTACTATTCAACTTAATCGCTTTTTCAAGTTGAGTTAATGCTTCAGCATAATTCCCTTGCACAATTGAAATTTCTGCTTCAGCAATTCGTTCAGGATACTCATATCCAAAGCGACCGGAATTCCTTAAATAGTATTTTGCTTCAACTATATCTCCAAGATACATATACGCAAGTCCTTTATAATAAATGGTTCTTCCATCATCCGGAACTCTTTTTAGTGAAGTATCAAAATGCTTCAATGCCTCTTCAAACTTTCCGGCTCTCAGGTTTATTAATCCTAATTCTGTATGTGCTCTTGAAAATCCGGGATCAATAGTTAATGATTCATTTAATAATTCAACAATTTCTGGTAAGTGATAAAACCAGTCATTCAACAATACTTCTGCTTTTGCAAAAACTCCTTCTGCTGAAAAATCTTCTCTTTTCTTTTCAGCATACTTTTTAGGAGTTAAATAGCTATCGTACTGTTTTGGTTTTTCTGTCTTTGATAGAACATTTGAAATTACTTTGCCGTTATTATCAATTAGCAATAGTGATATGTTTTTTATTTCTCCTTTTTTAAGATTAAGCTTCTTAATTATTTCAACCGGTTTTTCAGGTGATAGCAGAGAGAGAGTAATCTCTTTAATCGTATTACTACCTTGTTTGAATAATAATCTTGTATCTGTAAACTTCTGATTAGACTGTATTTTTATTTTCGCTTCAACTTCATTATCTGATATTTTATCAATTATAAAATTTATTGCTGCATTTTCCGATGCTCCATTAAATGAACCAATAGAGCCTACCGGATACCAATAATGAGTATAATCAATTGCCTGCATTGGAGCAATCTTATCAAACTTTTCTTGGATAACAATTCTTCCACTTTGAATCTCACCGTAATTCACATCCTCTGCGTGTGTATATCTTTTTGCAAGAGCTGTCAAATGCCAGCCCCAACTCCAGTATTTCTTGCCAGGTAAATCATTAACATCTGCATAATGAACAAGTCCAAAGTTTTCATCGTGGTTATAATAACCCATATAGCCTTCACGAGCATTGAGCATATAATAGCCAACTGCTTCATCAATATTTTTCAATATTGAAATATTTTTCCCAGAATAAATTGGCCAAGATATTTCATTCTCATAATCTCCATGTAACGCCCCGCTATTCTCCGGATAAATAAATTCAGTATTTTTATTTACAGGAATACCACAGTTTGCCCAATACAAATATCTTTCTTCAAAATGAGTTTCATTAGCTAAATGAACATCTTGCTTAATACGAGCTTCACCAGGAAAAAGAGTGAATTTCACACTCCAATGAAGTCTTCCAATTTTTTCAGTATTACTCATAATTAAAGAAACCGAACCATCTTCATTCTCTCTCATTACACATTCTCGTTTCCGCGCATTTGTATGGGAATGAGCATTAGGAATATTCAGTTCCATTCCCCCACCGAGATATTGATATCCCATACCCGAATTATAGAATTTAGCTTCTTTATAATTTCTGTGTATTACTTCCTTATTTCTAATTTTATCATATACAAACCAAAGTCTGCCGCCATAATCCGGTGCCATACCTATCTTCAGATATTCATTTTCAGCAACAAGTATTTTAATTTTCTTTTTATCAACTTTATAATTCTTACTTCCGTAGAATTGGTATGGATATGCAATGTAACCAGTCAGTAAACCAAAAGGCGGATAAGGATTTAATGGTAATTGATTGTGTTCAAGAATCTCCTCTTCAATTTCGTAACATTTAGCTTTACCCTCTTGAGCATAGATCATTGTTGTTGTAAATGATATTATAGAAATAATTATTATTAAACTTATAATGTTTTTTTTCATTTCATTGCCAAGGTATTCGTATTAATTTTTATTCAATTACATCTCTCACACATTCAATTAATTTCATTCTAAAATCATTCATCTTTTGTTCATTTGCTAAATTATCAATCACATTTCTTGATTGACCGTATTTCACAGCTTGCGCTGGTGGATCCACAAGTTCTGGAAGACAAACATTGATCAAATGCTTGATCTTATCTTTAACATTCTTATCAAGATCATCTTTAGTAAGATAATTTTTAAGAGCAGATACGATCCTATAATCTTCAATTCCTTCACGAACCGCTTCCCATCTTCGGCTTGTTACTGGTTTAGTTCTGCCTGGATAGACTAGGTTGTACTCAAATTTACATCTTGACCACTGATTTTCATTTCCAGCCTCATATACCCAATAACCAATACCAGTTGCACCATTTCTTAAAGCAAGTAATGCTGCTGTTCTGAATTCATAAAACAAGTTAATGTTTTTTATATTTGGTCCAGTTGGTCTGGCAGATGTATAAGTACAATTATATGACCACAAATGTTTACCAGTATTTCTCATAACATCCATCTCAGGTATATCCAATGGTAGCCACTCAAATGGAGGGACCCATACATCAAGCTGTTTTGACATTGCTTTGAACATTGGAAGTTCACCACCTCCATCTTGATAGATCATAATATTTTTATTTACTTCATGAGCAATTTCACCAACTCGAATTACCTTGTTTACAGCATTCCATCCATGTCCTCCAGGTTCGTCAACAGCGTATAAAGCAAAATGGTTTAGATCTATTCCTTTCTCTGATAAGTGATTTACTAAATCATTGAGATAATGTTTATAGTCCTTTGTAAATTTTTCACTTCCAAATTCCTCTTTGAGTTTAGGTAATCCGTATACTAAAAAGAATATATCATGATCTTTGAACTGATCAATTACCGCATCCATCTCAGAATAATCTATACTCATAATTTCATCATTAGTATTATATTCTACTTTTCCATTGTAAATCAAAAATACATTATTTCCGTGTGATAGTAATCCTTCGATATCTGGGCCACTGTTTGGGGACCATGTGCACAGACGAAATTCCCCAGATGGGGACATATTAAAAGGTAAAACATTGAGACTTATCTGTACCTTTGTTTCAGGAGCCGGGATACCTGACGGACTTTTCGGAGCATCAACTATTCCAGCACCATTTAATGATTGGAAAGCGACTTCAATATTATGAATTCCAGCGTCAGCATTTTCCAGATCAATATCTAGCCATACTTCTCCCGTTTTTAATGTCGGGATGCTTATAATAGCTGATTCATCAAGCTCCGGTAATGAATCCCATGACTTTTCCCCAAGGGATGTAATTGTTGGAATTGATCGAAGAGGAGTAATTTTAATTCCTTCTACATTTTCATGTATAACTCTAACATTTAAAAGTTGATCAGTAATGTTAAACAGTTTAATTGATACCGGACTATGTTCACCTTGAATTGCTGTCTGTTCTATAACAAGAGGATTAGCAACTTTTGCCGGTAACTGTGTATCAAGCTTTCTGTTCTCCCACTTTTTCCCTTCAAAAGGTAGAAGGCTGGTTTTCCCTCCCATTGATTTTGCATCTGTTACTACATCACAAATTTTTATTGATTCATCTGCCTTTTTATTTAATGTTTTTGTTTTATCAATCGTTTGCTGAATTTCTGAACCATTACTTCCCGGTAGTGATTCTTGTTGTGGATATAGACTTGAAGATTCCATCTTCAAATCAGATAATTTACTTTTGAGTGCTTTGGCAGTTAATGGCAAAGTATTTTCTATTTCAATAATTGTTGTTTCTAATTTTTGTACTGCCTGAGTAACTTTTGCTCTGTCATTACTAAATGGTTGAACAGAAACTGTTTTTGTTTCTTCCAACAGATTTTTATCATTTTTATTAATAAGCTTCCAAGTTACATTATAGTTACCTGGTAAAACAAATTCGACAGGCAATAATAGTTCACCTTCTTTACCATAAACACTTGCAATTGAATTGTATTTAATCCCATTTGGATCAATACATTCTGCTTCTGCTCTTATTGGTGATTTACTCGGCTTCGGATTATAAATAGTGAATTTAATATTATCTCCTATAAGTACTTTATCCCAAGCTAAATTCTGTGGGATCATTCTAAGATTATCAGAAGATGTTAGTCCAAACCAAGAACCTGTATTATTTATATTCCCCCTATAGGATGTCCATTGTTTTATAGCGTTTGACTTTGCCGGAGTATTTAGACAGTAAGTCAAGCCAGCTTCACCACCAGTTAAAACGACATCAAGAGTACTTGAACTAGAGATATTACCAAACGAAGGAGTATTATTGATCGTTCTTGTTTCAAATTGATGATTAAAAATTACATCCCCATTATTATTAAAGACAAACATATTTCCACGCTGAGTAGAAAAAACATATTCCAATTTTTTGTCGTTATTGATATCAAGTATTGTTCCTGAAGCTAAACTTCTCCCTTGCATATCAATATTCCATAGTTTTGATCCATTCTCATCAAACCTATACACAACCCCAGTTTGAGTTATAAGAAAAATATCTGCTACACCATTTTGATCATAGTCACCAACTGATACTGTTGAAGCAACAGGTGCTTTTGTAGGATAAGACCAAAGAACTTTTCCTGCTTTATCAAAAGAATAAACTTCACCAGTACTTGATACAGCAATAATATTTACATCACCATTTGATTTAGCAAATATTACTGGTGCTGATGTAGACCATGTTTCTGAAGAACCTCCAATTTTATACTGCCAGATTTTTTCTAATTCGTTGGACAAAACGGTTATACTTCCATCATTTGTAGCAATTACTATTTCTGATTTTCCATCTCCGTTCATATCTCCAACAGCAGGGCTCACCGGTTTTCCCTCTGTTAATTTTACTTGATTTATTACTTTCCCATCATGAGCATCAAATAACCAAACTGTACCTGTAAGATCAGTCTGTACAACCTGATAAGTTGCATTGTTATCAATATCAACTACTACACTGGCAGACCACTCTGATCCTGCGCTTAAATCTTTCTGCCAGACAACTTTGCCTTTTCCATCAAGACACGTCATTTGTCCACTGTTATCAGCTGCAAAGATCAAAGCAGAATCATTTTTTCTTTTTAGCACTGTCGGATATGTCATAAATCGTTGTCGAGTTTTCCACCGCCAAATCGTTTCTCCATTTTTATCAAGTGCGATCATTTCCTCTTGGCCAGCTACAAGCACCTCATCTCTATCATCATTGTTAATATCTGCAATTGTCGGAGAACTTTCTAAAAAGCTTTTTAAATTTGTAGTCCATTCTTTATTTAACTCAAGTTTCTGAGATACACTCGGTCCACCTAAAATAAGCATGAATATTATCAGCAGTGGTATAGAAATATTTCTTTTTAACATCTGTGAGTCCTAATTTTTTATTTTTAATTATTATTCAGCATTTTTAATTTGATTATGAAAATCTTCAATATGAGGTACACCAGCTTCAGCAAAGTGAGTTATACCCTCCCTCTCTACAATGCTATTGAACCGATCATAAGTCCCATCATATTGAGAATCAATTGGATTCCTTTTGCATTTCAAATACATTAGTGGTAATCGTGCTATTTCAACTCTTTTCTTAATTTCAGCATTCTCGGCAACAATCTCAGCTTTATCAAATATTTTATCCGCTTTCCTAATAAATTTTTCAGAAAAGATTATATCATCCGGTCTTAATCCCAAATGAATATGTGTATAAGAAGTAATTTGCGAATGAAGCAGATCAAAATATTCCCTCACATACTGCCCACTTCTTCCATAGTAACCATACATGAAGTCATCAATTACTTTATCAACATCAGCTTCTGCATTCCACAAGAGTTTTGAAATCACATAAGCTCGCAATTCGGCAAATTCACCTCCTCTGCTCTGATACGCTGCTTGCTCCATAATTCCGATGGAACTGTTATCCCTAAATGTTTGTATGTTCGACTGTAGAACTTTAAAATTCGGGTACGGCATAATATAGTGACTAAAATTAACTACATAGTCCCAAATATAAAGATGAGGCGAAATTGCAGACCACTCTTCCAAATCTGATAGAAATTCTTGATTCTCAGAACAGCTTTTAAAATCGTGGGCAAAACAGCATTCGATGCTGCATAATCTTATTACAACATTTTCTTTCGGTTTTATTTTTTGAGGTGGTTTTCGTGTATATTGATATGCAAGAGTACCAACATATTTATCTGGGAATTCATCTTTTATTCTGTCAGCTACTTGATTAACGAACCACACCATAATTCCGGATTGACTTCCCTCTTTATCAACAATCGCTTGACAATTATCACATTGACAAGGATTTCTCCAATCATTTTGCGATACCGAGTAGATCAGATTACTTGGATTCTCTCTCATGGTTTGTTTTAATCGTTCGGTAATTATATCCAGCACATCAGGATTTGTCAAACACAATTGAGCATTTTCATAAATTCTTTTTCCGTCAATTAAACTATAGTATTCAGGGTGCTCATTATAAAATTCTGATGGAGGCATAAATCTATAAAATGTATGCACGGCCCAATACCCCTCAATATCACCATGTTGCTTACGAAATCCCATAGCTCCATTTATTTTATTGTGGGCAGCCCAATTTGGATCAAAAGCTTCGTAGTAGAAATCATTTCTCACTTGGATTGATGGAATTTCCGAGTGATTGATGTAATTAAACGCATAATCTTTCTTTTTAGGAACTACTGTAACTTTGGGTGTATACCATCTAACTCCGAAAATATTTTCCAAAAAGGAAAATACTGCATACATAGTACCGCGTTGCTTCCCACCAATTAAAACAATATTGGAATTAATGTTTTTATATGAGAATGACTCATCAAGTAAGGCTGGGCTATCATAATTATCACCAAGTAACTGCTTTGAATGCCTATTATAGCCAACAATAATTTCTTTTTCAGTAAGTTTTTTCTTATCACTAATTATTTCAAAGCTTATACCACTTATATCAAATAAACATTTTTGTAATACTTCAGTGGCCCACAGTTCAGATTCACTAGCATCTTCCCCAACAACTATTCGATAATCTGTATGCTTGTTTGAAAATAAAGTATGATCGATACGTTTCCCAGAATTAAAAAACATTTTATCATTCCATTTTTTACCATCTTTTCTTGTAGCGGTCAGTTGGAGGATATATGGCTTATACTCATCCCCTTCAGTAGGTAAACTCATCTTCTTCTTTTTTGTCCATTTGCCACTCCAAATGATCATAGGATCATCATCATCAGAATATACTTCAAGATCAACCGAATCAAACAAATTATCAATTATTTGCTCATTCAATAAAAATCTTAATTGCGAACTTCCGGATGAGAAAGTAACAACTTCAAATAATTTGCCTTTCCTTAAAAAGGAATCAATACTGAATGGAAGTATTCTAGCAGCAAAGCCCCAATTATTTCCTCTTTCCTCCACTTTCAATAGAATTTTATTTTTACCTTTCTTTAAATATATTGGGATCAAATCATCATCAGGATTCAGTCCACGCGCACCTGGATAATCCCAAACTTCAACACCGTTTATCCATAGTCGTCCTCCGTCATTCGTACCCAATGAGAATATGTATGTACCTTCTGCATCAGTATATATTTCCTTATAAGCATATGCTGCAACATAGGAACGTTTTGAGATCGCTTTATCCAAATTTATTGTAGAGTCAGGACTTGTATATTCAATCCAAGTTAACGCTGTATTGTCGAATTTTTCAATTTGCCCAATTTCAATTTCTGGATCGATCTCCCCGCCATGATTATATAGAACATCACTTTCAAAACCACCTAAATGCTCAATTTCCTTTTTACTTTCCTCAAGTTGTATTGGACCTAACAAATACCAACTTGTTATCCACTCATTGATTTGAAGTTTCTCCTTTTGAGCACATATAAGATCAGTGAAGATTACTGCGAACAAAACAACTAACAAGGTCGATGGATATTTTCTACTAAACATAATTTACCTTAACTTTAATTTTAATACTGGTGTTCATCTTTGTCGAAAATAGGAATTACATTTCGAATTCCAATATCACCTTTACCAATAGGTAGTGTTATCAACTTACCCCCCGTCGGCCAAGCTTCGTTTGTTGATTCTCCGCTTATATAACCATATGCCAATATTATTCCACCTGTATATTTCCCCCAATAATTATTATAGTGATCGTGACCGCAGAAAGTCGCTTGGATATTTCCCATCTCGATGAAAGCTTTGTATAACGAACCATCATCTTCTTCGTAATAAACTTTTTCTAAACTAACTCCACTTTTTTCAATGCTATCATCTTCCCACAGCCATTTATATTGGATTAAAGGAATATGAAATATTGATACAGAACGGATTGTTGTGCTGTATTTTTCCTTGGTCTGCTTGGAAATATTTTTATACCATTCAATCTGATCTGGTTGAGCAGCCTTTATTCCATTATGTGGACCAGTATCCAAAGCATAGACTTGCCAATTGGGAGCATCGCCATCATCGACTTTAATGTCAACATAGTAGTCATATTTTTTTTCATCCTCTGAACCGTGATAACCTAAAATCCCCCATTCAGAAGTTGAAAATACTTCATAAATATCATCATGCCCAAAACCGCCTTCAGGGTCATGATTACCATAGACATAAAACCACGGTCGTTCTAACTCATCAAAAAAATGAACTGCATATGCGGCAAGCAAACTACCATAGGGTTTCTCTCCAGTGAAAAGATCTCCTGTTATAAAAATAAAATGCGGATCGTACATCTTAACCAATCGCTTGATTCTATTGTATGTTCTAAGATCATCTCTCCAGTGTCCTGTTGAACCAAGGTGAAGATCTGTCACTTGAAGTATTCTGATCGAATCAGAATCAAGATTTTCTAAAACAATTTCAAAATGATCATCGGCAAGCTTACTTATTGATGACCGTGCATCAATTCTTATAGAGGAAAAAGAAATGATAAATGTTGCTATGATTGCAGATACAAATATTTTTTTTATTCTCTTCATGATACTATTCCTTAAATTAACTCGCAATTCCAATTGGTGAAAAATAGATCATTATAATTGCAATTATGACCAATACTATTATTGTTAGAACTAGATCTCTTGCATTCCAACTTCTTCTCGATTTTTCTTTATCACTTAAAACGGTTGTGCCGTATGTTAATCCCGAAATTTTATTGTAGTCAGGGGATGCAGTTGCGAACGAAACACCAACTAATAACATAATACTGAATATGAAAAGATATACAGCAAAATATAGAAAGTTCACATCGGCAAATTGATATAAAAAGCTTCCATGACTTAATTCATCTTTAAATACTTCCATCAATAATCTGAACATCCCGACAAGGAAACCGCCAACCAGAGCGATAATAGCACCTTTAGCATTAATTCTTTTCCAGAATATACCAAGTAAAAATACTGCTGCTATTGGTGGTGCAATATAAGCCTGGACACTTTGTAAGTAGTGATATAACTGACCAGATATTATCTGCATAACCGGAATCCATATTATTCCAAGAATTACTAATATTACCGTTACAACTCTTCCGATAAAGACTAATTTTTTCTCTGGAGTTTCTGGCTTCAACTTTTTATAAATATCTATAGTAAACAGAGTTGAACTGGAATTAAATACTGCTGCAAGTGAGCTCATCAAAGCGGCAAGTAAACCACCCGCAACTAATCCTCTTAAACCCGATGGAAGAAGTGTTTTAACCAGTGCAGGAAAAGCTTGATCAGAAGAAGTATATTCTAACTGCCCCGACTGTAAAAGTGCATATGCAATAATTCCCGGAATAATAAAAATAAAAAATGGTAATAATTTTAAATAGGCAGCAAATATAGTTCCGCGTCTTGCTTGCTCTTCATCTCTCCCAGCAAGTACTCTCTGCACTATATATTGATCTGTACACCAATACCAGATTCCCACTATTGGTGAAGCTAATACCATACCGAGCCATGGGAAGTCCGGATCACTTAACGGTTTGAAAAGATTAAAATGATCACTACCTGCAGTTGCAACTAAGTTATCCCAACCTCCGATTTGGGCTAAACCCATTATTGAAATTGTTACCGAACCAAGTATTAGTACAGCAGCTTGAATTGTTTCAGTGTAGATCACTGCTCTTAAACCACCCAGGACAGTATAAACACCGGTTAGAATTATGACGATCAATGCTCCCGTCCAGAATTCGATTCCCATTAAAGTTTCAAAGACCACCGCACCGGCGTAAACCGTTACAGAAATTTTTGTAAATACATACGCGATAAGAGAAATTACAGACAAAAACCAACGAGTTGAAGGTGAATATCGTTTTTCTAAAAATTCAGGCATTGTAAAAACACGGCTTCTCATATAGAATGGTATAAACACCCATCCTAGGATCAAAGCAATATACGAGTGCAATTCATAGTGTCCCATTACAACACCAGTTTCAGCAGCAGTCCCCGCAAGTCCGACAATATGCTCAGAGCCGATGTTAGAAGCAAATATCGATGCGCCGATCACAAACCAGCCGGCATGACGACCAGCTAAAAAATAGTCTTCTGTTGATTCTTGCTTTTGTCTTATTACCCACCAAGCAATTCCAAGTATTACAGAAAAGTATAACCCAATAACAATCCAATCTAATACTGTAAATGTTGTCATATTTTTTTCCTAATTCTGCCTTAAAGCCCTTATTATTTATAATTAGCTCAAATTCAATTTATTTAATTGTAAAAGATTCTTTTAATAATATATTTCTTGAAGAATTACCAACTAATACCTCAAATTCTCCAGGTTCAGCAATCCATGATTTTGATTTAACATCATAAAAGGACAAAGCAGTTTTATCAATTTTTATGTTTACTGTTTTACTTTCTCCTGGATTTAAGCTCACTCTTTGAAACCCTTTAAGGGATTTCACTTCTCGTTCTACACTTGCTTCCTCATCACTTATATAAAGCTGTACAACTTCATCTCCAGTCATTTTACCAGTATTTTTTACTTTAACTGTAACTAAAATAGAATCATTTTCACTTATACTATATTTATTAAGTTTTAGATCACTGAATTCAAATGTTGTATAAGATAAACCAAATCCAAATGGGAATAATGGTTCGATATCATTTTTGTCGTAATGTCTATATCCAACAAATATTCCTTCACTATAATCTGCAATTTCTTTTTTGCCTGGGTATGTATTAGCAACAGGAGTATCTTCCCTCTTTTGGGGGAATGTCATAGGTAATTTTCCGGATGGACTAATATCTCCAAACAATATATCTGCTAGTGCATTACCACCTTCTTGTCCAGGATAGAGTGCTTCGATAATAGCAGGTACATCATCTATCCACTTATTCATAGTTACTGGTGTACCATTATTTAATACAATGACTGTATTCTTGTTGGTTTGCAATATATTATCAATAAGATTCAGTTGGTCTTTCGGTAAACCCAATTCATCCCGATCATTTGCTTCACCTTCCATTTCTTCATTTAAGCCAACACAAAGAATAACCACATCAGACTCTTTTGCCAATTGAGCTGCTTTCACAGGGAGGTCTTTGGCGCTGTATGGTGCAAACCCGAGACGACAAACACAACTGCCGATATTTTCATAAAACTCAACTTTTAGATCGTGCAAACGCCCGGTTTCAAACTTATACCGAATCGTTTTAAATTTTTCCGGTTTTGAATCTATCCAATAATCGAGAACTTTTTTGCCGTCAATGTACATACGTACACCGTTATCAGATTGCAATCCAATTTCAAACCAACCGTTACCAGGCGATTTGATCTTTCCTGACCATCGTGCTGACCATTTATCAAGATTAACAACACCAGCTTTGGGTGAACCAGGTTTCGAATCAACATCTCCTCCGTATCCCCAATCAAAGTCAATACTCTTTTCAATTCGAGTTAAAACCGGTTTGCCCTCAAGTTCACGATTATTAAAATATTCGGCATAAATTCCAGGTTTACCATCCTGTAAGAAAAAATATTGCTCTTCAGCAATTGGTAGTTCTGATTTTTTCTCAGGAAACCCCCTTTCAAATTGAACTGTTATATTATCTTCGACTTTATCTACAATACCCTCAAGTGGAGAAACACTATAATTTCCTTTGAGAAATCCGCTACCGCTGCCGGTCATACGCGCAATATTACCGTTTGGTCCAATTACAGCAATTGATTTTATTTTCTCCAAATTTAATGGTAAAAAGTTATTCTCCTGTCCAGGCAGAGAAGCATTTTTTAGAAGAACAATACTTTTCTGCGCAACTTTTAAAGCAAGCGCTCTTCTCTCAGGTGTATCGGAATGACCTCCATAGCTGTCAACCGATTCATCGAAGAATCCCGCTTTGAACATGATCCGTAAAATGCGGCGCACCTTATCGTCTAGTATAGACTCTGTTACTTCTCCATTTTGAATAGCCTTTAACAGTCTGTCTCCATAGAATTTTCCTGTGGGCATTTCTAAATCAAGACCAGCATAAGCAGTTTTCACTGTTGACCGAACACCGCCCCAATCGGAAACTGTGAAACCGGTATATCCCCATTCTTCTTTAAGAATATCACTAAGTAAATGTTTGTTTTCGCAAGCATAATCTCCATTCACTTTATTATAAGCTGCCATAATACTCCACGAGTCTGCTTCTTGGACTGAAGCTTTGATTGCTGGCAAATATATCTCACGAAGTGCTCGCTCGCTTACTAGCACATCAGCATCAAATCGATTCCATTCTTGATTGTTAGCAGTCATAACTTTTGTACAGGCAACTACACGTTCTTCCTGCAAACCCGTAACATAACTTACTGCCATTCGTGATGTGAGAAAAGGATCTTCACTGAACAATTCAAAAGCACGGCCACCAAATGGCGTGCGAATAATATTAATCATTGGTGCAAGCAGCATGTTTCTTCCGAAAATACGAGTCTCTTTACCTATATTATTAGCCACTTTTTGCATTAAGTCAATGTCGAATGTGGCACCAAGATTTATCATTGCCGAGTAATGTGTAGAACGTCCATAAGTATTTGGTCCCTGTGGTCCATCTGCCATCAGAAGTCCAGGGATACTCAAACGAACATTTTTTTTAGTTCTAAAACCTGCTCCACCAACAAGATTGACTTTTTCTTCCAATGTCATTCGGAGGATTAAGTCTTCAACCCTTTGTTCTACCGGTTGTGATGGGTCCTTGTAAATAGGAAGTTCATTATTATCCTGTGCTGAGAATGTAACACTTGTAAAGAATGCTATTAAAAGGATTCCTATCGATATTTTAAATTTGAATAAATGCAATACTTCTCCTAATTAGATTACATTAACCGATATTATTATTGACGTTTTCAAAGATATCCTATTTATCAAACCTGCTTAACTCTTTCATCATAAAATTAGGATAAAGTACATCATGAACTTGTTCTACAACTATATCCTTCTCCAATTTAAATGATTCTCTCAGACGAATATCTTTTGATGATGCACCAATGCGTACTTCATAATCCCCTTTATCCGCAATCCATGCACTTATTCCGCTCCAGAAGGATGCCAGAGATCGTTCATCTAATTCAAAAGAAAGCTGTTGGCTCTCTCCAGGTTCAAGCAATTTTGTCTTTGCAAATCCTTTTAGCTCATGTACTGGTTTCTCAATCTCTGTACTGGGTGCTGCAAGGTATAATTGAACAACTTCTTTACCAGTTGCTTCACCAGTGTTTTTCACGGTTACATTAACTTCCATTGGAGAGGAAAAACTTTTACCACTCAACTTCAAGTCTGAATAGGCAAATGTAGTGTACGACATCCCATAACCAAACTCATAGGCAGTTGGTACATTAAAAGAATCGTAATAACGATATCCAACATAAATTCCATCGGTGTAAAATGAATTAACAGGTTCTGCTACAGGAAGACCAGGGAAAGTCGCTGCAGATGGAACATCTTCATATTTTAACGGAAAAGAATCAGGCAATTTCCCAGATGGATTAACAGCACCAGTTATAATATCAGCAACTGCATTTCCACCCTCTTGACCGGGCAACCAAGCTAATAGAATAGCATCAGCATAATCTCTCCAACTTGCAGTTTCCCAAACTCCAGCAACATTAAGTACAACTATTACCTTTTTACCTGCAGCGTGAAAGACATTACTTACTTTTTTTACAAGATCAATTTCTATTTTTGTAATAGGAAGATATCCGTTTTCATAATTTTCCCCAGCACTTCTGCCAAGCGTAATAACAGCAATATCAGTTTTAGATTCATATTTTTTAATCTCCTCTTTCGATAATGACATTTCTTTGCTGAATGCTACTAGTCTATTTTTGAAGTGAGGAGGAGCTTGGTTACCTTTTATTCCATTATCCTTACGCATTTTGGGATTATCAAAATATGGAGGCACAAGATTTTCTCTTTTTATTTTTTCTATATAATCAAGGTACATTGTCTCCATATCTTCTAAAACTTCCAATCCTGCTTTCTTAAGTCCTTCATTTATAGATACTTTATATTTAAAGCTTCTGACACCTCCACTTCCTGTGCCAAATGCAATAGGATAATATGATATTTTACCAAAGAGAGCTACCTTCTTTTCATCTAATAATGGAAGCATATCATCTTTATTTTTCAGTAACACCATACCTTCTCCTGCAGCTTGCCTTGCTAATTCAGCATGTGCTTCCAAATCTGGTTTGAAAGATGGCTTATAGTTCTTCATACTTGGTGAATCCAATTTGAGTTTCATATTATAAACTAAATTTTCATCGAGTGTTCTTTCAGAAAGCACTTTCTTCATCACGGCTTCTGTTATTTCATCATATTCATACTTACTACCACCCATAACCATATTAATTCCAGCTCTCACTTGGGCAACTGCATCTCCATAATGCATATCAAAATCTGTCATGTAGAGTCCATCGAATCCCCATTCCTTACGTACAATATCTTGTAACATTTCTGGAATTTCTGGAGTATAAAAACCATTGAGTTTATTATATGCAGTCATTATTGCTTTAGGATTACTTTCTCTAACTGCGATTTCAAATCCACGCAAATAAATCTCACGTAAAGCTCTCTGACTAATTACAGCATTATACTTTCTCCTATTCGATTCTTGATTATTTGCCACAAAATGCTTCAAAGTTGCTCCTACACCATTATCCTGCAATCCATTAACCATTGAAGCAGTTATTTTTCCAGATAAAAATGGATCTTCAGAATAGTATTCGAAATTACGACCGCATTTTGGATTTCGATGTAAATTGAGAGCTGGCGCCAAGACAAGATCATAGTCATACTCCAATAACTCATTACCAAAAGCTTTTCCAACTTCCTCCGCTAATTCACTGTTCCAAGTTGCTGCAAGACATGTTGAAGTAGGGAATGCAGTAGTATATGTATAATCTTTCACTCCCTCCGGAGCTGCTGATTTATTTATTCCTGCTGGTCCATCAGTAAGTGCGGTCGTTTTTATATTAAGACGAGGTATTAACATTTTAGAATTACGATTAGCAATAGGAACTTCTCTATTTTCATCTTTCTCAGATTCTACTGTTATAAATTTCCCATCACCAATTATTAAACCTATCTTCTCTTCCAATGTCATTTTCGAGATTAAATCTTTAGCACTTTCTTCAATAGATTTTTTATTTTGTTGTGCAAATAATGTTGAACTAATAGCAGTTGTCAATAATGCTATTAAAATCATCGCTATTATTTTTTTCAAATTAAACATGTTCTTTTTATCTCCTTAAATTCTTTTAAATTATCCTCTGAAAAATCAATTTTATTTCTATCCAATGAAATTATATTATCCTATCACTTCAATTCAAAATTCTCAGTTACTCTAATATCTATTGATGAAGCTCCTACTAATACTTCAAACTCACCAGGTTCAGCTACCCATTGCTTTTTCTCAACATCATAGAATGATAAGTCTTCTTTAGTAATTTTCATAGTGACTGTTTTACTTTCTCCAGCCTTCAAGCTCACGCGGTCAAAACCTTTTAGTGATTTTACTTCTCGTTCTACACTAGCTTCCTCATCACTTAAATAAAGCTGTACAACTTCATCACCATCCATTTCTCCAGTATTCTTAATAGTTACAGAGACTTCAAGTGTATCATTTTCAGTAATCTCTTCTGATGAAAGTCTTAAATCGGAATACTCAAATGTTGTGTAAGATAAACCATATCCAAATTCATAAAGAGGATCGATATCATATTTATCAAAATGACGATACCCCATAAAAATACCTTCTTTATAATATGCGTATTCTTTTTCTCCGGGATACGTCTCTGCTGCCGGATGGTCTTCCCATTTTTCCATAATAGTGAAAGGTAATTTGCCCGAAGGATTAACCTCACCGAACAGTATTTGAGCAAGTGCTTTACCTCCCTGTTCTCCTGGATAAAGAGCTTCTACAATTGCAGGAACTTTATCATTCCAGTCGTTCATAAGCATTGCTGAACCATTGTTCAAAACTACCACAACATTTTTATTCACTTTTAATACTTCATTAAAAAGTTTTATTTGCATTGGTGGAAGTTCCAAATAATCACGATCGCGTTGTTCACCTTCGTAGTTTTTAGCCATTCCTAAATTCAAAACAACTACATCAGCATCTTTTGCAATCGCTACAGCCTCTTCTAATTCGTTCCCTTTTGCAATTGGAGCAATGCCCAAGCGGACTCTACAGGTTCCAATGTTTTCGTAGAACTCAACTTTTATATCGTATAACTTTCCTTCCTCAAACTCGTAATAATCTGTTTTGAATTGCCCTGGGGCTTGATCTGTCCAAGAATTGATAACAAGATTACCATCTATGAATAATTTAACACCGTTATCAGCTTTTACACCCACTTCAAAAATACCACTTCCTGGTGATTTAAATTTTCCAGTCCATCTTGCAGAAAATTTATCATCATTTACAACACCTTGAACAGGCGATTCTTCGAATCCCCAACTAAAATTTATACTTTTATCAATTTTTGTAGCAACTGAAGGTCCTTCAAGGTTTTTGTTATTCCAAAACTCTGCATTAATCCCGGGTGTAACTCCATCTTCAAAAAGGAACATGCTTTCTGGTGCTATCGGTAATTCTTTACTTTTTAGTTTGACACCAAATGCATAACTAATCTCAATATCATCCCCAACTAATTCTTTAATTCCTTCCAAAGGAGATATTGGGTTGATTGCATCAGAGTGCCCGGAGCCATCTCCACCGAGTCTTGCTGTTGCAGCATTAGGTCCTATCATAGCAATCTTTTTAATTTTATCTTTTTTCAGTGGAAGAAAAATATTTTCATTCCTTAGTAATACTATACTCTTCTGCGCTGTTTCTAAAGCCATGTCTACTTTATCTTTAGAGTTTATATAACCACCATAAGCATCAACAGATTCTTCGAAGAGTCCCATTCTAAACATAATTCTTAAAATTCTACGAACTTTATCATCAAGGATGCTCTCTTCCATTTCACCATTTTTAATCATTGTAAGCAGCTTTTCTCCAAGATATTTTCCATTAGGCATTTCTAAATCCATTCCCGCTTCTGCTGTTTTTTTCGTACTTCTTACAGCTCCCCAATCAGAAATAACAACTCCGTCAAATCCCCAATCTTCTTTAAGAACATCATTCAACAGATACTTATTTTCATTAGCGTAAGTACCATTTACTCTATTGTATCCACCCATTATTGAATATGTATTTGCCTTCTGAACTGCAGCTTTAAATGCCGGGAAATATATTTCTCTCATTGTTCTTTCATCAATCTCTGCACTAACATCAAAACGATTCCACTCGTGGTTGTTTGCAACAAAATGTTTTGTACAAGTTGCAACATTTTTACTTTGTATACCTTTAATTACTGGTACAGCTATTTCACTCATTAAATATGGGTCTTCACCGAAACTTTCAAAATTTCTTCCACCGTAAGGAACTCTAGCAATATTTATACATGGACCTAATAGAAGATTGAATCCTAGTATTCTTGTTTCTTCACCCATCGCTTGCCCGATTCGATAAATTAAATCCCGATCCCAAGCAGCAGCGAAATTTACTGGTGCGGAGAATACTGTATTTGGACCTTTACCTCGTGGACCTAATGGTCCATCTGTCATTGTAAACCTTGGTATTCCTAAACGATAATTTGCTTTACTTTTAAAATCATCACCAGTGATTTGCTCAATTTTTTCTTCTAAAGTCATCTGACTAAGAATTTCATTAACCTTTTTCTCTATCTCTTCATCTGATCGAACAATATTATCAGCCCCTTTATAAACCATAATATTGCCTTCTTTTATATCGCCTTTCTCCTGTGCATTAACTATAAACAATGGTAATAGTAAAAGAGATATTGAACTTATTCCTAAAATTCTTTTTATCATTTCTTCAAATTCCTGTATTATTAGTTAATTCTAATTACTTTCTATTCTACTATATCAATATCTTTCCAAACTACTGTACTTCTACCAGCCATATCTGAAGTAGCTACTTTTAATCTATACTTACCAGGTTTTTCAATGTTAAATTTGATCTCAACGGTTGCAGATTTATCTTTCTCAACTACAGAGACATTATTCCATCTCTCATTCCAAAAATGTGTATAATCTTCTTCCTCAGGTCCATACATCTCCCAAAGAACATACGTATTATTATATATTCCATTTTTATCAGCACCCTGAGTATAATAAATATGTGATGCTTCTTCAGTAACTTTCGCTCGAGCTGTAATACTAGTAGGAGCTTTTGAATTAGTAGATTCAATTTCAACTGTTAATTGTGGAGGAATGCCATCTGGACGTACTGGTGTCCTTGCAGAATTCAAGGTTTCAGTCGTCCCATTTTTTCTGACTTCTATTTTCCCATCTTCCCTAATTGTTACAATTTCACTATAATCGTTTAATTTGAGATTAGGTAAATTCCAAAATGCATCGAACTCTAATCCCAATCTGATGCATCGTTCAACTTCTGTATAGAAATTGCTCATAACATCACGATATTTAATTCCATAACTATTGTAGCGTTCCATATTGAGTTCCGGAAAACCACTAAAATTTCCAAATCCCATCTTAACATGACCAAGATTATAACCAGGAGGTATAACTATTGCTACATTAGCAGTATGTTTCAACTTATTCAAATTACGATTTGGAAAATTTTTCGAATGTTCCCTTAAATTTCTTGATAAAGCTAGATACTCTTTGTATGGTACAGCAGCTAATTGATAATTGTCCCAATAAAAGAAAAGAGTCGCCCCCTGATCATAAGCATGAGTCATATACCAAAATGCTTCAGAACGAATCACTTGTCCATAAATACTAATCCCCCATTCTTTGTCTGTTACTCTCGCAGCACCCCGTAAAAATCCTTTTACCAAACTAATCATGTTTTTCGGATCATCAACAGGTATTTGGCAGTCAAAACTCATATTCAATTCAGGTAATACTCTTATTGAACCAAGTCTTCCCGGTGGTTCGAAAACCATTGCATATGGAGTAGATTTATCACCTTCCGACAACTGATATAGTGCCGAACTTGGCATTGTTTCCCATGAGTATATATTCTGCTGAAGAAAATCCATATCTCCAATTGAAACGTCTTCCCTTTCTGCTAATCCTTTAAGCAATTTAGTAAGACGATCTTCATATTTTTTCTTATGATAAAATTCTTTGAATTCTTCTAAAACTTTTTGTGGAGTTATTTTTTTTCTAAAACTTGGATCTTCTTTGAATTTTGGTCTGATTACATAATCCCTTGTCCCAACCATTGGTTCGTCAAGATAAAGAGCTGGCCCTATATAATTACTTTTGTAGAGACACTCTGGATAAGAAACATCTGTGCCACCAATTCCCCAATAATAAACATTCTCATTTTCAATCCATTTAACTTGTTCAGCATTTACTTGAAACACATTTATTCCATTTTCGATCATCTCAAAATAATTTTCTTTCGTCAATTCAACATATTCATAATCAGATTCATCATATCTTCTGGTTTCATCCTTGATTTTCGAATTGTGCGGAACTCCAATTAATAAATCTGGTGTAAGACTAATTACATTAGTTGCTTTCGGAGGAATTGGAATACTTGACTGTTTGTGATTATCAAGTTTGTATTCGAGACCTAATAATTTAACTTTACTTTCAAAAGATTCTATAGGATTATTCCCATTTTTCGATCTTGGGAAAAGATGTTTCCATGCTCCACTATTTGGCAGCACTACTGAACCGGTAGTTTGATTTAGAAACTCAATAGGATTAGTATTAGACTTGGAAAGAATATAATGTGAAATTTCCTCTTTTGCGGCCTTTGCTACTTCAGACGGGTATCCTGAAGTGAGTATCCATACAGAAAATTTTTGTTTGTTTACTTTTTCTGCAATCAATTGTAGCCATTGGTGATAAGCTCCATTTTTTTCTTCAACTGCTCCAACTGTTAATTCTATCTTTTGCACAACGGATTCTGGAAGATTGTCAATTTCAGAGTTATAAGTTAGTTTAAGTCCAGGTTTTCCAATCGGATATTTCTGATCGATTATTTTAGCGGCGTAAATATTATGGTCAGCAGATAGATAAGTTAAAGTAATTAATATTAACACAATAACTTTTTTCATATTATCCTTGTTATTAGTTTATATGAATTTGATCAATACAAATTATTATTAGATTTCTTACTTAATCTCATAGATGTGAACATCGAACGGTTTATAACTATCTATAAATTTCCCATCTGTTATTTCAAGTTTTCTTTTTTCTGATAAAACTGAAGCTTCATTCAAACCAGAAAGCCCACTAAAAGTTACTTTAACCGGATTTTTATCTGAGTTTATTGTAAGCATATATGTCTTTCCATTAACTTTCTTAACCATTATCTCAACTCCAGTATCCACGGAATACATAAGTTCATGATATTCCTTTTTAATTTTTAACTCAGCAGTTTTTGATGCAAGAACATCTTGCATTTCTGCTAGTTCCTTTGTTACTTTATTGAGGTCATCAATAAACTGAGATGGCTGCGGAGTATAGTTTGTTCCCCAATAAAGTATCCCATTAGCACCATGTACAATTGCATTGTACGCCATAAATCGGCTTTCCTCGTAAGTCGGATATTGAATCATCGATAAATCTCTCTCTCCACTAGGTTTCAGCATTTCCCATGAAAATCCTTGCAGTACTAAAAAAACGGGTTTTGAATTATTTACTACTTTTTTCATTTTATCAGTATACTCGCCGACTTGACTAATATAAGGATTGAGCAAGTCACCTTGTAACCCATCAGGATATATAGCATAAGTTGGAGTAATTCCGTGCGGAATAACAGGGTAAACATCAACTCCCACTATGTCGGTGGATAAATTATATTTTTGCAAAGTTGAGATTAAGTTAACAGGACCATGGTTTGTAAACACCAAATGTTTTTGATCGCGAGATTTAATAAGTGAGTATGCTTCCAACATTTTCTTATGTGTGATTCTTGGTTCAGGGGTATTCCAATTAAACGCCGGTTCATCTGCAATTTCCCAGAACAGCAGTGACGGATGATCCATATAATTATTAACCAATTCAGCAATTCTCATTGTATCGGATTTATCACTATCATTGACTATACCGGTCGTGATCCATGACATTAAGTTATAGTTTGCTGCACTGTCAAGTATAGCTTTATCCGGGGATACATGCACATAATTATAACCATTGGCAGATAATTCATGAAACGGATTTTCAGTTTTAGGATGATGGTATGATCCAATTATAAATGTTCTATCGCCTTTTAGTCTCAGCATCCCATCATCGTCAAATGAAATAAATCGCTCCTCTTTTTCAGCACATCCAGTAAATAACATTATCGGAATTATGATTGAAATAAATTTTTTAAGTAGCTGCATTTATATTTTACTCCTTAACATTAAAAATTGGATTATTGCTGACTTCCAAAATTTCTTTCCCACTTGCTGTACCTGTTGTAAATAATTTCTGAACAGTAACTCCTGCTGCATAATTTGCAAATTCAATTGCTTCTTGTATCTCAGCACCAGCAGCCAAAGAGCAGGCTAAAGCACTTAAGACTGTATCCCCAGCTCCAACTATATCTAATTGGGTATCAAACTTTAGACCTGGAACTTTATAGCTTTTACCACCTTCAGCTGCCATAATTCCATTTGCACCTAAAGTAATAAAGATTGGTTTATTATTTATTTTATTTAATTCTAAAGCAACAGATTCGAGATCTTCGTCGGCAAGATTAGAACCTTCTGAATTCTCATTTAATAATCTTGAAGCTTCTATATCATTTGCTTTTAGACTAACATTTTTAAATTTATCAGTATAGTGGCGGGAATCTACAATGAATATCTTTTCAGGATGCTTAGCAATTATATTATTTAGTCCCTCTATGAACGAAAGATTTGTAATACTCTGTGGAACTTGCTGATTGAGAATTATAATATCAACATCATCAACTGTACTTCCAAGATGTTCCAGAACTTTATTATCACTTTCAATTGATCTTTTATTATAAGTCCCAAAATCTAAACGAGGCTGTTCAGTCTCATCTAATATTATTTTACAGAATGTATAGGTTTCAAAATTTTTATTTTGAATAATTATTCCATCAGTATTAGCACCAATATCCTTTAATTGTTTGATCATTTCTTTACCAAAGATATCATCTCCAGCAATTCCAAACACTCTTAACTCTTTTGGTTTCAATGCTGCAACATTTGCAGCAACATTTGAAGCACCACCTAAGGAATATCTCTGCTCAATTACTGCTTGAGCTTGTAGGCCGGTTTCAAGCGATATTTCTGATCCTCTTGGATCTAACATCCAATATGAATCAAGACAAAAATCACCGTAAATTGCAATTTTAACATTTTTGATTTTTGCTAAAATTTCCTCTAATCTAGTGTTTGATAGTCTCATTTCTATTATAATTTAGTTTAAAAATTTGTTAATTCTTCAAGTAAACTAAGAAATATATCATGCAGAGAATCAATTACCTAAATTTCTGCATATTAAATACTATTTTACGATTATCTATCAGACAATCGATTGTTCTACTGTAAAGATAAATAAACATTTTTAGATATGAAAGTAATTTTAAGGAAATTATTTTAATGGATAATGATTTTTTTGCATCTCGAAGAAAAAATAATCTTTGTGAAATAATATAATTTAGACAAGAATATCTTGATAATATCAGTAATTTTTCTTACAATGATTATATAAGTAAAAAGTATATTTCCTAGAGAGTGAATCTTTTTATAGTTAAAATTTACTTAAGTAATCGGATTTGAAAAAATAAACAAATCGAATAAAATGGAGGGAATATGAAAACGTCAATAATAGTTATTCTACTTTTATTTTGCACGCAGCTTCTATCTCAAATTGATCACCGAGATAAAACTAGTAGCAGCGATCTTTTGTCAGAAAGAATAAGCTCTGAATTAAATGTTTTTGAACAAATCAAGTATCCATCAGAATCATTCAATTTTCAAAATAAGGAATCTGAAACAATTATGAATAAAGTCCAGCTTAATGATGGATTTCTTTTACAAGAATATATTGAGCAAAGCTGGAGCTGGGAAGATTCTGATTGGGTGAATCGAAAGAGAGATACTTACGTTTACAACAGTAAGAATAATCTGAGTGAAGTAGTACACCAAAATTGGGTAGATTCTGATTGGAAGAATTTTTCAAAACAAACATTAGTTTATAATGAGAATGATTATTTGGTTGGAGGTTTATATCAAAATTGGGATGATTCTGATTGGCAGAATAGTTTTAAAGCCATATACTTATATGACGACTATGACAACTGGTCTGGTATTGTATCTTTCAAATGGGATAGTCTTAATTATGTAAAAACCTCGATGCTAAGTCTTTCTTTTGATGAAGAAAACAATTTAATAGAATACTTGTATCAACACTGGATTAGTGGTCAAGCATGGGTAAATTATTCAGTAACTCGATATACTTATGATGAGAATAATAACTTAATACAAGAATTATTTCAAAACTGGAATGGTTCGAATTGGATTGATAAACATAAGTATATAAATGGTTATGAGGACAACATAAAAAATATTTCCTTATTCAAACATTGGAGCGGCTTCGAATGGGAAGATTTTTTCCGCTATCTATACACATATGACGAAAACCACAATAAAGTTGAGGATTTATATCAATATTGGCATAATTCTACTTGGTTAGATGGAAATAGACATACATACGTTTATGACAGTAATAATAATATGATTGAAGATTTATACCAAAACTGGAAAGATTCTAATTGGGCGGATGGTTATAAATATACATATACCTATGACGAGAATAATAATTTAATTGAAGAATTATCTCAATGGTGGATATCTACCGGTTTGAAGAATGATAATAGAGCTACGTACAGTTATATTCCTATGACTGGAATTGTGTCAGATAACAATGAAAATATTACTTATAAGCTATCAAATAATTATCCTAATCCATTTAATCCAAGCACAACAATTAACTACTCTATAGCTGAACAGGGTATGGTAGAATTAAAAGTATACGATGTACTGGGTAGAGTGGTTTCAATATTGGTAAACCAAGAACAAACTAGTGGAAATTATGAAGTAAAGTTAGATGGGAACAACTTAAAAAGTGGAGTATATTTTTATCAGATAAGATCCGGAAGTTTTGTGGAAAGTAAGAAGATGGTACTTTTAAAATAAACGATTATTATTATATAATACTTTATAGATTCTGTATCTATTAAAATATAAAAGGCTTGATAATAAAATTTATCAAGCCTTAAATTTATCTATTGCTTATTACTTCATATAGATAATCACAATAAATATTAACTTTTCTTATTTCAATAGTATCATCTTTTTAACATTTTGGAAAGTATGATCAGTAACCGTGGATTCTGCAGTCATAATATAAACATAAATTCCTGAAGGATAGTTCCCAGCATTCCAAATTATTTCGTATTTACCAGCATTTTGAGATTCATCAATCAATGTTGCGATTTTTTCGCCAAGAAGTGAATACACAATTATTTTAATATTACTATCCTCCTTTACTGCATAACTAATTGTAGTTTGAGGATTAAAAGGATTTGGATAGTTTTGCTGCAATTTAAAATCTTTTGGCAGATTTTCTGCTGCTTCAATATCTTTAACAGACATCAAAATACTTGCAGAGTCACTATATTCTGAAAAACTGTCTCTGTTTATTGCATGTATACGGTAAGTGTATGTTATATCACTTTCAATATTAGAATCTAAATAAGTAGTTCTGTTTGCATCGATTGTATCAATAACCACAAATCCATCATTTTCTAAGTTAGCAGCCATTCTTTCAACTACAATATATTGTGCTGTAGTAGAATTATTTTGCCAATTTAATTGTACGAATTGATCATTATATGAAGATGCAACAATTTCATCCGGTTTAAAAACTGTAATTACAAAGCTTGAATTCTTTGAGTAATGACTTGGTGTTTCTTGCTTAAATGATCTTACTCTCCAATAATATCTACTTCCATTTACAATATCCTTTACAATAATCTCATTTCCAGTAATATCGTCTATTGAATAAACAATTTTTTCGAATGTTGCATCTAAAGCTATTTCTAAATGATATTTAGACGCATCTTCAATTTTTTGCCAGGAGAATACAACACTATTACTTGATTTAATTTCATTATTAAATGGAGAAATTAAAAGCGGGACATATTCCTCCCCTAGTGATGATATACTCCACGTTCCATTTTTCCACATTTTAGAAGAATAAGGAGCAAAAAACTGACGAAGTCCAAATTGCATATTATCACTATTGAACTGAGAAATAGTATTGAATTTCAATGAAGCAATGTCAATATAATTACTTCCAATTGGGTGACCAATACCTGATAGATGTGCTACATTGATTGAAACAGTTCCCTCAGTAGGTTTTGTAACTGAACTAAAATACTTAGCCCCTTCTGATTCATGAAACCAATAGTCTACACTTGCCTGGGGTTCATTGGGAAATGAGATGGCATTTGAATCATAGTTTATTCTATTAACAAAATTACCAATGTTTGAACTATCATCTTCAAGATTTACTTGTACATTACATAAAATTTTACCACTATTTTCGTTTACTATCTGAATCCTTCCATTTGTAGTTTGAGATTTCAAAATACCTGTATAGAAGAACAAAAGTAAAATGGCTGGGATTACTTTCATCATTTTAAATACATCTATTTATTAATAACTATATTACTTTATACTCTAATCGTATTATTTTTTTAGTCTATAAAAAATAATCTTGCAAATTTGTGATTAATTTTAGTCTTAACCAAGTTCATTAATAATATCCTTGATTAATTAAATTAATTTACTTACACGCGTAATATTGGATATCTTATCCATTATTGCCTATCCTAGTCAATCCCTTTTATCTCACTATGAGACACTTGACTTTGCCATTTATTCGTTTTTCACTCATTTTCAAACAATATTTTTGGTATATCTTTTGAATTTCATATTAAAAGTATTGGAGAAATAATGAATCGTGCATTTTTAAAAGCCGTTGAAGTAGGTGTTAAACATAAATTCCCCCACTGGAATGACAGTGCAGTTGGAACAATAGGTATCGCAATAGCTGATATGGTCTTAGAAAGACTAAGCTATGAATTAGATTTCGCCTCAAAAAACAACCAAGTTTCAAATAAAGTGCTAATCAAGTTGATGAAATTATCATACATTTTCATTTCACGAAGAATTGAGTTAGATCCTCAAAATTCGCATGAAGCATACAAAAAAAGAGCATGTTTATCTCAACATTACTCTTCTTTCCTATATGGGATTCTACCTGATAGTAAGGAAGAAATTATAAGTGATTATTACGATGCAAGTATAGCTTATGCTCGAAAGAATAAAAATGAAGAAGCTGCTAAATTAATGCGTGTTGCAATTTCATTATTCCTAAAATATACTCCCGATTCAAAAATTAAATTTTCAAAAGGTAATTTATATAGGTCCGTTTTAGAGGGAAGAGAAAAAAATAATATGGTTTATCAAGAGTTACTTAAAGATTATAGAGCTGACAAACTTGATTTGAATGAAGCTACTTATGACATTTCTTTTTGGGAGAAATTAAATTGGATTCATGTCTAAAGTTTTATTTGTTAATTAGTGTATTAGTTGGTGTACAATGGCTGCTGAAA